>CAMCXZ010000004.1 GCA_945883725.1 Bifidobacterium breve | reverse complement strand
CACGTGGCCGCAGCAAAGAAAACTGCTCCAAAGAAGCGCAAGAAGGCAGCTGCTAAACCAGCAGCAGCCCCAAAGAAGCGTAAGAAAGCAGCTGCTAAGCCAGCTGCTGCAAAGAAAGCCGCTCCAAAGCGTCGCAAGAAGGCAGCTGCTAAACCAGCTGCTGCAAAGAAGGCTGCTCCAAAGCGCCGTAAGAAGGCAGCTGCTAAGCCAGCTGCTAAGAAGGCTGCTCCAAAGCGTCGCAAGAAGGCAGCTGCTAAACCAGCTGCTGCTAAGAAGGCTGCTCCAAAGAAGCGCCGTAAGAAGGCAGCTGCTAAGCCAGCTGCTAAGAAGGCTGCTCCTAAGAAGCGCAAGAAGGCTGCTGCTAAGCCAGCTGCTAAGAAGGCTGCTCCAAAGCGCCGCAAGAAGGCTGCTAAGAAGAAGTAGTCATCAACAATTAAAAATCCCCGCCACTTTACGTGGCGGGGATTTTTTTGTGCAGATTTTTTAGAGTTACTAACTACTTAATCTCATCTCTTAAATCATTTCCTACTCGTTCAAATATTTCTGCTAAAACTACTTGATCGGCCTTGCTCAATTTATCTACAAATCTGGTTCGCACACTGGCCACATGATCTGGGGCAGCAGCGACAATTGCTTTCCAGCCTTTAGCCGTCATCACGGCAAAGAATCCGCGTTTGTCATCTGGGCAAGCTTCGCGCCGAACCCAGCCAGCTTCTTCCATAACCTTCATTCGATGTGAAAGTCGAGAGCGTGAAAGCATGGCAATTTCAGCTAGTTCAGCCATGCGCATGCGGCGATCTGGGGCATCACTTAATTGGGCCAAAATTTCATAATCGGCCATTGATAAATCATGTTGATCTAAGTCAGTATCTAGCGCCTCTATTAAGCGCCGGCTAGCGACAATATATCTACGCCAAGCCGCCATCTCAGTTGGGGTCAACCAGTTAGGTTCACTACCTGATTTTTGACCTTGAGGAGTTTTTTCCAGTGCCATAAGGTTAAGTGTAGATTAAATGTTGAACCTTCAACTACTTTTAAAACTACTCTAAACGCGCGAGGGAAACCATGACCAAACCGATTGATAAGCCATTGGCAAGCGGAATCGACAAATCTCATATCGATAGCTCATTTCGTCCGCAAGATGACCTTTATCGATATTTCAATGGCACTTGGCTAAAAAACCATGAAATCCCGCAAGATCGCTCATCGGATGGAATCACCTACCAACTTTATTTAGAGGCCGAAGCTCAGGTCCGCGAAATTATCGAGACCGCCAAAGGCGAAGGCAATGCCCAGAAGATTCGCGATTTATATGACTGCTTTTTAGATACCGAGGCAATTGCCAAAGCTGGCATTACTCCCCTACTTAAAGATCTCGCAGCAATCGATGCGATTCAAACCCGCGATCAATTTATCCAGGTGATGGCTGATCTGGAAATGCGCGGATTAGGTGGTGCATTTGGGTTAGGCATCTATGGCGATGCCAAGAACTCTGAAATGAATATTGTTTATTTGGGACAAGGCGGATTATCACTTCCCGACGAGGCTTACTACCGCGAAGAACAATATGAAGAAATTCGTAAGGCCTTTAAAGTCCACGTGGCCAAGATGTTTGCGCTAGCCAAAATAGATGGTGGCACTGAGTTAGCCGATGCGATCTATAACCTCGAAGCTAAAATTGCCTCACATCATTTTGATCAAGTGAAAGATCGCGATGTTGAGCTCACCTACAACAAGATGACCTATGCCGAACTCTGCGCCTTGGTCCCACATTTTAATTGGGCTAGTTGGCTTGAATTTAGCCAGATTCCAAAGTCTGCCTTCGGCGAGATAGTTGTGCGACAGCCGACATTTTTTGCGGGGCTATCTACCCTCCTAGAAAATTTTAATCCTGCGCCTTGGAAGGCGTGGCTGAAATGGCAGTTGATTTCTGGCGCTGCGGCTTACCTGCCAGATGAATTTGTAAACCAGAACTTTGATTTCTATGCCAAGACTTTATCGGGCACCCCAGAACTTCGAGTTCGCTGGAAGCGCGCAATTTCCTTTGTCGAAGGCGCACTTGGTGAGGCGATTGGCTCGATTTATGTGCAGCGCCATTTTCCAGAAGCGGCCAAAGTTGCAATGCTAGATCTGGTTGCCAATTTAATTGAGGCCTACCGCATCAGCATCAACGAGCTTTCCTGGATGAGTCCAGAGACAAAAGCGAAGGCTCTGGCTAAGTTAGCTAAGTTCACACCGAAGATTGGCTATCCCGACAAGTGGCGCGATTATTCGGCGCTAACAATTACCCGCGATGGTCTCTTTGAAAATATTGGCCGAATCACCAAATTTGCCCGCGATATAGAACTCGCCAAAATTGGTAAACCAGTTGATAAGACTGAATGGCTGATGACCCCGCAAACCGTTAATGCTTATTACCATCCGGTCCAGAATGAGATTGTCTTTCCAGCTGCGATCCTGCAGCCACCTTTCTTTGATCTAGCGGCTGATATCGCAGTTAATTACGGTGGGATTGGGGCAGTTATCGGCCACGAGATCGGCCATGGCTTTGATGACCAAGGTTCTAAATTCGATGGCGATGGCAACATGATCGATTGGTGGGCACAGAGCGATCGCATTGAATTTGAAAAACGCGCAAATATGTTGATCAAACAATTTGATGCGCTATTTCCGGAGGAGACCCCAGATATCCATGTAAACGGGGCGCTAACGGTCGGAGAAAACATTGGTGACCTTGGTGGGTTAGCAATTGGATTTAAAGCCTATAAATTGGCTCTAAAGGGCTCTCAGGCGCCGGTAATTGATGGTTTAACGGGTGAACAACGATTCTTCTTATCTTGGGCGCAAGTTTGGCGCGGAAAAGTGCGTGCCGAAGAGTTACGTCGTCGCATCGCAACAGATCCACATTCGCCTTATGAGTTCCGATGCAACGCAATCGTTGCCAATCTCAAGGACTTTTATGATGCTTTTGAAGTGACCGAAGGCGACAAGTTATGGCTTGCCGAAAGCGAGCGAGTCGAGATCTGGTAACTCTGCGACACTACCTGCCATGTCTATAAATGCGAGCCCCGGTTTCAAATTTGAAATCGAGAAATCGGCTGAGAATTCATATGCCCGAACTGGCACGCTAACGACCCCAAATGGCGTAGTTGAAACACCTGCTTTTATTCCAGTAGGTACCAAAGCCACCGTTAAATCGGTATTGCCTGAAGCAATGCACGAACTAGGTGCGCAAGCTCTGCTTTCAAATGCTTATCATTTGTATCTACAGCCCGGCCCAGAAATTCTTGATGCAGCTGGCGGCTTATCAAAGTTTATGAATTGGAATGGCCCCACCTTTACCGATAGCGGGGGTTTCCAAGTTCTCTCCCTCGGCGTGGGCTTTAAAAAAGTTTTGGCCATGGATGCCAAGACATTTCGCGCAGATGATGTAATTGCTGATAATAAGCAACGGCTAGCTCATGTCGATGACGAAGGTGTCACTTTCAAATCGCATTTAAACGGTTCGATGCATCGCTTTACCCCAGAAGTTTCGATGCAGATTCAGCATCAAATTGGCGCTGACGTAATTTTTGCCTTTGATGAATGCACCACGCTTCATAACACTCGTGGCTATCAAGAACGCGCAATGGATCGAACATATGCCTGGGCAATTCGTTGCTTAGATGAACATAAGCGACTAACGATTGAACGAGCAGATAAGCCATACCAAGCTCTCTTTGGCGTTATTCAAGGTGCACAATATGAAGACTTGCGCCGCAAAGCCGCAAAAGATTTAGGCTCACTTGAATCATCAGGTATTTCATTTGATGGTTTTGGTATTGGGGGTGCGCTAGATAAAGATTCACTCGGCACCATTGTGCAATGGGTAAATAGCGAACTACCCGAAGAAAAACCTAAGCACTTACTTGGCATCGGCGCCCCAGAAGATCTATTTGTGGGGGTTGAAAGCGGCATCGATACTTTTGATTGTGTACTTGCATCACGCATCGCTCGTTCAAGTGCCGTCTACACAATGACTGGTCGTTATAACCTAACTAATGCTACATATAAGCGAGATTTCAACCCGATCGATAGCGAATGCGATTGCTACACCTGCCAGAACTACACCCGCGCATATCTAAACCACTTATTCCATGGCAAAGAGATGATTGCCGCAACTCTGGCAACAATTCATAATGAACGTTTTGTCGTGCGTTTAGTTGATCAAATGCGAGCAGCCCTAAAGACTGGTCACTTCTTTGATTTAAAGGATGAATTCATGGGTCGCTTTAAACATAAATCAGGTCAGCACCACGACTAATCGGAATACTTGAGCTACTTAGTTTGCCTAAATAATGAATAGGGTCTGTGCTTTTGCTACTGCTTCATCGCGGCCACTAGCGCTTAACTTGCGATAGATATTTCGTAGGTGAGTCTTCATCGTGTTGTGCGAAATATGTAAGGTCTTACCAATTGCGGTAATTGGATTACCTGTTGCTAGCGAACGCAGCACATCTATTTCTCGCTTAGTTAAGGGTTGAGTTAGCGCTGCATTCTGGTTGTTCTTTGCATTCATTCGCTGGGCCGCGGCGCGTGCTAACTCTTCAAGATAAACAGTTGGTCGCTTAGAGGCACTACGAATAATCAATTCCAGAATTGTGGGATCTTGTCGCAAGAAAGTGTCTTTAGCGCCTACTTGTGCACCAACATCAAGTCCAACCTTAAGCGCATCCATGGCTAAGGTCTCTTGTTTGATATTTGCCTCGCAACCAACCAAAGATTTCCAGATTTTTTCACGAGCGCTATCGGAGGCTAAAATTTCTGGAGCAACCTTTTTCTTCACTTCATTCTTCGATACTGCGCCAATTGCCTGGCGATATTGGTGTGTGAAAATTAAGTCTTTTGGTAGACGACTAAGAATTTGGTTAGATCGTTCATAGTCTTTGACCCAGAATCTCAGGGCTAACTCATTTATATCAATTATCAAACTCAGGCCATCTTCACCCTTAAACTTAGAGGCCAATTGCCGATGATCGCGTACTACAGCAAATGCTTCCTCAACTTTGCCATTCATTATCAACACGCGTGCCAGATAACTTTCGGCCATAAATAACCATGGCCATTGCTGCCACTCTCGTGCCAATTTAGCCAGCTTTTCTAATTCTTCAGTTGCTTTCTCTGTCTCACAAAATTCTATATAGCAGCGTGCTTTAATGTAGACGGCTTCGGTATATCCAAAGAATCCTGCATATTCATTGCACTGTCCAATTTCTTCAGATAATGATGCTGCATCAAAAGCCTGCAAATATTCGCCTTCCAGGAAAAACTTCATGGCCCTGATTGTCTGCCAGATAAATAGGTCATCGTGCGAGCTGCTTTCTTTGATAGCCACTCGAACATCGGATTCAATCGAATTCAAGATTACAGAATCCTCAAAAATAAATGATCTGGCAGCCAACATTCGAAAAATACCAAGTCGATCTGATAGATCCATGGCAGGCTCTGACATCGGTTCGCTAAAAATTATTTTCATTTGACTATCAAATTCCAATAATTTCCCACGGCTAAACGCAATATGCGCCAAGGCGGCTGCGTTAACTTTTTCGAGAAATGGACCTAACGGGGTGTCCCTATAAGAAAAACTCATCTCATCGATCAACTGAATCGTGCGGTCAAATTCGTAATTAGTCAGGTGACCCATGACCTTTGCTAGTTCTGAAAATACTTTATTACGGGCGTTATTTTGTGGTAAATAATTACTCCAGTAAATAATATTTCTACCATCACTTTTCTGAATCAATTTACGAAGTGCCGGCTTAAACATTTCACGTAGGTAATCACCATCGCCAGATTTTACAGCGTGTACTATTGCTAGATTCAGCTGACCCTTGAGATTAAAGAGTTCTGATAGCGCTATCTGATTCTTGCGATAGTTCTTGTTGTCGGCACGCGCCATCTCGTCAATTACTTCGCGTGCGATGTTATTAAAAATGTAGGTACCTTTTTGACCAGCAGCAGACATTAGAAAAACGGCTTCGGCTGCGAGTTTATTCAAGATTGCTTCGTTGACCATTTTACCAACTACAGAATTAGCTAATTCTAGATCAAAGACCTCAAAACTAGACATCGCAACCAATAACTCTCGAATCTCCTTAGCTAGTTTTTCAAACTTGCTTGAAACTAAATTTCTTACCAGACTATGGTCAACTTCTTGTTCTGGTTTGGCATCTTCACCACTTGCGATGATTGCAACGGCTAGAGGCCACCCATGAGTTTGTTCGGAAACTTGACCTATTTTTTTCTCACTTGAATCAGCACCAGAAACTTGCAGCAAAGCTTTGATTTCATCCTTTGTAAAGACTATATCGCCCGCGGTAATTACTGATAAGCGACCAACACTAGAAAATCGCTTAAGCGAAACTGTTGGCATAATTCGCCGCAGCGCAATGATATGAATGTTATCCGGAATCGCATCCATATAAGATTGCGTTTGATTTAGTTGATAAGTAAAAGCATCAACAATATTATCTAGGACTAAGACAATATCCTCGTTCAGATTTGCGATAGCTTGAAAAATCGAGGTAACAGTTTTTGCTTCTAAACTAGGAGCAAAATCTGGAATTACTTCACGAATCGCACGCATTAAATATGTAGAAACCCCAACTGAACTATCGGTCTCTGACATCGTGTACCAAATTACTTTTTTCTTACTTTGTTTCGCCCACTCGGCAATTAGCGAGGTTTTTCCATATCCGGCCGGTGCCACCACCATGGTGTAGCCAGGAGCTCGATCATCAATTAACTCAAATAGGTGCCGTCTGGAGAGGAAATTGGCTGGTAATTCAGGCGGGCGGATTCGCGAAAGGGTGATATCTGAATCAAACTCGCTCATAGGGATAGGGTTACTTAAGTAGGGGAGAAATGCTATCTCTAACCCCTAAACAAGTGAGCTTAGGCGCTAAATAACCCCTTTATCTCACCCTGTAGCGCGCTTAGCGGCAATGATTACTGGACGACCGTTCTCAAGTAGATGCACGCTAATACGGTCATCAAAGGCGCTGCGCAACTCGGGTGAGTGAATAACCGAATGTGATTCGCCATCTAGCAGCACTCGCCCGCTCTGCATGATGATGATTCGCTCTGCATACATAGCGCCCAAGGTGATGTCGTGCATCGTTGAAACAATGGTGACGCCAGTTGACTTAATTTCCTCAACTTTATTTAGTACTGCAATCTGATGATGTAAATCAAGGGCACTGGTTGGTTCATCAAGCAACATCACTTCGGGTTCCTGTACCAGGGCCCGGGCGATTAATACCCGCTGCATTTCACCGCCAGAGAGGGTGTTTACTAATTGGCTCTGCATTCCTAATAACTGAGTTGCCTCTAACATCTCGTGCACGATATTGCGACTATGTGCACTCTCTTTGCCCCAGCCATCTAGCTTTGCTCGTCCTAACATCACATATTCAGCAACACTCATAGCTGCTGGAATTGAGGGACGCTGCGGAACAAATGCGATGTTCAGTGATTTGTTCTTAGCAATTTCTCGATCGTTATATTTAATTGAACCCGAATACGGTTGCATGCCGAGCATGGTGCGTAACAGCGTGGTCTTGCCAGCGCCATTGGGACCTACTAAACAGCTCCAGGTTCCTTCTGGAATATCTAAATTAATTGATTGTAGAACTTCAGCGTTATCAAAACGCACTGAGAGATTTTCGATATTAATCACTGGCTACCTCGATTGCGAGCTCGTAGAACGAATAAGAAAAATGGTGCCCCGACGAATGCGGTAATGACTCCAATAGGCAGCTCTGCTGGTGATAGCAATGTGCGGGCTCCCAAATCGGCAATTACTAGAAACGCAGCGCCCACAAATGCGATCGAAAGAAGCGATCGATTTGTAGCCCGCTTGGTTAAGCCTCTAACTAAGTGCGGCACCACAATTCCAACAAAGCCGATTAGACCACTTGCAGATACTGCTGTGGCAGTTGCTAAAGTCGCCGCAGCAACGGCAATCATGCGGATTTTCTGGGGTGAAACCCCTAAGGAATAGGCCTCTTCATCGCTTAGCATCAACGCATCAAGGACCTTGGAAATACGAATTAACACAGCAAGAGCGATAAGAATATAAAAGCCGGCCCACTTAACTACGTCCCAATTGGCAACTGTTAGCTCGCCCAGAATCCAGGAATACACCGGACGCAAGGCTGCGCTGTTGCGTTGTTGCAAATAAGTTTGAAACGCTGTTGCAAAAGAACCAACTGCAATACCTGCCAATAACAAAGTACTGGGATCTGCAAATAATCTACCTGCCACTAAGAAAGTCGCAGCCACTGCAAGTACTCCCCCGAGAAAGGCAAAGATTGGTAGCAGGGCGTGTAAGTCTCCGCCACCGTTGGTGATGGCAATTGTGGCTCCGAGGCCAGCACCTGATGCGACGCCAAGTAAATATGGATCAGCTAGCGGGTTTCTAAAAACACTCTGATAAACCGCACCACTTGTTGCAAGGGCTGCGCCAACTAGCGCACCTAATACAACTCGCGGTAATCGCAACTCAAGCAACAAGGTGCGATCTTCACTTTCTAAGCCATTGGGTAAACCCAATAAAGTTCTAATGATTGATCCGAAATTCAAATTAACCGGACCAAAGCCCACCCCAAGTAAACAAGCAATCAGAAGCGCCGCGGCAGCGCTGGCAGTAATCTGCCAGCGCCACACGCGATCGATCTGATTCTTCTTCATTTACTTACTTCTTCACCTTTGCAAGCGATGCAGCAACATAGCGATAGAAATCAACAAGTCGTGGCCCCCATCTAGAAGGAATATCGTTTGGTAGAGCGAAAATATTCTTCTTAGTAACCGCAGTTATTCCAGACCAACCAGCGCGAGCGTTTACGGTTGCCACACTTTCGCCGTATTCAGCATCTGCTAGAAAGATTATGGTCGGATCAGACTTAACTAGGTACTCAGCTGAAAGTTGTGGATAGCCATAAGAATCAGCCCCAGCAGCCTTGTCTGCGATATTAATCAAACCAAAGTCTTTGTAAACCTTGCCAATGAAAGTATCGGAAGTAACTGAATAAAGTGTGTTATCGAGCTCATGAAAGAAAGTTACTTTGCCACTTACTTTTGATTTCTTAATAATTGATTTAATCAATGAAGCCATCTTGACAGTTACTTTTTTGGCTTCTACTGTGCGACCAGTTACAGCTCCCAAAATTTCAATTTCTTTATAGGCCTGTGCTAAGTTTTCTGGCGCTTTCTCCATCAATACTGAGATCTTTAACTTCTCCAGAGCTTCTTTAACTACCAGAGATTTCATGGCATCGACAGATAAGACCACCAGATCTGGTTTTAGTGCAGCTATTGCTTCGACATTTGGTTCAAATGCGCTCAACTGAGTAATTGGGGCTGACTTGGGAAAATTCGAAAGTGAGTCAACTGCCAATACTTGTTTGCCAGCGCCAATTTCAAATAGTGATTCAGTAGCACTTGGGGAAAGCGAAATGATGCGAGTTGGCTTTTTGGCAATTGTTGTTGAGTATCCACCAGATGAAATAGTTAGTGGATATTTTGTAGCTGTACTAGCCGCGTTTGCTGGAGCAAGTGGGGCTAGTAATAGCGCTGCGACCAAGAGTGCCATCGGTCGAACATACCTTTTAAACATAAAAATACTCCCTCAAGAGATTTGAGGGAGAAAGGGGGCAATTAAACGAGAAGTTCCGCGTAAAGGCCCAACCTTCCTCCGAGGTTGGATAACACTTTCGGCGTCACGCCAGGCGACCTGGCTTAGATCTTTCGATCTTTACAGTTGCGGGACAGCACCGGAATCAAACCGGATTTCGCTAAACGCAACGCCACTTGTTCATGGGCAGCGGTGCCACCTGGATCAAGTGCGCTGAACTTATCACGGCAAATCGCAAGTGGCTATGAAGGGCGCTTTCTTCGGAATTTCGCGCTTAGACCCCACGCGGTCACTCGATAAATTGCCTCAAAAACAATCTTTTTGGACATCTTGCTAACACCATACTTACGTTCTACAAAGGTAATTGGAACTTCCAAAATATTGCCATCAATTTGAGACATCCGTTTGGTCATTTCGATTTGAAAACAATAACCCTCACTCTTAACAGAAGCTAAATCAATTTGAATTAACTTAGCCGTGCGATAAATTCGAAAGCCAGCTGTCATATCCTTTACTTTCCCGCCTAACAATAGCCGGGCATAAACATTGGCAGATCTTGATAACCATTCTCGACGTCTGGCCCAATTCTGCACAGCGCCACCAGAAATCCAGCGCGATCCAATTACTAAATCTGAGCCACTCTTTTCCATCGCGCTCATCAAAGTAAGAAGGTCGCTGACTTGGTGTGAGCCATCAGCATCCATCTCAATTAAGAATTCGTAACCGCGGTCTTCGCCATATTTGAAGCCAGCTTTATAAGCACTTCCTAAACCCAATTTTTTCTTTCGCTCTACAACAACTATGCGGCCACTTTGCAAACCAAGTTGCCGGCAAGCATCAGCCGTGCCATCAGGTGAGCCATCATCTACTACCAAAATATCTAAATTAAGTTCGAGCAACTGTGGCAGTAAAATTCCGACGCTGGTAATCTCGTTATAAGTTGGAATAATGACTAAATAATCGCGGTTCATTGAAACAACCTCAACTATTAGTGAGTGAGCGTAACTTTTGAGAGGCCACTACAGCGCCTAGCGAATCATTAGCCATATTCATGTAGCTATCTTCCCACAGTATCTAGCGTGCTTCCATGACCTCTTTTAAGCGCACCAAAGTCTTCGCAACGACCATTTGAGTCCAGGGATAGGCCTTACGCAACTTTAACCAGGCCTGCGATATTGATTTACGACCATCAAAAGTTTCGGTAACTTCGCATTGATTTGAGCCGATCTCGCGAATCTCATAGCGCCAACGCCAGCGACCTAAATGCCGCCAAGCAATGAGTTTATTCTCTTCAAATTCAACGACGGTATTCCTAATCTTGTAATCAATGCCTAAGTGCATGGACATGCCAAATTTAGCTCCTAGTGATAGCCGCTCTGGCCCACTTAACTTTCCTTGAATGGTATTTGAACCATCGATTTCTTTATGGCGGCTGGGATTTGCCAAGAGATCAAAAATTTTGGCAGCGGGTGCATCGATAATTATGCGAGCGGCCTTAACTCGCTCATTGCCAGTTTCGAAAATCTCCGCCCGAACATTCTTTCCATCAGCCATGATTATTGAGCCCTCTCCAATAGCATCACCTAATGCTAATCCTCTTGCCTCCTAGTGAGAAGAAAAAAGCAGCTACTAGCCCAGAAAAATTTGATTTGAATTCACTTATATTTGCAGCCGAGCTATCTGCTACGAGAACCCAGGCCACGGCAGATTACGATTATTCGCATACTTCGCCGGCCATTGATATCTACGATGGGGTTCTCTACCAAGGTCTGGGCTGGCACTCACTTTCAGCGACACAGAAAAAGCGCGCTAACTCGCGAGTTTTGATAGTTTCGGCGCTCTTTGGTCTAGTTAGACCGCTAGATAAGATTTTTCAATACAAAATAAAAATAGATAGCAAATTTTGGCGCGATGCGATTGCAGAAGTTTCTGAGAAATTTGTTGACGAACTAGTTATAGATTGCCGCTCGTCTACATATAAAAGTGTTTGGACAATTAATCCAGAAAATACCGTTGATGTAAGGGTCTTTAAAGTAACCGGCGTAGAACGAAGCGTGATCACACACATATCTAAGAAATATCGGGGCGAACTAACTAGGCACATACTTATGCAGGGCAGTGACCCCATAACACCGGCAGATGTGCAGCGCATGACTGCGCAGTTATTTGAGTGCGAGCTCCACCCGCCTGCTGATGGCCAGCCATGGGTGCTAAATCTGCTGATTTCTTAAGGGCAAAGTAGGCGAGATACAATCGCGCCATGGATTTACACAAGGTCATTTTGTATTACTGCTTCACGCCGATATCTGACCCTGCCGCCGTTAAATTGTGGCAACGCACCCTTTGTGAATCACTTGGCTTAACTGGCCGAATTATTATTTCTAAGCACGGCATCAATGGCACTTTAGGTGGCGAGGTTGAAGCGCTTCGCACCTACGTAAAGAAGACTAAGAAGTACGACGGTTTTCGCAAAGTAGATTTCAAATGGTCAGCTGGCGATGGCACTGAATTTCCTAAGTTATCGGTAAAAGTTCGCAAAGAACTTGTAGCCTTCGGACACCCAGATGAAATTAAAGTTGACAAAAACGGCGTAGTTGGTGGTGGCATTCATTTACGCCCTGAACAAGTTAATGAATTAGTAGCAGAACGCGGCGATGATGTTGTGTTCTTTGATGGTCGCAATGCCTTTGAAGCCAAGATCGGTAAGTTTCGAAATGCGATTGTTCCTGATGTTGAAACTACGCGGGACTTTGTCGCCGAAATTGAAAGCGGTAAGTACGATCATTTGAAAGATAAGCCAATTGTTACTTATTGCACCGGCGGCATTCGTTGCGAGGTTCTTTCTGCGGTAATGAAAACACGTGGTTTTGAAGAGGTTTATCAAGTTAAGGGCGGGATCGTTCGTTACGGAAATAAATTTGGCGATGACGGCCTTTGGGATGGCTCGCTCTATGTCTTCGATGATCGCATGGCAATGGATTTCTCATCGAAAGCTAAAACTATTGGTGAGTGCGAATCTTGCGCCGCGCCAACAAAAATCTTTGTGAATTGTTCAAATATTGCCTGTCATAAGCTGGTTTTGCTCTGTGAGGCCTGCGCTTCAAAAGATCGCTCAAGTGGCTGCGAGCATGACTTATCTAAAAAGCGTGATTCTTCCCTTATTGGCTAACTTTTAGAGATTAGCTGCATCGCGAATCATGCGGATATAGAACTTATTAGCAACTCGTGTACTTGGCTTTGGCTCACCCATCGCAACAAAATCTAACTTTTCATATGCTGCGATTGCTGAATAGTTATCTTCCCAAACACCCAAACCTTGTCGTTGCCAACCCTTTTCCTGCGCATGCTCATCGACAAATTTCATCATGGCTTTCAAAAGTCCAACTCCGCGATATTCCGGAGAGCTCCAACAGCCACCTATCCAAGCTGTCGCTTCGAAATCACCTTTTAAATTCTCAACAGTCATGATTGCACCATCAATACCATCGACTGATGCAACTAAGTAATGGAGGTTTTCAAACTTAGCCCGCCACTCAGATTCGGTGTGCGCACTTTCGGTTTCTAGATTCCCACCAAAAGCATGAGCGCTATCTCGCAGTGAAGCGAGTCGTAATTCTCTAGCTCGAGCCCACTGCTCAGCAGTTAATAGCTCTACTTTGATCTGGCTCATATCTCATTATACATTTTGAAAAATCAATTAAGCAGGAGATTTTGTTGCCACCGGCTTCTTGCTTGGCTTAGCCGGTTTTGCAGCTTTAGCCGGCTTAGCAGGTGGTGTTGGTACCGGCAATATTTTTGGTTTAACTGGCTTCAAACCTGGTTTAACGACAGCTTCCATAGCGACATTACGCACCGCAATTGCTAAATCCATTTCAATTTTTCCAGCAGCACCCGCAGCTTTCTTGGCCTTTGCTGTCGTTGCTGCAGCCACAGCGGCACTAGTGCGCACTTTGATTGCATCGGCATCACTCTTAAATTGAGAAGCAATGTCCTTACGTGCTTGTTCTGCGGCCTTAACGGCTGCATTCCAATCTTTCATCGCCATTTTAAAGTTATCCTGCTCGGCCTTATTAGCCACATTCCAATTTTCTAGCGCTATTTGATATTGCTGAACCGCTAATTGGTAATCGCTTTGAGCATCGGCTAAAGCAGTATTCGTCGAAGCAACAAGCGAGCTGGCAACTAGTGCGATTACTGCGAGGCGCTTTTTCATCTTCGACCTTTCGTTAGCCCGTCCCGGGATGAGATAAGGATGCGGGATAAGTTTGTGAAATCCTTGTGAATCTTAATGATTTCGCAAATGAAATGGGCGAACTAGCCTGCCTGCTATACCCAATAAGCGCTCTACGAACTAGCCTTATCGACATGCCTCAGCAGCCAAAAGTACTGGTAATCGATGACGAACCAGGTGTTCGAGAGCTAATCAGCGAAGCGCTGAGCATCTCTGAGATCACGGCTGTTCAGGCTGCCGATGGACTCGAGGCGCTGTCGTTCCTGCGCCGTGAAAGATTTGATCTTCTAATCCTTGATATTAATATGCCGAAGCTTGATGGTTTGGCGTTGTTGGAAAAGTTACGTACTGAAGGAATGTCGGTTCCAGTATTGATGTTAAGTGCGCGTGCAGATAAAGCCGACATTAATCAAGGTTTGCGAACTGGTGCTGATGATTATTTAACTAAGCCCTTTAGTATCGAAGAGTTGGTCTTGCGAGTAAAAGCAATAATGCGGCGCAGCAAGGGTGAAGTTGCTGAAGTAAAAGTACTTACCTGTGGCCCAATCTCGATGGACTTTTCGAAATATTCAGTTAAGTTTAATGATCAACTAGTCGATTTGTCCCCCACTGAGTTCAAGTTATTAGAACAGTTAATTTTAAATCGTGGAAATGTGGTTACCAAAGAGACTCTGCTCTCTGAAGTTTGGGAGATAGATTTCAAAAGTAGCTCAACAGTTGTAGATACCTACATTTCTTACCTTCGTAAAAAACTACATATCGATGGCTTTGACGGTATAAAAACAGTGCGTGGTATTGGTTTTCAGATTGTGGCTGATTAATGAAATTGCAGACTCGTCTTACGGCTCTAGTCTCAGCCATAATTATTTTGATCTCAGCTGCCATCGGGCTTTTTGCTATCAGCATCACTGAAAGCAATGAAATTGGCCGAGTTGATTCGATTCTCACCTCGGCAGTTAATCAACTAGCTGACACCCAGGATGATCCGCTTTCCTTAGGCTTACTGCTAGCTGATCAAAGTGACCTTAAATTCACGGTTTCCTACATATCTGCCGCACGAGAAATAACCTCGCTTAATCAAAGCTCTGGAGATTTACTCAGTGCTCCCAATGACCAAGATTTATACGCCTCACTTTCTGAAGGGGTAACTTTAAAAACAGATGGAATGAACCGCATTAGAGCAATCCAGTTACCAGATGATGAATTCTTAGTTCTTTCGGTATCCCTTGCCGATATAAAGACCGGTAAAAGCCAAAATATCCGATACTTATTCCTCTTTACCCTGGCAATGGTTTTACTCGGTACTGCGGTTTCAAATTATCTTTTCCGCCGCGATAACGAGCTCAATGAAGTTGTGAATTCACTCCAAAAAAATCAAGATAACATGCGTGAATTTCTGGGGGACGCCTCCCACGAACTACGCACCCCGTTAACGGTCATTAAAGGTTATGTTGAGCTGCTAAGTAAAAACCAAACAACGGATGCAACAAAAACTGCCGAATACTATGGGCGAGTTAGTCATGAAATCGAACGCATGCAATCTTTGATCAATGACCTACTCTTGATCGCCGAACTAGAAGATCAAACTCCGATTGCACCTGAGATCATTAATTTCTCTCGCGAAGTTGCGCATTTGAGTAATGATTTAAAGACGCTGCAGCCCGAACGCCCAATAGAGACAAAGATCGAGCCAGGAATCTTGGTAAATATCTCTCATAATTATGCGCAACAAATGCTGGCTAACATATTTGCCAATCTTCGCCGGCACACGCCCGAGGATTCGCAAGTGCTGATTGTCTTGGCAACAGCCGGAAATAGAGCAGTCTTAACAATTTCTGATGCTGGTTCTGGACTACCTGAAGAGGTATATAAGTCTGGAATTCAATATTTCCAGAGATTTGATCGTTCACGCTCACGTGAATCAGGTGGCAGTGGGTTAGGCATGACGATCATGAAGCGCATAATTGAAAATGCAGACGGTTCTATTAAGCTGCAAAAGAGCCAATTCAGCGGCCTTGAGATTGAGATTAATCTGCCGATTAGCCGTGACTAATTTGGCTATCTAAAAAGTTAACTGATCACCCCGGTTGAAAGCAATATTAACAAGAGTGAACCAAGTCCAATTCGATAAATAATAAATGGCGCAAAGCTCCTGGTGGAAACAAACTTAAGCAACCAAGCAATTACTGCATAACCAATGACAAATGCGATTGCCGTTGCTAGTAAAGTCTCAGAAATTGTGAAGGTGCCGGTATCGCCACCTTGTGCGATAGCGCCCCTTAGTTCATAAAAACCACTACCAAACACTGCCGGCAGAGCTAACAGGAATGAATAACGAAGAGCTGCTTGCCGGCTGTAGCCAAGAAAACGACCCATCGCAATAGTGGCACCAGATCTTGAAACACCTGGAATCAGGGCAAGTGATTGCGCAAAACCATATAGCAGGCCGTCGCGCACACTTAAGTTAGATAGGTCGCGATCACTATTTCCATACTTATCAGCGATCCCCAGAATTACGCCAAAGATAATCAAAGTGCTAGCTATCAACCAAAGTGAACGAAAATCATTTCTGATTACATCGCTGCCCAGGTAGCCCAATACGGCAATGGGCAAACTTCCGATGATTATTAACCATCCCATGCGGGCATCTGATTTTTCACTTGAACTCAGGGCAGGACGTTTTGTTATCTGACGAAACCAAGCTGAAATAATCTGCTTAATGTCATTGCGAAAGTAAATTAAAACCGCAAGCTCGGTACCAATTTGAGTGATGGCCGTGAATCGAGCACCAGGGTCTTCAGTAGTTCCAAAAAGTGCCCCTGCGATTCGAATGTGTGCGCTCGAGGAAATCGGCAGGAATTCAGTTAGCCCCTGCAGTGCACCTAAGAACATCGCTTCGAACAAGGCAGCTCCTAGTTTTAGTCTGAATTAGAAGCCCATCTTATCGAGGGATCTACTCTAAACTCTGGAACTGTGAGTGATTACGAGCCAGAGGTTATCGAACGCTGGGGCGATACGGATGCCTTTAAGCAATCGCAAGCACGAACTTCCAAGTATTCACACGCAGATTTTGCCGCGGCCAAGGTTGACCAAGAAGCAGTAACTGAAAGATTCGCAACCGCATTCGGAAATGGCGTTGACTGCGCTTCAGTCGAGGTTCAAGAAATTGTTTTGGCTCACAGGGCCGCAATTTCTAAATGGTTCTACGAATGCGACTATGAAATGCAGAAAAATCTTGCACTGATGTATATCAATGATGAACGCTTCAAGAAATATTATGACGGCAGAGTTCGCGGTTTAGCTCAATATGTTCATGATTCAATCATGAACACAAAGAACTAGTTAGATATCGAAGCGATCTGCGTTCATAACTTTCACCCATGCGGCAACAAAGTCCTTAACAAACTTAGCTTTATTATCATCTTGGGCGTATAGCTCAGCGTATGAGCGCAATACCGAATTAGATCCGAAAACTAAATCCGCACGAGTTGCCGTGAATTTAACTTCACCGGTTGTTCGGTTGCGAATGTTGTAAAGATTGACTCCCGCTGGCTCCCAGACATAAGTCATATCAGTTAAATTCAGAAAGAAATCAGGGGTAAGAGCGCCTACTTGATCAGTAAACACACCATGTTTAGTGCCGCCGTGATTTGTGCCCAGCACTCGCATGCCACCAATAAGCACAGTCATCTCAGAAGCGGTAAGCCCCATCAATTGAGCGCGATCAAGTAGTAGTTCTTCTGGTGTAACCACATAATCTTTGGCTTGCCAGTTACGGAAACCATCGTGAATTGGCTCAAGAGGTGCGAATGATTCAGCATCGGTTTGTGCAGATGTTGCATCGCCACGACCTGGAGTAAATGGAACTTCGATTGTGTGACCAGCAGCTTTAGCAGCCATTTCAACACCTACGCCACCAGCTAAGACAATTACATCTGCGATAGATGCACCGCTCTTTTGCGCAATTGGTTCAAGTACTGAAAGCACACGTGCTAAACGTGCTGGCTCATTGCCTGCCCAATCTTTCTGTGGTGCTAAACGAATGCGAGAACCATTAGCTCCGCCGCGCTTGTCTGAGCCACGGTATGTGCGAGCGCTATCCCAGGCAGTTGCAACAAGATCGGCCACTGATAAGCCAGAGGCGGCAATCGCTTGCTTAACTTCGGCCACGTTGTAGCTCTTGCTTCCTGCAGCAACTGGATCTTGCCAAATTAAATCTTCAGCCGGAACATCAGGGCCGATGTAGCGAACTTTTGGTCCCATGTCGCGGTGCGTTAACTTAAACCAAGCACGAGCGAACGCATCATCAAATGCGGCTTGATCCTTTTGGAAACGCTCTGAAATCGCGCGATATGCAGGATCCATCTTCATGGCCATATCGGCATCAGTCATCATTGGGTTGTACTTAATTGACGGATCTTCAACATCTACTGGCTTATCAGCTTCGTCAATATTAATTGGTTCCCATTGAGTTGCCCCAGCTGGTGACTTCTTTAGCTCCCAGTCATACTTAAAGAGTAGTTCGAAATATCCGCCATCCCATTTAGTTGGGTTAGTGGTCCAAGCTCCTTCAATTCCGCTGGTTACAGTGTCGCGACCAATGCCACGGGTGGTGTGGTTCATCCAGCCCAGGCCAGCCTCTTCTAGTCCGGCAGCTTCTGGCGCAGGCCCTAAGTTCTTAGCTGAACCATTTCCGTGTGCTTTACCAACAGTGTGACCGCCGGCAGTAAGGGCGACAGTTTCTTCATCATTCATTGCCATACGCGCAAAAGTTTCGCGGATGTGGGCTGCGGTCTTAAGTGGATCTGATTTTCCATTAACACCTTCAGGGTTTACATAAATCAAACCCATTTGAACTGCCGCTAATGGATTTTCCATAGTTGAAGCATCATTTAAATCGCCATAACGGGAATCACTTGGGGCTAGCCACTCTTTTTCATTACCCCAATAAATGTCTGTCTCTGGATACCAAATATCTGGGCGACCGAACGCGAAACCAAATGTCTTTAGGCCCATTGATTCGTATGCAATCGTGCCGGCCAAAACCAACAAATCTGCCCAACTAACTTTGTTGCCATACTTTTTCTTAATTGGCCAAAGCAAACGACGTGCTTTATCTAAGTTGGCATTATCTGGCCAAGAATTAAGTGGCGCAAAACGGTTACTACCAGAACCTGCACCACCGCGACCATCGGCAACACGATAGGTACCGGCTGCGTGCCAAGATAAACGAATCATTAACCCGCCGTAGTGACCCCAGTCAGCTGGCCACCAACTTTGGCTAGTAGTCATTAACTCATGCATATCTTTCTTAAGGGCTGGGATATCTAACTTCTTTAGCTCTTCTAAATAATCGAAGTCCGCGCCAAGTGGATTGGTCTTAGTGTCATGCTGATGCAGAATTTCCAAGTTCAGCGCCTTTGGCCACCAGTATTCGTTAGCAGATTCGGCTGTGGTATTTGCGCCGTGAGGTACTGGACATTTCCCGGAATCAGACATGAGATGACCTTTCGATTTTTAGTTCACTTTTGTTTGAGACAACCTGTAACTTGATCCTAAAGGAGTTCGTCAGAAGTGCAATTTATAGCCTTTTTCTCCTCAAAATATGAGATTTGAGTGAATTCAAGTGGAATTTCCTTGAGCCCGAAGCAACTACAGGTTTAAGATCACAATATGAGCGATCAATCATTAGTCAAACTTTTCAAACATATGGCTTGGGCGAACCACTCTGTTTTCACAATTTTGAGTGAACTGCCAGAAGAGGCTCTTTTATTTTCGGCTTGGAATCCCGAATGGAGAGTTGGCAATATTGCTAACCATGTAGTGATGGCACAGCCAAGATTGCTGGCCCGGTTAAAGAAAGAAACGGCCCCTACTGAAGTAGAACTTCCATTAACTTCAGCGGGCATGAAGGCACTGGCTGCGCAGTCACTTAAGAACGATGAAGAATTTCTAAAATGGATTGACCAACCAGAAGAAATGTTGACCTTCATCCGATACGGAGAGACTGTGTCTTTTCAAAACACCACAGTCGTTGCGCAAATAGTAAATCACTCGATTGAGCACCGTGCCCAAATTGCTGACATCCTGGCCATAAACAAAATGGATGTAATTAACTTAGATGCGCTAGACCCTATTTCTTATGAGCGCGCTAACCGCTAATTAATGAAACGGGCGCAGCTCAACTTTTCGGTTACATGCCTTCGATGCTGCGAAAGCTAACTTCTCGGCAGTCTCGGCATCGGCCACATCAATAATCCAAAGTCCACTGAAGTTTTCTTTGGTATCAAAGAGCGGCTTGCCGGTGCTCATGTTTGCCTCGTTTCGATTATCAATAACGGTGGCTGATTCAGGCGCATGCAGCCCCCAAGCAAATATGAATTGCCCGTTGGCGCGTAGTTCATCGTTGAATTTATCGATTTCAACCATCTCGGCTGGGGTTCCTGAATTAGACAAATCATCTATAACTGAGATTTGAAATTTCATGTAGAAAGTTTAACTCATGCGTAAGAGTGGCCAAAAAGGAAAGAGCCTCGATTTCTCGAGGCTCTCCCATGCACAGCTACTGCAATTCCCTTGATCGCTACCAATAGATCGAATTGCTATAACTAAGACTGTGGTGGAGACGACGGGGTTCGAACCCGTTCCGATCGCTTGGTAGACAATCAGGCTGCCAATTACAACACGCCCCCATCACGAGAGCGAAGTTACGCATTGGCGGACGAATGGAATTAGCTATTAGAAAATCTTGTGGATAAAGAAAACTATGGAAAAGCAAAAGGGACTTGGTGATTAACCAAGTCCCAATTACTACCAAGCGATCGTGGTGAAATTATGACACACAATTTGAGAAACGGAATAAAAAGCAAAAGGGACTTGGTGATTAACCAAGTCCCAATTACTACCAAACCACCGTGAATGAAGTATTACCCAAATCGTTGTTACGCAGAGTAGTAAAATGTAATTCAGCCAGTTGTATGGAACTTTAACTTAATTCCAACATAACTTCCGAGGAATACAAAGGCAAAGAATAACCAACCAGATAGTGCAAATGCTTGCGTGCCAGATAGTAAAACACCAATGGTGCAACCAAGTGAGGTCATTGAGCCCCAACCTAGAAGCACTCCGCCGACCAGTGCCGTAGAACTATTAGTTACGGTTAACTTAGAAAATTTAAATCTTCCGCCGGCAAGTGCTGCTGCGAACGAAGTGCCCACTATGCCGATAACTAACCAACCGTTATTAGTTATGGTTTCAGTCAACACTGCAACACAACCTGCCAATTTGTCTAAGCCAAATAAAGTATCTGCACCGACTTGATTATCATCCATAAAGGTGCGAGCTGAAGTGCTCAGCTGGCGGGTAACGCCAAGAGGTTCAACGCGAAGATAAGCAATAGTGCCTATTAAACCCACGATGGCACCTGTTGATATTGGGCTCCAGCGCTGGGTAATTAAGTTTTTAAACGTGGCACTTATCGAAATTGCAGCACTTGGAGCACTTCTAATTGGATCAGAGTTGGTACCTTTTTTTATCGCAAATACGGCCAATAGAAGTAGTACGCTAAGAGTTAGCAAAAGGGAACCTGCATACCCAAGATAGTGAGGTAGCCAAATTGTTGGGGCATCTGAAATTGCATTTAAGTAGAGCCAATTCCAGGTAAGAAAAGCTAGAACGAAACCAATTAGCGTGCCAATCAGCGCTGGAATAGCGCGCAAATAACCTTGACCAAGGCGATAGAGATGTCCGCTGATGCAGGCACCAGATAGAGCCATGCCAATTCCAAATGCAAAAGCAGATACTGCAAGTACCCAACTAACTGGCCCGATATGTGCAACCGGTGGTAACCGATCGGTGCTGGTATCGGGCAGGAATTGGCCAAAAATAATGGTGTAGCCAATTGAGCCAACTGCAATAGCTAATAATACCGAGAGAAATGGTGTGGTGTTCTTTTCTTCAATTCCATCTCTGAAAATACAGAAGAAACAGAAGCGGCCACGCTCGAGCAGAAGACCCAAACTCATGCCAATTAACAGAGAAATTGGCGCAGTTGAATTCTCTAGATTTGAAGAGAGAACAAAAGCTATAGCTAGAAGAGCTGCAATAACCAATAAGGAAATGCCAGTTCGAATCTTCTCTTGTTTAGTCCATAGAGAATCAGCAGCCCCGGGGTTGCCGGGGCTGCTGCTCTTTAGATTTAAGGATGAAATTACAGTGCTCCCCAGATAGTGCCGGCAGGATTACTAATTGGCGCTCCAACGGAATTTCCATATTCAGTCCATGAACCATCGTAATTTTTAACTCGACTAAATCCGAGAATCTCGCTCAAAACAAACCAGGTAAGAGATGAACGCTCACCGATTCGGCAGTAAGTAATAATCTGGTCAGCGCCAGTTACGCCCTTATCTGCATAGAGCTTCTTAAGTTCTGCCACAGTCTTAAACGTGCCATCAGAATTAACGTTTAGGCCCCAAGGAACATTGATAGCCCCTGGAATATGACCGGCACGAACTGCTAATTCCTGGAATCCAGCTGGTGCGAAGATCTTTCCACTGTATTCATCAGCAGAGCGAATATCGATCAGCGTTGCTTTTCTCGCTTTTTTAGCAACTGGAAGAACGTCTCTAGTCAATGTGGCACGGAGACCACTATCGGCAGATTTAGCCACAAAGTTGCCAGCTTTAAATGTTGGAACCGCAGTTGTTAGCGCACGGCCATCTTTTTCCCACTTAACGCGGCCACCATCTAGTACACGAACATCCTTTTGACCGTAGATATTGAAAATCCAAGCGCCCCAGGCTGCAAACCAGTTGTTCTTATCACCGTAGAGAACAACCGTTGTGTCATCATCGATGCCAGCTTTTTGAACAAGTGCCGTGAACTTCGCTTGGCTAATAATGTCGCGATTAACTGTGTCAACTAGATCTGTGTGCCAAACCAACTTAATTGAATTTTTAATATGGCCACGCTCGTAAATACCTGGCTCGGTACTCACTTCAATAATTCGCACCTTTGGGTTATCAATGTTCTGCTCTAACCAATCAGGTTGAGCAACAGCGCGAGCTAGATTCTTTGGACGAGCTTCAGCAGGTAATACACCTGTCGTAGCCAGGAGACCAGAAACAATTGCGCCTGCGATTAATTTCTTTGAAATCGACATTATTTTCCTTTGTTAGTTTTGTAATTAGAGTTTTTTTACAGCAAAATATTGACGTGCTAAAAATTAAAAAGATCAGCAGCTAGTGCTGGTGATGCGGCAGTAGTCAATTACGCGACGTTTAGTGAAGTACATCGTGACTACCTTCCACTGGGAACATTTATCTAAATATAAATGAACTAGGCAGAAATATAGGCTAATGAAATCACAATGTAAAAATGCGAATCAATCGCATCTGCGATCTATATTCCTGCTGTTTCCTTTATTAGCCTTATTGTGATTGCGCGGTGGTTCCACATAATCACATGAGCACAATTTGGTACCCGAATCCATTTTGCGTGTTTAGGTAGAAGCGACTTTTCCTGCGCTAATTCCTCAGGTAGCGTTAAATCTGAGTCACCAAAGACCACCGAAATCTTTACTTCAGGATTAACGGCTGAATCAAATTTTTGTCCTCTGATTCCTTGCCACAAGGGTTTGTATCCTTTAGAACGAGCCATCGCAATCACTGAATCTCGGCAGGACTCATAACTTAGTTCACGCCATAAGTGGGTGATCTTGCGATAACCCAGAGCTTTTAATGGCGGCAAATGAAACGCAATCGGCATAAAGAATTGTGAAATCTTGGCCAATATTCGCGAATCAATACTTGGTGGAATCTTCATCATGGGAGCTTGCTGCCACAAGCCGGCCGGCGCTAAAGCGGTAACACTTTCAACTTGTACTGGTCCAAGGGCTGCCATTTCTAGCGAGATCCAACCACCCAAAGAATTTCCAGCAACATGCATCTTTATTACCTGATGAACTTCCTGCATATGGCGCAGAATCATTTCACCAAGTGAACGCGGGTCATATTTTTCATGATTATCTAAAGCTGCTTCGCCATGTCCAGGCAAGTCAATGGAATAAACAGTGAAGTCTTTTTCTAAGTCCGGAATCAAGCTTTTCCAAATAGTTCCAGCAGAACCTAAACCATGGACCAGCACAAGGGCAGGATTGGAGTTATTCGTCATTGACACAGTAGAGGTAATGCTCACAAAGCAATTATGGGTGATAAGTAAAAAAGATTCGCGTAATAAGTCGAATAAAACTTAGCGCTTTGCGAATTTGCGCTTTAGGGAATCTGAGGCCGAGATAATTGAGCTCACTTTAAGCCCATACCCAATTCCTATAAATATCGGTAGCGCAATTACCCCAGCTATAACCAAGGTCAATAGTGAAGTAAGAGCGCTGGGCTCCCCTGAATTAAGAAGGTTCTCTAGGAAGCCTGAAATAAATAAGCCTGGCACAAATGCCAGAGCTGAAATGAATACGACCGAGACTAGTTCTCTTCTTAAATTCAAAGGCCCGATTTGCTTGCTTAGAAGATATCGCGCCAAAAGTGAACTAGATAAATATCCGATGCCAAATGAGACTGCTATTCCAACAGTAATTAAGCGAATCGGCAGAACTAAGTAGCTGATACTCGCGCACAAGATAGTCACGATATTCATTAACAAGGTGATTGCTGCTGGTGTCTTGGTATCTTCAAAGGCATAGAAACCGCGCAGCATTACATATGAACTACAAAATGGAATCAAGCCAAGTGCAAAGCCCGATAAAATCATGCCAATCTGGCCAGCATCTGCACTACTTGAACCGGCAAAGATTAAGTGGGCAATTGGCTGGCCGAGAAATAACATCGCAAAAGCAGCCGGAATTATGAGCGAATAGAGATTTACGAGCGTCTGCTGAATCTCATCCCGAACATTTGAGATTTGAGTATCTGCTGCAAGTCGTGAGATTCGTGGCAGAAGCGCTGTAACTAAAGAAACGGCGATAATCGAATGAGGCAAAAGGAAAATAAAGTGAGCATTTTGATATGGTGTAAAGCCCACTCCCACATCAATGCCTGACTCTTTAGCGCGAACTGCGGCAGCGGTTGCTAGATTAACAATGACCATAAATCCAGCTTGATTTATTAGTACGAAAATCATCGTCCACTTTGCCAGATGGGCAGATTTGCCCAGCGAAGACCAGTGAAAGTTCGGACGTAATCTCACGCCAGATTTCACGATTACTGGAATCAGGATTGCCGCTTGCGCAAATGCGCCGAGAGTTGTTCCGAGCCCTAAGAGAGCTTTAGCAGATGTGCTGATGACACCGTTTTGAGCATCTGGCGCTATAGCGATGAAACTAATCAGGACTACGATTACGACTAAGTTATTTAGAATAGGTGCCCACATCATTGGGCCAAAACTTCCACGCGCATTAGCAATTTGACCAAAGAGCGTGAAGAGACCTAAGAAGAGAATTTGCGGCAGACAATAACGAGTAAAGAGAACCGTTAATTCAAATTCATTCTCAAGGCCGCTGCCACCGAACTTAGCTGCATAGAGTCGAACTACCAATGGTGCGGCAAGAACTCCGATAGCGGTAGCAATTGCCAAGATCGTAAATGTTGCGGTGGCCAGTTGCGAAACAAAGGAATGCCCGCCATCTGCTTTTTTCATCTCTCGCACAATTTGCGGAACAAAGACCGCGTTTAGCGCACCACCTGCAACCAAGATGTAAACAACAGTTGGAATGGTGTTGGCAACTTGAAAGGTGTCACCAACGATTGCCGTCCCTAGGGCTGCAACTAAAAGTAGATTTCGGGCAAGCCCAGTTATGCGCGAAAAGATGGTTCCGACAGCCATAATGGCTGAAGATTTCAGAACCGACTGCTCGCTCATCTATTTTTCCTTAAAGATACTTAGCTAAAGCTGATCTGATCGAAGGTCGTAGTTGTGTAGCGAACGCGCACCTTTAACTCATCACCAGGCTTTGGTTGGCTTGAACCACTACAGATCAATAGCGAACATTGCATATGTGGTGATTCTAAGAAATCTAAAGTTTTGCCATCATGGCGATATGGGCTTCGCATTCTTCCCAAAGCTGCTTCAAGTGCCCGCGCAATAATCTTTATGCGACCGATAGGTGAGAAATCATTTTGCGGTGCGGTCAGACCAATTCCGTGGGCAGTGCCACCACTTGCCACAATGACATTTCCGCGAGCTCGTCGTTGCTGGTAACCGGCAGTACCTTGAATCTTTCGATTCTCAAGTACGGTTGCTCTGGCTTCAAGTGCTGAATCTGCGCCAAGCCAAAGCGAAGTGCCGATCCTTTCGCGAAAAATGAGTTTCGCGAATTCTTTCTTTATGCGATCTGCGCCATGTAGATGAGAGATCCAGACGTTACTTCCATCGGGCAAGAGATTTAGCGTTGAGCTAATCCATTTACTATCAATCTTTACGATCGGAAGGTGTAGCGTAAAACCTCGAAGCTTTAAGCCGCGATCTTTAATGATTGTTAATGCGCGATTGAGATCTGAAACATCAATTCCATGACGGTTTAACGGCGTCAGGATCTCAACAATTAAATTGGTATTTACATCAATTCCCTGTAGAACTTCTAGATTTGAAATTGTCTGAATAATTTTCGTATCTTTTAGATCATCAGTAACTTGATCTGGTGAAAGAATAACTATCTCGCCAGCAAAAGCTGTGCGCACCTTTGCTACTTCACTTGCTAAGCCAACTGCAATTGTTTCAACTCCTAGCCGAGTTGATTCGGCAGCCAATAGTTCTAGCCCGAATCCATAACCATTGCCCTTGATCACCGGTACCAGCCCAGGCTTTGCGCTCATTATCTGCTCTAAATGAGAACGCCATTTCTGCCCATCGACGTGTAGTGAAAGTGGCATAACCGTAGGTTACTTGCGAATTCGTAAATAAGTCGCGAAGGCGAGGGACCAGAAGCTATTAATTGGCTTCTCCCATTCACCAACTAGTTGGCGGGCATAGCCACCGGTGCCTACTTTGAATTGAATCAGCCCAACGTGTGAGTCATTGGGATCCAAGGTTGGCGTGATTCCGCGCAGGTCATAACAGGCTGCCCCACTGGCCAAGGCATCTTTCATCATTACCCATTGAACAGCGTTACTTCCGCGAGCTTCGCGACCAAATGCCGAAGATGCACCGTATGAATACCAATAGTGATCGCCAACTTGAATCGCAATGGTTGAAGCAATCGTCTCTCCCTGCCAGTTAGCTAAGAAGAGTTTTAAGTGGGTCTCAGTTCGATTTAGTTCATCCCACATTCGCTCAAAATATCGAAGTGGCCTTGGAATGAATTTGTCACGCTTGGCTGTTTCTAAATAAACCTTATGGAAATCTGCCAAAGCTTCTCGGCCGCCGCGAATAACTTCTACGCCCTCTTTATCCGCTTTCTTAATATTTCTACGCCAAAGCTGATTAAAGCCAGCTAACAGAGATTCTTCATCCTTATTTCGCAAATCTAATTGAAAGACAAAATTAGGTTGACCTTCGCTAAAACCACTTTCAGACACAACAGCTCGCCAGCCCGCTTTTTCAAAACTTTCAATTGCGGTTCGACCATTTTCAAATTCAGCACTTGAACTTGTGCTGAGCAAAGAGCTAGCTTGGTCAGAGGCAAGAGCACTCTTAATAACTTCGCCATCCCAATCACGAAACGGAATTGCTGGGCCCACTCGTAGTAGGAAAATCTGCTCATTCTTTGCGAAAGTAACTAGTGCGGTGAGAATTTCTTGGCTTAAGTTTCGTTCTGGCCGAAACAGTGGTCCTTCTGGAATGTAGCCAAAAGACTTTCCAACTTTAGGAAGTGCGCGAGTTAGAAGAAGTGCAACACCGATTAGAGATGAGCCTTCATAAATACCGATTGATTTATTCTTCCAGTCACTCTTAACAGCGCCCCATGAGGGAAGTTGTAAGAAAGAGGCGTTTGGTAATGCGGAAATAAAGCTCTGATGCTCCTCTTGCGAGATAGCCCTGATCTCTATTTCCATTGGCTTATCTTACCTTTTTAGGCAATCTAAAGCCCTCGGCTTGAAGTTAAGAAGATTTAAATGATTTTGGATCGTAAACCAGTGTGTAAAGCGCCATCGAATTTTTACCATCTTGTGAGGTTGGCTCAAAAATAGAATCTTGTGGCCCCGCTATAGCTAAAATCATTTCATTTTCCTCTACGACCTTGCTTCCGTATACAGGTGGTTCATTAGGGTTTTGAGCCTTTTCAAAATCGGCTTTCTTAAAGTAGTAAACCCCGGCGAAGCCATGGATAGAACCGTCATCAGCTCTGTAATTAATGTACATTTGCGCAATCGCACCGGCCTGTTTTGCCTGCGAAGTAAAGTCACTTGAAGAATCTGATTCCATATTTTCAATCGTTAAATGCTTTGCGATATCAGATGGAACTTCAATAACATATGGAATTGGCGCAAGGCTTATCTCGACCAAATCTGCTGAACTCTTCGCACAGGATGAAAGGGCCAGAGCTAATACGGGAATAAGAAAAAGTCGATTTCGAAGCATATGAATCTCCATTCTCGCGACCTGCTTAAAATCATAACAGCAAAGGTAAATCTCAGAAGAAGAGCCACCCGTTTAAGCCAGGCCTCTATGCTGACTGCCCCCTAGGAACTAATCTACTTGTATGAAATCTAGATCGGTCTGGCTTCACAATCCCACAGGGAGCCCCAAGAAAGTTGAATTCAAAGTAAGTGATACCGAAATTTCACTTGGTGAATTTGTTGTGCTGGCAGAAGATGTGGCCTCATGCAAGGTTAAATATCCAAATCGTATATATGGTCTGCTTGTCCCAGTGATTGTCTATGGGCTATTTGCTTGGTGGTTTGCGGAATTTCTCTCTTTCGCAATTCGGTTTCAATTTGCACTCCTTATGGAGCTGACTCCAAATTTAGATGAGGCAGCAACCCAGGCACCGGCCGTGGCTATATTACAGAAACTTCATCTACGTTCTTCGACGACTGATGATCAACAAATGCAATTAGCATTCTGGCTTTACATCGCGTTCATACTTTATTGCTTATTCGTTTCACATTTTATTTTTCGGCCACGAATAGTGCTCAAATCACGCGAAGGCAGTTCGGCAGAAGCGCCTTATCGGTTCGTGCGACCACGTAAGTTTGTTAAGACGCTTGTTGCGGCTCGCAAAGTCGTAAAAAGAGCCAAGGCCCTGCATAAAACTAAGCATTCTAAATAGGAATCTCTAAGTCGTTTTTCTTCAGGCCATGATTAAGCATCATGAGGTAGCTATTTAGTTAACCCACGACGTTGCGACCTCTAGGAATAGAGATGCTGGATATCTATGCGCCGCCCTAATAGCGGCACAAAAGTTGGAATCTTGGGTTTCAATCCACCAGTGAATAGCCAGCTGCCTGTACCGCGCGTTCAACTGCATCGCCAGATATCTCTAATTCAAATGTAATGGTTGCCTGTGCTTTCTCGGCACTAACAACCACACTTGCTACACCTGGAATTGCCAAGATCTCCGCACTCACGCGGCCTTCTCAGTGGCCACAAGTCATTCCCTTAATTTTAAATGTCTTTTCTGCCATTTTTTACTCCCTTAATTTTCAGAACGTAGTGAGCATACTATTCACCCTTAACGCACTCTCCAGCTAATTCTGCAATTGCTCGCAAAATAAAGGTAAATGCCAATCGATTCAACAGTTTTTAGACGTTTATTTGAGGTACATATCGATAGCAGCCCCAGCGATTTCATCATCTTGGGCTGATGTTGCACCGCTAACACCGATTGCTCCAATTAGATTTTCTTCAAAAAGAATTGGCCTGCCACCCTCAATAACTACAATCTCATCCTTGTTGGAAGCCATTAATTGAGCAATTTTCTCAAAAGGTATTTTCTTTTCAAGAACGCTTGTTTCTACTTTAAAGCACACCGCTGCATACGCCTTTCCTTTGGCCACGGCATCGGAAGAGAAAGGTGACCTTGGCATACGGTAAAAGCCAATCTGCCTTCCTGACTTATCCAATATTGATACGGAAACATTGACGTTCAGTTTATCCGCATGCGCTACAGCGCTTTTCAAAAGCCGAAAGACTCCCTCTGAACTTAATGAATGCACTACTTCTTTACTATGCAACAAGATATCCTCCATCTACGCAAATAGTTGTTCCAGTTATAAACTTTCCGCTATCAAGTAAAAATAAAATCGCCTCGGACACATCACTTGGTGTCCCAAGCTTTCCAAGTGGCAACCACTTTGCCAAAGTCGCTTTTTTCTTCTCATCCAGAGCATCAAGCATTGGGGTATCAGTGGGACCAGGCGCAACAGCATTAACTCGTATTCCGTTGCCGGCTAACTCCAATGCGGCCGCCTTGGTCAAGGAAGTTAATGCAGCTTTTGAAGCACAATAAGCAGCATTACCGTGAGTTACTCGCTCAGACATCACAGAAGTGACATTTACGATTGAGCCCGGGGTTTTATTCTCAATCATAATTTCTGACACCTTCTGCATCCATGCCAAAGGTGCGATCGTATTAACTTCTAAATGTTGGAGAAGAAAACTTCTTTCGATCTCAGGAAAGGCTCGATAGGTTCTTGTCCCAGCAATGTTTGCCAGACCGCAAAGCTCTCCAAGTTCTTGAGCTTTGGTTATAGCCAAGGCAATAGTTTGAGAATCGGTAATGTCTCCAGCTATCTCAACGATCTTTTGATTTTTGTCTCTGCTTGGTGGAAATTCCATGTCCACAGAAACCACAATCCATGAAGCTAGGGACAATTGGTGCGCTACTTCCGCCCCAATCCCCCCGCCTCCACCTGTAACAATTACGACTTTCTCTTTCATTTTTTCTATGAACCGTAAGCTAAATAGCCACCATCAACTGGCAATATTGATCCAGTTATGAATTCACTTTCGTCAGTAAGCAAGAAATGAATGGCATTGGCCATATCTCTAGGTTTTCCAAGTCGTTTCATAGGGATTCTGTTGGTTCGAACCTCAATTGCTGCCTGATCTAGAAGTGCCAGAACCTTCTTTGTAGATGTCGGCGCGGGAGCAATCGCATTTGATCTAATGTTATGCGAGGCAAATTCAACTGCAAGGGTCCGCGTGAAAGCTTCAATAGCACCCTTTGTTAAGGAGTAAATTGTAGTATTCGTAACTCCTCTTTCGGCGTTAACAGAAGCTAGGTTAACAATCGAACCACAACCTTGTTCTTTCATATGCTCGCCAACAGAACGGGTGATTCTGAAAACGCTCTTGATATTCACCTCAATCGCCATGTCAAGATCTTCATCTTTAGCATTTAGGAAAGGAGCAACTGGGGTAAGGGCGGCATTATTAACCAGACCAAATATCGATCCATGCGAGGTCACAATTTTACTTATCGTTTCATCAATAAGTTTTCGATCTGTAATGTCTACTGTGTAAAAATCAGCAAAGACACTTGGATCTTCAGCAGGAATCATGTCAATTCCTACAACTTTCCAACCATGCTGATTTAAAACCTGAGCTGTATCTAAACCGATGCCACGGGCAGCTCCAGTAACAACCACTACTCTATTAAGACCTTTATTCGTTAAGCTCTCCATCTTAGAATCCTCTTCTCTAGTAAGCCCATTAATCTGTCAACAATAAAAGCAATCGCAATTGTCATTCCTAAAGCTGCGAAAATTAGTGAAACATTGAAAACTCCCGAGCCGGCGGTGATTAAGTACCCCAACCCTTCTTGACCAAGGAACATTTCACCAACTACGGCACCAGCTAATGCATAAGCAAAAGAAACTCTCATTGCCGCAATAATCCATGGGACCACAGATGGTAAAGCCACCTTGAAAATGATGTCTCTACGTTTGGCACTATTGAGTTTTGCGAGTACCAGATGGTCTTTATCAATATTCTCAGTTCCAGCTATGGTATTTGTCAAAACAATAAAAACCACAAGCGAAAACACTAAAACTATTCGTGAAGAAATGCCAATACCAAACCAAAGAACAAATAACGGCGCTAAAGCTATTCGTGGCGTGCTATTCATCATTGTTATAAATGGTGCACAGAATTTATTTAGTAATGGATTTAATCCAATGACGAATCCGAATAAGCTACCAACTAAAAGTCCTATCAAGAATCCAGCAAAAGCCGCCTTCAAAGTCGCCAAAATATTTGGGACTAACAAACCTTGTTCGTTCAAAAACCCGATTGAATCTACTACCTTACTTGGGGGGGCAAGAAATAGCGGATTGACTAAACCTGATCTTGCAACCCACTCCCAAAAGAGAAGAAATACTACGATCGTAATCAATCTATAAAGTGAGATTGCAGAAGACCCCGAATTGGAGAAAGCGAACTTGGGGGTTTTCTTTGATTTTGTTGACGTATTATTCTTGGACATCTAGATCCTCCCAAATAGCATGCAGGTATTTTTGAAATTTCGGTTCATCGAAGAGAAGCTTTCGTACTGAACGCGGTCGATCAAGGTCAATATTGTGAATCGACTTAATTTTTCCTGGTCTAGCAGATAGAACAACCACTCGATCGGCAAGTGCAACCGCTTCCATAACATCATGGGTAATTAGTAAAACTGTTTGCTTTTCCTCTTCCCATATTTTTAAGAATAGATCTTGCACAACTATTTTAGTTTGTGCATCTAGTGCACTAAATGGTTCATCCATTAGCAGAATTCGTGGCGAGGTGGAGAAAGTTCTTGCTACGGCAACTCTCTGGCGCATGCCATGTGAGAGACTTGAAGGGAAATAGTCTGAGAAACCATTAAGCCCAACTGCATTGAGCAACATTTCAGCCCGTTCGCCTCTCTCTGCCGGAGTTAGAATTCCTTGGAGTTCTAGCGGAAGTTCAACGTTTTTCTTACAAGTTCGCCACGGGAAAAGGGAATCTCTGGCAGGCATATAAACTAACTCTTTGCTTACCCCTTGAACCTTTTTGCCACCAATAGATATCTCTCCCTCGGATACAGCAAGCAATCCCGAGACTATGTTGAGAATTGTTGATTTACCGCATCCACTAGGCCCAACAATGGCAACAAACTCTCCAGGTGCAACATTTAGAGAGATATCTTCGATCGTTGATACGGATTTTCCGCCTGGACTAACGAAATGGTGGCTCAACCCACGAATTTCTATTTCAGTTTGCATGTTGTTCACTTACTCCTCATTCCTTGTAGATCGGACTATAGATTCCCAACATTCTTGTAAATTTGATAGAGATTTCGCTTTTGAGAGTTCTTCGACTGAACCCACTAATGAACTAATTTGACTCGCCGAAAAGCAACTAAACATCTTTATAATTTCATTAGGTCCAACCCGAGTTGCTTTGCTAGTAGCTCTCGAAACTAGACTCTTGCCGTTTGAATCAAAGATTTCAATCCTTGATTCATCATCGGTGAGTTCAGTGTCGGCAGAAATACACACCTCTAATCCTAAAGTTTTAGGATTAATAGCGTTTTGTTGAGAAAACAATTCATTCATTTTCTCAATTACCAACTCTTCTAAACTAGCTATCGCATCAGTTTTTCTGGAATCTCCGGCATATGAATTTGCGAATTTTGAGATAAATACATCAATTCTCTTGGGTTGAAATTCTTTCGGTATATCTAAGCTGTCAAATGCCTGCAGCAAAGATTGGGCATACATCGGAGCGGCATACAATTTGAATGTTAAATCTAAAATGCGATGGTCCGAAGCAGGAGGCAGGTAGGAAGTTCTTCCAAGAAATTGCTCCATGGCTCCCATGTTCCCCTCTAAGCCATCTCCAGTCCCGCCTGAATTTTGAGAAACTAATTTTGCTGCGAATATCCCAGCTGAAACCTGAAGTGCACTTTGAGTCTGCCATTGATTGCCACTACGAGCTGTATGAAGAGTGCCGCCCATCTGAGCGGCAGAAAGTGTGATTGCTTCGGAAAGCTTGTCCGTATCCCTCGGTGCCAATAGCGAAATAGCAGCAGCTGATGCAACCACTGGCGCTAATAAAGGGGTAATACGCCAGCCTCTAAAAGCTGCATCTGGTAAAAATATATCGGCGAACCTGCAGGCTACTTCATAGGCTATTGAGGTTGCCTCGCGAAATTCTCTTCCGCTTACTCCAATCGCTTGTCCTAATGCAAGGCAAGTTGGAATAATCAACTGGCCTGGGTGAAATGCTGTTCGATAAGAATCGTCACGCAACAGCGCATGCATTAAATATGCATGGGATTGCGCAATGTTCTCAACGGAACCAGATGTACCCCGTAAAGATTTAGCTGGTCCTTTACTATCCCCGCGCAGTATTGAAGCCACACCCCAGTGGTGTGAATCCATTGAACTTCTTGCTATTTCCAGTAATCCAATTGTGATAGCTGATGACAGTTTTTCCTCAGCCAAATCACTTGGATTTGAAGCAACAGCTATAGAGGATTCTGCGATTTGGAAAGCTAACTGCTTTTCTTGAACAATACTCATATTAATCTACACAATTCTGTTATTTCAGACTGAATTGCTTGAGGGCCATCTATCTCTAATGGGTTAACTAGTGGATTAAGCACAGAGGAAGTCGATAACCAATTTTCTGAGAGCTCAATTAATTCTGTTGAAATCTCGGGGAAATAGCGCGAAAGTCCAGTTATGGGTTTTTGATATACATCTGTCTGTGTCAATGTTCGAGAAAGAAGTGTCGCACTAAACGTCGCATGATCTGAGGGTCCTGCTAATTTATGAACGATTAAATGGTGTGCGCCAATTTTTGGACCCGACATCATAAAAGAAACTGCAGCATTCCAGGCTCCACGAAATAATCTTGCGCGATTCCAGAAAGATACGAAATCCGTGACATGGAATGCCGCTATTAAATCTTTCGCCGCCATAGCCGAAATTCTTAAATGCCAGTCAGATAAATTCTCTGTCTTAGCCGTAGCTAGAATGTGTGCCAAAGAATGGATTGCACCGGCTCTAAGTACAGCCTCATTTTTAATTAATACTTGAGGATCGGCAATAACCATATCTGCATATCCAATAGAAACGACTACCTTTTTCCCTTCAGACCAGTAAGTCGTATTGGCGCTGTGTTCTGAGCCGCTTAAAGTAGTTGGGATCATGATCAGGCGATGTTTTTTATTGCCCAGAAGTGACTTCGCGCCGTCCATAACATTGCCACCCCCTATTGCGATGACTGTTTGAAATCCCGAACAATCCAATTCCATTTGGGTGGTATTTATCTTCGTTAAAACTCGAGGCACGAAAAGTTGCTGCAGCTCATGCCCAGCCGCTGATTCAATTAAGGATTTGTGTTCATCCGAAAAACTTGGGGAGGTAAGGAGTACAACTCGACTTGGATCAGTTTTTTCAAGAGCTACTTTCAGCCCACTGAGGGCGTTTGGGCCCTGCCAAGATTCTCGCTTTGAACCAAGCGTCGGATTTAGCCCCATGAGGTGCCAATCGAACCCAAATCATTAGCAATTTTTTCGAATTGCGCTCGGCCATGATTTTCGAAATTAAATAACAGGCTTGCCAGAAGTGCAGCTTTCCTTATCGAAAGATTTTGTCCATTCCAGATACCCGAACTCAAGAGATTTACATTTCCACCCTTGGCAATAGACACGGGTTTTAGCGGAATGCTTGGGTGAGCCGTTAATAAAATAACAGGCTTACGATTACTTAAACGTTCTTTCAAAAGATCATCTACATTTGCGTTTGTATTTCCAGCACCAAAACCTTGAAGAATTACGATGTCAGAATTTTCGATAGTTCTCTCTAAATCTTTTGGATAGTTAGCTAGAATTGAATTCAGAACCAAAACTGAAGGCCACTCAAACTCCAAATTGCGTAATATTGCGTTTTTCTCTAACTCACTTAGTAGGGATGAATCATGATCATCAAAAGCTTCTCTTTTCTGACTTATCTCTCTAACTTCTTCACAATTTTCCTTTGAAAAAAGCATCTCTTCTATGAATTTAGAAGCTTCAAAAATCAAATTATCAACAACTACTGGCGTTGCAATTCCTGAAACTGAATAATTAAGGAGAACTTTAACAATATTTGAAATTAGAGAATCAACATTTTCCTGCGAGCCATCTCTTAATGTCGCAGCCACAATGGCTCCTGATTTGGGTTTAAGTAAACTAGCTAGAAACGCCACCTCTTCGAGAGAGTCGGTCCCGGCAGTGATAACCGGTATGACACTCTCTTTAACTTCACTTAAGCTTTTTGCCAGTAAAATTACTTCTTTTTTTGATAGTGAGTGACTTGCAATATTACAAATCTTTTCAAACTCAAACGGTATTTCAACTTCTAAACTCTCTATTTTGCGTTGAAGTATCTCTGAGCCAATGGTCTTGATGCCATGCGAGTCAATAACCGATTCGATAGAACCACCCATGGCTAAAATTTTGGCACTGTGTTGTTTGCTCGCGATTTCCAAACCCTCTCGCAATGGATTATCTAATCTAGGCACAGTGAAGCCTTTAAGAATTCGCCACGTGTAGCTGGCTCTGCCGTTGCTAGCTCAAAAGCTGCCTGCCCACTAGAAATCGGAAAATTATGTGTTAGTAAGCGCTCATATGGCGCTGGATTTAAAGCAAGAATATCCATAGCTTTTTGCATGGTGCCAATAGCCCCTGTTGCGCCAATAATTTTGAGTTCTCTTCTAAATACTTTTGTGGCTTCAACATTAAAAGTGCCCGGAGCATACAAAAGAAGTGTGCCTCCAGGTGCCACACGATTTAATGCTTCCTCAAGCACATCTGAAGCTCCAGTAGTTTCAATAACTAGTTCTGCGCTAATATCATTTACTTCGTCATGACCTATCCGTGCGATTCGAATTCCAAGCTCTTGCGCTAACTCCAAGCGCCAGCTATTTCGGCCGACAAGAATTACATCAATGCCAAGTTCTTTTAAACGTATAGCAAACATTAATCCGGCTGGACCTGGCCCATAAACTGCCGCTGTCTTAGGAATCTGATCTACTAAAACTTTTGATAAGGAATGTAGTACCGCTGCGAGTCCATGAACAAGCACGCCTGTGGGTAGTGCAAGATCTTTAGACATTAAATAAGTCCGAGATTCAGGCACAATTACAAATTCTGCTGCAACGCCATCTGCCCCGTATCCCATATCTTTGCGACTGCCACAAAGTTGAGGTTTTCCAATCACGCAGCTTTCGCAGAATCCACAAGTTATCAAAGGATCAATTACTACATTTTTTCCCAAAAGATGTTGCGGACCTTCTAGCACCACGCCAACAGCTTCATGGCAAACTACGTAAGATTCAGTGATACCTAGAGTGTGCCCGGTTCCTCTGAAATAGGTGAGGTCGCCGCCGCAAATTCCAACAGTCTGAATCTGAATCAGAACTTCATCTTCGGCTTCACGGGTCGGCTTTTGCCGTTCAACTATTTCTAGTCTTCCGGGGTTTGGCCGAACCAGTAACTTCATGACTACTTCAAATATTGACGGAAGAATGCACCGACTGTTTCAAGAACACCATAAAGATTTTGGGGTTTATACAAGTCGTGGTGGGTCATTCCTCTTAATGTGATTAACTCTTTTGGCATAGGACTTGCCTCAAAGAAATCAACCGTTTCTTCATAAGGAGTTAAGCCATCTTCTTCAACTCCAATGAATAATAAGGCTGGCACGTATTCTGATTTAAGGGTTTCAATCGGTCTAAAATTCTTAATTGCATCCCCGGAAGCCAGATTTAGTTTAAAAGCTCGATTCGGATATTTTGCTCGTAAACCTTTTTCATGCTCTGCTGAATGAGGATCACGAACCATAATTTCTTCGGGTTCAACTATTTCTGATACCCCAGTTAGTGTTCTTTTGATTCGGTCTGAATCTAGGCGTTTCTCAAATTCAATCCACTCCCAATGTCGGCGAAGAGATCTGAGCCAGCGCCCACAATCGGCAATTCCAACTGCGCAAACGACGGCTCCAATATCCTTTGATTTGGTTCCAGCAGATACTGCAACTCCGCCACCAAAGCTGGTTCCGTAAATTCCAATTGAACTCGCATCTACTTCTGCCTGCTGACGCAAAAATGTTGCGGCCGCAAGTACATCTGCTACCTGCTCCTCAGGAAAGAGACGATTCTCTTCCCCATCGCTTTCGCCGAATCCCCGATAATCAAAGATCAATGCTACGAATCCTTGCGCAGCAAAGGCCTTAGCAATCTCAGGTAGGAAAAATTCTTTAATTCCGCCATAGCCATGACAAATAATTAATCCTGGAGCCGGTGAATTAGAGGTAACTTGCGGGGGAAAGTACAAATCCCCCGCAAGCTTAATGGAATCGCTAAAAAATTCCACTGCCCTCGATTCAATCTTGGCTGATTCAACATCAGCAAGAGTTAATTTACTCATTTTAGAATAATGCTCCGAACACCGGAAACAATGAGTGAACTATTAACTTTAATTGGCCAAGGTCCAACAACTGCGGTAAATACCTTTTGGGCATTTGCAAGATTAGTTGTTGAAATAGAGTAACTATATGTCTGTGACGTTGCAGTCAAAACAGCAGTTAGATCTGCCAATGAAAGGCCTGGGAAGAATTTCAAGACTTTTTCAGCAATTGCTGCTGAATTTTTTGAATCTGAAGCGAAATTGACGGCTTCCTTCATGGATTGCGCAACTGCTTTCACGGTCTTGAGATCTTTCTTGGCATACGCACCAGTGGTGACAATGGCGTTGAAGGAGTAATTCTGGAATTCTCTTGGTCCTTCTCCAGCTTGCCAGTCAACTAATACCGAAGCGTCTTTCATTTGTAGCTGCATTGGTTGGTAAGCAGTTACGCAGTCAACGCTCTTGGCAAGGAAAGCTGCTAGCAAACTTGGTGCTCCACCAATTGGAACTATTGTTACAAGTTTAGGATTTACGCCAGCCCTGATAAGCGAATAACGAGTATAAGAGTCAGTTGCGGCTCCCACACCTGTAATACCAATTTTCTTTCCAATTAGATTCTTCATGTTCTTTGGATATCCACCTTCAGCAGAAATCTCTTTTTGGCAATAGAGAGCTCCATGGAAGTATCTAAATTGACCTGATACAAACTTAAGGTCTGCTCCGGCCTTAATAGCATTAGCTGCGCCAGTTAGATCCGAGATTGTGAAATCTGTTGCACCTGCTACTAAAGTCTGTGTTGCAGAAGTGCCAGTAGAAGCGTTCACGTACTGGATTTCGATGCCATTCTTTTCAAAGAAACCCATCTGATCAGCAATGTAAACACCCATACTTGCTGTTACTGCTGGGAATACCGTGAATTTTACTTTTGTATTAGCTGCATTCGCTGGAAGTGAGAGTGCTGAACCAATACAAAATACTAGAGCAACAATCAAACTATTCTTTTTTAGTTTTTTCAATTAAGTTCCTTTCGTAATTATTTGGATGATCTGAAAACTCAAATCATTTTGAAACTCATCTACAGAATGCGTCAATATTTTATGTCTCCGCGTAAATTAGATTAATGAGGTGATGTGTACATTTCAAGAGATTTATAGGCAATTTCTAATTATTTTTTAACTTACATATTTAGAATGTGTAAAGGGTGAGACAAGCTAATTCACATTCTTTTTTTTCGCTATTGAATGCGACGAAGGAATTCTTCGCCTGCGAACTTGACTCTAGAAGTTTTGATAACTTGGACAAGACAACTGACATGCTGGGTTGCAGGCAATCTTCAGGCTTGAAAGTGGTTACTTAGCAGAGTTATAGTTCGGGATCGCGAATTCATGTTGCTTAGGTAAAGAAATGTTATAAACTTCAAGTCAAAGCTGAAAGTATTGAAAAGAGGCAAAAATGGAGAACTCAAGGAAAAGAGTTGCGGTACTAGCCTCCGTAGGTTTACTAGGAAATTTTGAAAATAAAAAATCACTTGAAGAAATAATTTTTGATGCTTCGAAAAAAGTTTTGGACTCACTTGGGCTAACAATTGAAGATATAGATAGTTTAGTTTTGGCAGGCCAAGATGAAATTGATGGACGTGTCATTAGCATTATGCCAAGTACAGGTCCAGCTGGCGGAGTTGGCAAAGACACAACATTGATTGCTTCATCATCAGACCACGCTTTAATTTATGGTTACTTGCGATTATTGGCTGGTCAAGGAAAAAATGTTCTTGTTATGGGTTGGGCTAAACCAAGTGAGTCTGTAGATCCAGATCGCGCAGAATTAATGTCCTGCGAACCATTTTTGCTCCGTCAGATCGGAATGAACAACACAATTGCTGCAGCACTACAAGCATCAAAATTAGTATCTCAAGGATTAGAAACTTCAAACTCAACCGGTAAATTGGCTTGGCCTCTGGGAGATCGTGATCTACCTGCAAGAGGTGACTCTGTTTATGCTCTAGTGCTAGCCGTTGAAGGTTCATTTACTCCCGGTGAAGAAATTGCTTGGATTGAGGATGCTGGATGGACGACCATGAGTTACGAACTTGGCGCTAGAGATATAAATGATTTCTCGGCCTTAAAAATTGCGATCGAGCAAATTTCAAATCGATCTCCTCATGCCACATCAAAAAATTGGGATGCGATTGAGATTGCAGGAGATAGCGAATACGTAGTTCGATCTGTAAGTAGAGAATTTGAATTGAAGTCAGGGGTTGAAATAAATAAGTCTGGCGCTCTTGCCGATCTTCCTACCTCTCCTTTTGTTTCCGGGTTGGCTCGAATGGTTATGGCAATTGATCGCATAAAACTTTTGCCCAAAGGGGGCAACATGGTTGCAGGAATTGGTTTCAATGGATTTGCTGGGCAAGGCGCTGCCGTTGTTGTATTTAGCGGTTCGAAAGGAGAATGACCTTGGATAATGTTGGAATTATTGGCTTCGGTCAATCAAAGTTTGTTAAAACGCGAATTGATGTAACTTTTCCTGAACTAGTTCGTGAGGGCGCAACAATGGCCCTGGAAAACGCTGGGATCTCAATTGATGATGTTGATGCAGTTGTCTATCCACTGGCACCAGATGCACTAATTGGTGTTGGAAATGGCGAACGTTGGGTAATTGATGCCCTAGGGGCAGTTGGAAAACCATTCATGAGAGTAAACAATGGTGGCGCAACTGGCATGAGCGCTGTGTTGACTGCTTGGACTCATATCGCATCCGGTCTCTTTGATGTGGTGCTTGTTGCTGGCGCTGATCGAGTTTCAGAATCAAGCTCAGCGCAATCAGTTTTGAATAAGATGTGGGATGTTGGATACGAAAGACCCGTACCGCTAAACACAATCACAATGCTTGCGCTATCAGCTCAGCGATATATGCATTTATACGATAGCGATGAAACGGATATGGCCATGGTTAGCGTTAAGAATCGCTACCACGCATCCCTTAATCCAAATGCACATTTACAATCAACCGTAACTATTGAAGAAGTTCTGGCATCTCGAACACTTGCCTGGCCCATAAAACTAATGGACGCTTGCCCTGCATCAACTGGGGCAGCCGGCCTTGTGCTAGTTTCTGAGCGCTATGCCAAAAAGAATGGTTTGAAACCTGCCTGGATAAGAGGACTAGGTCAAAATTCAGAAACATATTGGATGGGAAACCGCGTCGGGCCTAAGGCCATGGGCGATCATGCTGATGCTGATGCCTTAGCTGTTGCTTTCCAAAGGGCTTACGATCAAGCTGGAATTACCAATCCCCGTGAACAAGTTGATGTAGCCGAGATATATGCGCCCTTTTCCAGCGTTGAGCTACATGTAATTGAAGCAGCCGGGATAGCTGACAAAGGAAAATCTCCTGCAGCTCTTGCTAATGGTGACTACACCTTGGGCGGCAATGGAGTTACCGTAAATCCTTCTGGTGGCACGCAGTGCACAAATCCAATTGCGGTAACTGGTCTAATTCGTGTGGGTGAAGCGGCGAATCAAGTCCTCGGTCTCGCGGGTGCACATCAGGTTAAAGGTGCTCGCGTAGCAATTGCTAGTGCAATTGGCGGAGACCACCAATTTTATTCAACAATGGTAATTTGTTCAGACCTAGAGGAGATATAAAATGACTGATGCAAAGTTTTATGAGCAGACTTGGGATTTACAGTACAAACATGCTCTGGGCGAGACTACATCTCGATTCCTCGAGGGCTTAACCCAACAAAAAATTTGGGGTCGCCGCACGACAGATGGCAGAGTTTTAGTCCCAGCTCGATCATATGATGATCAGACGCACATGCCGACCGGCGAATGGGTGGAAGTTGGCAATTCGGGAACTATTGAAATGTTCACGATTGTCTATGAACCCTTTAAAGGTCTACCAGTACCACCTTATGCCTTGGTTTATGTCCTCCTCGAAGGTGCAGATACTGCCCTTGTTGGATATCTGAAAGGTTTGGACTTAAAAAATCAAAAAGATGCGATCGCAGCATTAGGCATTGGAACAAAAGTTTATGTTCATTTTTCCAAAACCCCAGTCGGAAGTGCTGCTGATTATTGGTTTGAACTAAGTAAATAGACTTAAGATATAGAGGTGCAGTCAGGTACTGGTATGAGAGCTGCGGAGTTATTGGACTTTACCTCTGTTGAGAGATTTGGCTTAATAGATATGCCAATCCCCACTGCTGCTCAAGGTGAATTCTTAGTTAAAGTTTCGGCATGCGGAATCTGCGGTCATGATGTTCTTGCTCGTAACGGGAAATTAAAGGCGAGTAAAGGACATGTTATTGGCCATGAAATTTCTGGCACTGTCGTAAAAGCTGGATCAGATGAACTAATTTCTTGGGTTGGAAAGCGCGTTGCTTTAGTTCAGCGGCGTCCATGCGGAAAATGTGCAGACTGTGCACAAGGTTTACAAACTCATTGTCGCAAAGGCCTTGGGTTTTATGGAGATGACATTCAGGGTGGATATGCCGAATATGTGTTAGCAGATCCATTGAATACGGCAATACTTCCTGATTCTATTGATGATAGAACTGGCTCAATACTTTCTTGTGCAATTGGCACAGGGATAAGAGCGATAAAAGCTGCAGCTTTAAACGAGTCAGATGTAATTCTCATTACTGGCGCAGGTGGTGGTGTTGGAATACATGCTGTTGAAATAGCCGCATCAAAAAATTTAAAGGTAATTGCGCAGACATCATCTAAATCAAAAGTTGAAATGCTTTTGGAAGCGGGCGCTACCAAGGTTCTAGTTAATCCATCTCCTGAGGAAATACGTGAAGCTGCTAAGTCCTTAGGAAGGGATAGAGGCGTTGATGCAGTTTTAGAGTTAACTGGCACTCCCACTTTCCAAAGTAGCTTACGTTCCATGCGCCCACGGGGTAAATTAGTCCTTGTTGGCAACACCGCTCCTGAAGAAATAGGTGTCAGCTTGGGTCTGATAATTTTAAAAGAGTTGCAGATTATTGGGTCAGCTAACGCTGATTTAAAGGATTTAATAGAGGCAATCGGCTTAGTCCAATCAGGAGCAGTCAAGCCCATTGTTTCCAATACTTATCAACTAGAAGATGTGAACCAGGCACATCTGGATTTAGACAGTCGCTCGTTTGCAGGAAGGTTAGTGATTACAGTAAAGCCATGAAACCCGTTCCGATTAGCTCCAATAATATTGTTGGCCCAATTCAATGGCTTCCTAATGAGCTTCCGCCAAAAAGCCAGACACTTCCTGAACTCTTAGAAGATATGGCAGAGCTACAACCTAATTCTCCAGCGCTTGTATCTGGTGAGAAGTATTTAACATATGGAGAATTGTCAGATAAGGCGAAAGTTTTTGCGGCAGGGCTAAAAGAAATCGGAGTAAAACCTGGGACTCGGATTGCCATTCTTGCTCCAAACATTGAGGAATGGGTTGTTTCAGCGTTTGCGGCACTTCGATTTGGAACAGAAGTCGAATTATTTAATACCTGGGCATTGGCGTGGGATCTTGAGTACTTACTGTCAGCATCAAAAGCAGAAATACTAATTACTGTTCCAAAAGTTAGATCTATCGATATTCTCGGTGAGATTAATAAGTTTATGCCAGAGATTTGGGACAGTGACTCAAGTACTATCAACTCTGAAAAGTACCCAAACCTTAAAAAACTAGTAATTATTGGCGATGACTTAGGCGCAACAAAGGTTCCTTCTGCAGCAATTAATTATGAGCAGGTACTTGAATTGGGTGCCGGTAAAGAAACAACTAAAAATTTGGCTGTTAGCACTGGCGCTGCATACGTTATGTATACATCCGGAACAACTGAACGTCCAAAAGCCGTTCCTTTAAAGCATCGAGAGATGATCGAAAATGGTTTCTCAATTGGTTCTCGAATGGGACTTTCCGATATTGATCGAGTTTGGCTAAACGCCCCGCTATTCTGGAGTTTTGGCGGTGCTAATGCCGCAATAGCAACCATGACTCATGGGGCGTGCTTGGTACTTCAAGAATATTTTACGCCTAAATCCGCGGCAAAAGTACTTGCTGAAGAAAATTGCACTGCTGCATACCTATTACCTAGTTCGGTATTAGCTCTTGTAAATGAGGTAGCTGAAGAGGTGCGCGCAATAAAGTCACTAAGAACAGGTTTAACTATTGGACGACCTGAAGAGGTTAGACAGGCAGTAATTGATTTAGGAATTACCGAGATATGTAATGTTTATGGTTCTACCGAGGTTTATGGGAACTGCTGTGTTACGCCTCATGACATGCCTCTTGAAGAGCGGTTGATTTGCCAAGGACCGCCACTGCAAGGCGTCGAATTACGTGTGATGAATTTAGAAACGAACGAAGTTCTCCCAATAAATATGTCGGGCGAGCTTCAAGTAAGAGGTCGTGTGATGGCCGGTTACATAGGTGATCAGGCAGCTACAAGTGCCGCTATGACTAAAGACGGTTGGTATAAATCAGGCGATACAGGCCTACTTCGAGAAAATGGCACTTTTCAATTTATTGCTCGCCACTCTGACATGATCAAGACTTCTGGTATCAATGTATCGCCCCTTGAAGTGGAGGGTTTTATCATGTCGCACGATGATGTTTTAGAAGTGGTTGTCGTTGGCGCTGAACACCCATCTCGCGGCGAGGTTCCTGTTGCTTTTGTTGTTCTTAAAAATGGTGCGAGCGTAGAAGCAAAGGGGCTGCAGGATTTCTGCAAGCAGGGAATAGCTAGCTTTAAAGTTCCTGCGATATTTGAAATTCTTGAAGTTTTGCCAAAAACCACTACCGGTAAAACCGTTAGAAAGAGTCTGATCCTTCAAGCAAATGAGCTTGTTAAGAATAACCTCAAGAAAGAGAAGTAAGACAGTGTCAATTGAATCAAATAACTGGGGCCGCTGGGGTGCTGATGATGAGCGGGGAGCGCTAAATTTAATCGATGCGGAGAAAATTCTTTCATCTCTGCGCTTGGTTGAAAAAGGAGTAATAATTTCTCTGGCCCAACCAACTGGGCCTGGTCATGGTGCACCACCTCATCGCAACCCTGTTTCACGCTTCATGGATAGAGATGCCGGTGATTATGCCCTTGGTGCAAGAGCGCCAGGTGGATTTAAGTTTGCTGAAGATTCAATCGCACTTCCTACTCATAGTGGTACTCATATAGACGCGCTCGCTCACACGTGGTCAGGTGATGCTCTATATAATAATTTTCCAGCTTCAAATATTCGTTCGACTAAAGGTGCAGTTAGATTAGGTGCCGACAAACTCGGGTCTATTGTCACAAGAGGCGTGTTGCTCGACTTTGTAAAGTTATTTGGTGGACCACTTAAACCATCACAAGAAATTAGTGCTGCGGATTTAAAGCAGGCTTACGAAGATTTAGGCCTAAGCCCACAACCAGGAGATGCAGTTCTAATTCGTACTGGTTGGTGGAAAACTATGGGCGGGGAAAAAGAGTATTTTGACTTAGAGCCAGGAATTACCGAAGAAGGAGCGCTTTACCTCGCAAATTGCGAAGCTTCGCTAGTCGGAAGTGATAATTATGCTGTTGAAGTACAACCGGACCCAGACGGCAAAGTTTTTCCAGTTCATTTGGCATTAATGCACCAATTCGGTATTCCTCTTGTGGAGAATTTAGATTTAGAAGAACTGGCTCAAAGCAATGTGAATACATTCCTGTTCATTCTTTTACCTCTACGCCTTGAAGGCTCTACCGCAAGTCCCGCAACACCGATTGCACTAATATGAATAATTCTGGAAATGGGCCTCTATTCCAGATGCGGGTATTAGATCTAAGTCAGCAACTTCCTGGGCCTTACGCAACACAGTTATTAGCAAGCCTGGGTGCAAGAGTTACAAAAATTGAGCCGCCCAGCGGTGATGCCGGACGACATTTAGATGCTGCGATGTTTAATAATGTAAACGCCGGAAAAGAATCAATCACGTTAGATCTTAAAACCGAAACTGGAAAACAAGCTTTATACGATTTAGTGCCGTCTTACGATGTGTTCATAGAGGGTTTTCGTCCTGGAGTTACAAACCGGCTCGGTTGCGATTACAACACTCTTAAACAGATTCACCCCGATCTTGTTTATTGTTCCATCTCGGGATTTGGACAAAGTGGTCCACTTTCCACGCGACCATCACACGACATTAGTCTGCAATCAATGGCTGGTGCTCTTCCAGAAAATTCAGTTTCAGATCGCATTGGCGTCCCTTGGGTAGACCTCGCAACTGGAACTTCTGCAGCATTAGCTATCACAGCGCTGTGGCATAAAGGTGAAGGTGGTTACTTAGACATCAGCATGCTTGATTCTGCTTTAGCTTGGTCACGAGTTAAGCCAGAGGCCATTAATTCATTAGAACCGACATACGGAACTGTAAAAACTAAAGATGGCAAGTTAATCGTTATCGCTATTCTTGAAGATGCTATGTGGAATCGTCTCTGCATTGGGCTCCAATGGGATGACTGGACAAGTAAGAAGGATTTCCTGCACTACGAAGATCGACGAAAACATGCCCAGGAGATTCGCTTGCGATTGGATGAAACAGTTGCTCAGTTAACGGCAAGTCAATTAATTAAGTTAGCTATTGAAAATGATCTACCAATCGAGATGATTAACAGCGAAGACGATGACTCTAAATCTCAAGTCCAACTCCGAAGTGGCGGACATCCTTGTATTCCATTGCCGGTTGATCTACAACAAAATTTGGGACCTGCGCCAGAACTAAAGTGAGATATTTTTACATTCAAAATCTAGTTTTTAGTATGCCAGATTAAGTATTGATGATTAATACCTATTATTATTGATAAATCATTGACTTGTTTTGAGAATTAAGTAAAAATGACGTTAGCAAAAAATGTAAAATTCTATTTCTCAACTTGCAAGAATTGGTGAGTGATGCGCGCAATTGATGTTCATGTACATCCGCCCACAGTTGAATACTTAGCGGAAAGTGGCGGCCCTTTTTTTGCGAATGCATTTGGGGTAAGCAAGAAATTAGAAACATTTGATAGTTTGAAAAAAACTTTTACAGATGCGGGCGTACAGAAGGCTGTTCTTTTAGCTTGGGATGCCGAAACCCATAGTACGCGGCCACGCACACGCAATGAGTACGTAGCAGAAATTGTTAAACAGTACCCAGACTTTTTTATTGGATTTGGTTCAGTTGATCCATGGAAAGGCCAAAAGGCAATTACTGAATTGGAGCTTTTCAAATCAAGCTATGGATTTAAAGGCGTAAAATTTCATCCACCAGCCCAAGGTTTTTCGCCAGCAGATCCAAGATTTTTCCCAATGTGGGATTTGATTCAAGAACAAGAACTAGTAGTTCTTGCACATGCTGGACACACTGGCTACGGCGCTGGTCTACCTGGTGGCGGGGGCGTCCGCTTGGCACACGCGCGGCCATTTCCAGATTATGAAATTTTGGCAAACACATTCCCTAAACTAAAAATTATTTGCGCTCACCCTGGTTGGCCATGGCATGAAGATTTGCTAGCTCTGGCCATGCATAAGTCAAATATTTATTTTGATCTGTCGGGTTGGTCACCGAAATACATTCCAGCGAATGTAATCCGTCATGCCAAGTCTTTACTGCAAGATAAATGTCTTTTTGGAACTGATTATCCGGTTATTAGCCCTAAACGTTGGATTGATGACTTTATCGCTATGGATGTTAAAGAAGATGTTCTCGACAAAATTCTTTACCGAAATGCCGCTGGGCTATTAGGTATTGACTAACTAAGGGGGAAATATGAAAAGTGATGACATGAGAATCATTTGGATGATGATGCCGGGTGGAGACACTGGGCTAATTAAGAAATCCTTAAAGTACCGCCCCGATGTAATTATTCCTTGCTTGGAAGATGGAGTTGCCTACGCTCAAGATGCTAAAGACCAGGCTAGAGCTTCTTTAAAGAAGGACCTCAGCGGGACTATGTGCACAGATATTGATGTTCTTGTTTATCCAAGAATTAACCATCCAAGTAGCGAATACTGGAAAGCAGATATAGAGATGCTGGTCCAAACTGAAGCATCTGGATTAGTTATTCCAAAAACTGAAAGTGGCGATGAAGTCAGAGAAGTAGTTAAGTTTCTAGAGGCGGCAGAAGCGGCAGCTGGACGAAAAGTAGGACTAAAAATTATCGCGATGATCGAAACTGCCCGTGGTGTAATGAGAGCAGAAGATATTGCGTCAGCCCATCCACGAGTCAGAGGAGTTCTCTTTGGGCGAGAGGATTACAGCGCATCGGTAGGTTTGATGCGACGTCATAAAGATTCACTTGCTGAAATCTCACCTGAACTGCTCTACTCTCGCAGCCAAGTAATTACGGCTGCAAAGTCCGCCGGAGTTGAAGCCATTGATGGTGCAGCCTTCACATTGGTAGATCATGAATATATTAAGCGCGATGCGAGCCTGACTGCCCGCTTGGGTTACACAGGCAAACTAGCAGCGCACCCTTCTCATGTTGAGGGAATTCGAAGTGCTTATACGCCAGATCCAGAAGATCTCCAGGTTGCTCATAAAATGGTTGAGCTTGAAACAAGTTCTGCCGCAAGTGGCATGGCTGCTGTCGGAGGAATTGCAGGAATGGAAGTTACTCCACCAGTTATCGCCCAAGCCAAACTACTAATTAAACGTGCCAAGTGGGTAGAGGAAAATGCAAAAAGAGGCGGGGTTGTAGCATGACTGTAAATACCAAAGGTAGATTCTCTGGCAAAGAGTGCGTTGTAACTGGTGGCGCATCTGGAATTGGACTAGAAACTGCTTCTCTATTTGCCCGAGAGGGTGGAACTGTAACTATCCTTGATATGGATGTCACTCGTTGTGACTCGGCTTTAAAAGTCTTAAATGGGATTTCTGATGCTGGTCACAGAACCTTCGTATTGGATCTAACTAGTGGCGAAAAAGTCTCAGAGATGGCAATAGCTTTACGAAAAGTTTCTCCTACGACTGATGTATTAATCAATTGTGCTGCTATCGCAGCGCCAGGACCCATAACTGGGTGGTTCTTGACGATGGAAGAATCTCAATGGCGTCCGCTAATTGAAGTAAATTTTGTGGCACATGTTCGAGTTTTACAAGCTCTACTTCCTGGAATGCTCGATCTGCCAAATGGTTCCAGCGTCGTGAATGTGATCTCGGATTCCTATCTCGGCTACGACAAGCAGTTAGCTATGTACGGCGCCGGAAAGGCCGCGTTAGCATCGCTGACTAAAACTATTTCAAGGGAGCTAGGCAGCAAAGGAGTGCGCGTTAATGGCGTCTCCCCCAGCGCAACTTCGACTCCGAGCACTAGTGAGTGGTTAGATAAGTATCAGGAGCGCATTGTAAAAATGTATCCTCTTGGTCGAATTGGTGAGGGAATTGATCAGGCGAATGCAATAGCATTTCTTGCATCTAATGATTCTGCTTGGATCACAGGTCAAATTCTTTCTGTAAATGGTGGGTTCCTATAAAATGACTGATCTACTTATTGAGCGCCGAGATGGAGCTATCGTTTATCTAGGATTTAATCGACCAGATAAACGAAATGCATACAATATTGAGTTAATTGCTGAACTGAATTCAAGGTTGCGGCAGTTGAGTCGCGATACAGATATTGGTGTGTTGATTTTACACGGTGATGCGAAAGCATTTTGTTCAGGAGGCGATCTTAAACAAGTACGCACTCTTGCTGAAATAGGCGCTGAGGCACTTCGTGACCAATGGTTTAAGCCGCTCATGGAGATGACTAGACGATTGGTTACTTTTCCAGTTCCTACAATTGCGGCAGTTCGAGGCGCAGCACTAGCTGGCGGATTAGAAATTGCGCTTTGCTGTGATTTCTTAGTTGCTACAGATGATGCAAAAATTGGTGACCAACATATAAACCACGGATTGATTCCTGGTGGTGGAGCAACCGAAACAATTGTTAACCGCATTGGGGCTCAGCGGGCAAAAGATTTAATTCTGACCGGTCGACGAATTTCTGGCACCGAGGCAGCAAGAATTGGGCTTGCTCTTTGGAGTGTCCCTGATGAGAGTTTTGATGAGGCTCTTAATACTTTCGCAGTCCAATTATCAGATAAGCGAAGAGAGGCATCACGTCTGGTGAAGATGCTGATTGGTCCTGAACATGATTTCGATGGAATTGCGCAAGAACAGGATGTGGCTGCCTACGATATGTCAGGGGATGAAATCCTGACAATTTTACGTGGATTCGGTAGTGATTAGTAATTCTTTAGAAACCTCTTTGCGAGAGGTCATTCCAGGCCTTGAATTTGAGGTAGGCCAAGGGCGAGATGCTTACGGAAAAGACGAAGGTTATGCCCGCATGGGTAAAGATTTACGCCCGGATATAGTTGTAATGCCTAAGTCAACTATTGAAGTTTCTAAAATACTGAAATTTGCATTTGAAAACGATATTCCCGTAACACCTTGGGGCGCTGGAACATCACTTGAAGGCCAGAGTTTGGCTTTTCATGGCGGTATCACCATCGACCTACGGGGATTAAATAAGATAAGAAGAACGCTAATCAATGACTTCCAAGTTGAAGTAGAAGTTGGTGTGCTACAACAAGATTTGGATAAGAAGTTAAGAGAACTTGGTGTATTTTTTCCACCAAATCCTGGTGCGCCCGCAACCATTGGCGGAATGATCAGCAATAACTCCAGTGGTAGCCGCGCCGTCAAGTATGGAGTCACCAGAGATTACGTAAAACAACTTGAGGTTGTTCTTGCAGACGGCACAATTACTAAGTTGGGCACTAGAGCGACCAAGACATCTTCTGGGTATGACCTGCTTGATCTAGTTGTTGGCTCTGAAGGAACTCTTTGTATCATTACCGCTGCTGTTCTTAAAGTTATTCCAACTCCTTCAGATAGTGCTGGAATTGTTTTACAGTTTAAAGGCGTTGAAGAAGCATCTCATTTTGTTCAACCTTGTCTCGGATCAGGATTTTTGCCCTGCACTATTGAGCTGCTAGATCAACGCGTAGTAGCCGTTCTATCTGACCATAGTCCTTTGCCAAGTGTTTCAGGCGCCGTTCTATTGATTGAATGTGATGGTAATGACGCAGAATCTGTTGAGAAAGAAATCCAAGGAATTGCTGAATTAGCTCATTCTTTGGGTGGAAGCCAAATACAAATTGATCAAAACGAATTTAAGCAAGTAATGAAAGCTAGAAAAGTAGTTGGGTGGGACATTGTTCGTGCTTCTGGCATGAAAACTCTAAAACTTCTCGATATTGCAGTTCCTCTCTCGGCATTTGGCTCAACAGTTGTCAATGTATACAAAATTCTTGATCAAGAAAACTTGTCTGGTTATGTATTTGGGCATGCCGGAGATGGCAATTTACATGTGCTTATTGCAAGTGATTCCAGAAATGAAGAAATCTGGGAAAAGACCTTGCGGGCTGAGATGAACATTGTTAAGTTAGCGATCGATGCCGAAGGAACTATTACAGGTGAACATGGAATTGGCGCGTCTAAGACTCACTTTCTCCGCTTAGAGCATGGCTATGCAGTGGATTTAATGAGAGCTGTAAAGACTGCATTTGATCCAAAAGGAATTTTAAATTCTGGAAAAGTTCTACCTCCCGTCTCAATTCAAGAAGGTGTAGATAAAAAATGACAGAGTCAGGTACATCTGAATCTAAGTTGGGGTGGGTTGTAGTCACGGGAGCAAGCCGAGGAATTGGAAAAAGTATCTGCGAGGAGTTGCTTCGTAGTGGATACGGAGTTCTTGGTATCTCTCGTCAAACTGAAGTTTTTAAAAATACAGCAACAGAATTACAGAAGATTGGACAGTTCGAAGCTCATTTCGTGGACTTAAGAGACAATGATGCAAGTGAGAAATTTTGGGTTGAGTTAGATAAATCTAAGAAAATCGTAGGTCTTGTCAATAATGCTGGAATTGAGATGACAGGATTAGCTGAAGAAGTCTCGTACCAGGGTTTCAATGATCTATTTCAAGTAAATGTCACATCTGCTTACTTCTCATGCATGGGTGCTTTTCGCCTTATGCGCGAAACCGGCGGTGGAAGTATTGTAAATATCGCATCGGTTGATGCGCACAGAGGGATATCAAGAATGGCTGCTTACTGCGCTAGCAAAGCATCAATTTTAGGTTTGACTAAAGCGTTAGCAGTGGAATGGGCTAGACATGGCATCCGCGTCAACTCTGTCTCACCTGGAGCAATCTCGACAGAGATGACTTCAGGAGTTACCGAAGGTTCTAAGGGCTACGAATTCATTATGAGCCGCACTCCCCAACGTCGTTTCGCGCATCCAAATGAAGTTGCCGGTGCTGTGAAATATTTGATCTCCCCTGAATCAGGCTTTGTAACAGGCATAGATATCGCCGTTGACGGTGGATTTCTAGCGTGACTTGGTAGGACAAAAAATATGACTTTCGCTAAACCACCTATAGTCGAAGATTTTTTACGCAAGAAATATGAAGATCTTGGTTATTGGTCTCGACCACCCTTAGCCCTACACGTCGAAAAACATGCTTCAAAGCATCCATCTCGTTTAGCCGTAACAGATGGAAGTGGTAACCAATTAACATACCTACAGTTCAACAATGCAGTAATTGCGGCCACTAGTTGGTTTAAATCTAAAGGTCTTTTAGTTGGAGATTCGGTTGTTTTTGCAATGCGAAACGAAATTGATTACGCCCTAGCACATGTAGCTGCTAGCCGAATGGGTTTAGTCTCTGTGATGTTAAGTGCGCGCGAAGGTAAGAATGATATTTTTTATGCGCAGCAAAAGACGGATTCAAAGATGATTTTGGTTTCCAAGGGAAAAAATGTCGCAGGAATTCAAGATCTGATCGAATCCTCAAACAAAAGCAAACATGAGAATGTATTGGTTGTAGAGGTTGATGCTGACAATTCAAATTTGTCTTTCTCTAGCGATTCGGATAATTGGCCCGGTTGGCGAATTTTTATTAGTCAAGGCATCAGTGTTACTGCCGATATGAGTCCAATTCATATGCCTAAACCTGATGATTTTGAGCTTGTAGTGTTTAGTTCTGGAACCACGGGAGAGCCAAAAGGAATTGCACACACTTACAACGGAACTGGGGCAAGTCTCTACAACTGGATCAATGAACTTGAATTAACTTACGAAGATTCAGTTTTTTGTCCAGCAACACTTGGACATGTCGGAGGAGCACAGTGGGGCCTTCGAACCGCCATGATTATTGGCGCACCTTTAGTACTCATGGACAAATGGGATGTTTCGTTTGCCGCGAAGCAAATTTTTAAGTTTAAATGTAGATACACACTTCTAACTCCGACTTTTCTAGTTGACTTAATGAATTTGCCCGATCAGGAGCGCGAGTTACTAGCTAGCTTCAGGCTCTGGACTGTTGGCGGATCTGGAATGTCGAGTGAGTTCATCATTCGTTCAGAGTCCAAATTGCCTGGCGTAGTTTTGCGTGGTTTTGGGATGAGCGAGCACTTTATGTCGACGATTACGAGAGTAAATGATCCAATCGAAAAGCGCCGAAATAATGATGGACGTTTATTGCCTGGGTGTGAAATAGAAGTTTGGGACGATAATCAGGAAAAACTTCCGCTTGGGCAACCGGGAGAAATGGCCGTAAGAGGACCTTCTGCCGTAGGTGGTTACTTCACTCATCCTGATGAAACTGTCAGAAGTTATGTAGGTGGATGGCAATTAACTGGAGACATTATAACTTTGGATTCGGAAGGGTTTATAAAAGTAGTTGACCGCAAGAAAGAGATCATTATCAGAGGCGGAGAAAATATTGCTCCTCAAGAAATTGAACAGATAATTATGAGGAACCCAAAAATACCTCCGTTTATCATCGTTGGAGTCCCTGATGAGCGATTAGGAGAACGAGTTGGCATGGTATTTGAAGGGTCCTCTACTAACTGCTCTTTTGAGCAAATTTTGGAAATTCTTGCCAGCGCAGAGGTGGCTAAGTACAAATGGCCTGAAGTTTTAATGTCTGTTGCCGAACTTCCTCGGACATCCTTGGGCAAAATTAGGCGTGGAGTAGTTCGAAACGCAGTTAGAACTGATTTCAAAGAAGAAAATTTGGAACTACTATTGAAAGAAATTCGTTAACTGTTAAATTTAGATCACTAGGAGAGGAGAGCAAGTGCCTAAATTCAAACTCGTAGAGCAAGAAACAGAAATAAATCGGCGAAGAGCTGAAGCGTTGGCAACAAAAAAGAGAATTAGCGAAAGTGCCTCGTACTTGTTTTCTAAATATGGATTCGCATCTGTGAGAATCACTGACATTATTAGTGACTGCAACCTGACTAAAGGTGCTTTTTACCATTATTTCTCCTCTAAGGAAGATTGTTTAACTTTCTTGCATTCAAATTATGTTGAATACGCTTATGAGCGTTTTTCACAAATTACTTCAAAAGAAGAACCGGCAGATGTAGTGCTTAGAGAAATGATGATTGAGATGTTCCATCAGATCAGAGATTTCCGAGCAGAGGTTGTTGTCCTTTTGGAAACTGGGCGCATAATCGCACCAGAGGTCACCCTAAAAATCGAAAACATAAAAACTGAAATTCGTCACTTATTTGAATCAGTTATCAAGCGCGGCCAGGTGGAAGGTACTTTTAGCCCCAACCATGACCCTCATTCAGCTGCTCTAGCTGTTTATGGAATGTGCATTTGGGCTTATAACTGGTTTGACCCAACTCGTTCAAAGTCCGCTGAAGATATTGGAGCAGATTTTTCTGACATTGTTATTGGTGGACTCGGAAGTCGCTCGCGCCTCTTGGAAGTCTCTAAATTAAACATCGCCAACCATGAGTAATGAATTTCCGTTGCTTTTTTCCCCTTTCAAATTGGGGAGTTTGACACTTAAAAATCGATTGGTCTCATCCCCCCATGGAACTCACATGGCAATTGGTGGATTAACTAATCAATCTGACTTAGAACATCACATTCGACTTGCTGAAGGTGGCGTTGGTTTAATAATTTCTGGTGGCACTGTTGTTCATGCCTCATCGTCTCTACGAAACAAGAGATTAGTTGAAGCGTATAACGATGATGTGCTACCAGGGCTACACGAGAGATCAGCTGCCGTACACAAAGAAGGTGCCGCGCTTATTTGTCAGTTGTTTCACTTAGGCAGAGAGTTAATTGGTGGCGAGTCAGACGAAGCGCCTTTAGCTCCTTCTGCAGTCAAAACTGTCCGTGATCCCTATCCTCCGCATGTGATGTCTGCCAAAGATATCGAGCAAGTAATCGATGGTTTTGCTAAATCTGCTCGTAATATGGAAATAAGTGGACATGATGGGGTTGAAATTCATGCTGCTCATGGATATCTAGTATCGCAATTCCTATCCCCGGCTACAAATTTTCGAACTGACTCATTTGGCGGATCGCTAGAAAACCGAATGAGATTTCTCCACTTAATTCTTGATGCCGTTAAGGCAAATTGTTCGAAAGACTTTGTACTTGGCGTCCGCTTGAGCGCAGAAGAAGAGATTCCAAACGGTCTTGATACCGAACAAAGTGTTGAGATTGCAATCAGTCTTTCGGAGCGAGTTGATGTAAATTATCTAAGTATTACGCATGGCACTCGGGGAACCTATGTCAAGGATGCATCAAATCCAGATGGTGTTGCCATTGAATCCGCCTCAAAAATTAAGGCTGCCAGCGGTCTGCCGATGTTGGTTGCTCAGCGAATTCGTGACCCATTTTTGGGAGAAGATATTCTAAGGAATGGTCACGCAGATTTAATTGGCATGACAAGGGCGCTACTTGCTGACCCAGAACTTCCAAAAAAGGCTGCCGAAGGTAGACAAAGTGAGATTCGAACATGCATTGGCTTAAATCAGGACTGCCGAATGCTGGATCCTCATTTGCGCTGCACAATTAATGCTGAAATTGGGCGTCCCATAAATAGAAGTCATAAAGAACATGCTGAAGCAAAAAAGAAAGTCACGATTATTGGTGGTGGGCCAGCTGGTCTTGAGGCAGCGCGCGTGGCACTTGGACGTGGTCATCAAGTAACACTTTTTGAGAAGAACACCATTCTGGGCGGACAACTTTTGACCGCAAGTCTTGCGCCTTTTAGATCTTCAATTCTAGATGTTGTAGATTTTCAAAAGAGAGAGATTGCCAGGCTCGGCGGGGTAATCCATTTAGGCGTAGATATATCTCTGTCAGATTTAGAAGAGATTGAAAAGGATTGTGACGTAATTGTCTTCGCAACCGGTTCAAATGTCGTAAGAAAAGTGATGCCTGGACATTCAAATACAGTCACTGTGGACGATGTTTTGAAGGGATTAGATCTATCCCTGGTTAGAAGCGCAGTTGTATTTGATGAGTCAGATGGCTTTTGGCCAGCTTATAACGCAGTTGAAAAACTTTCACAGCTTGGTATCGATACAACTTTGATAACTCCACTTTCGGGGCTTGCGGGCCGATTGCCCATGGATAGCATTGGCCCGTTATTTGCAAGGTTTAGCGAGAAAAATGTTAAATTGCTTCCGCATCATAAAATTATCTCAGCAAATCTTAATAAGGTTCAAGTTTCGCAGATAGTTTCACCACATGAATTCGAGATCGACGCAGACCTTCTAGTTTGGCATAGCGGAAGAACTGCAGACGATTACCTTTATCTGAATATGACTTCTAACGAAAAGTTGGTGCGAAGTAGCATTGGTGACTGCGTAACTCCTAGGCGGTTAAATCATGCAATCTCAGACGGGTACCGAATCGCTACCTCGATTTGATTCTAGGTTAGCAATTCTTCCACTCTGGTTTACGTTTTTCTAGGAATGCCAGTGGTCCTTCTTGTGCATCCTTGCTTTCATAAACGGGCGTCCAGATATCAATAATCTCTTGTTCTAGGCCTTTAAGTAACGAGGAAGAGATGGCATTAAGCATTTTCTTTCCAGCCGCTACCGTTAGTGGTGCATTCTGAACAATTAAGTTAGCCATCTCGAGAGTGCGCATAGATAATTGATCAAGCGGCACGACAGAATTGACCAGTCCGACCTCCAGAGCTCTCGTAGCTGTAATTGGCTTAGCTGTAACAATAATTTCCATCGCAACTTTTGGTGGAATCAATAAGGGAAGTGGCGCAGCCCAAGGTGATCCGCGACCATACAAAGCCTCAGTGATTCCAAAGGTCGCATGCTCAGCCGCGATTACTAAGTCAGCTTGTTGCGCAAGCAGGAATCCACCTCCCCAAGCAATGCCGTTAACGGCTGCAATCACTGGCTTATCGGTAATAAATTCCGGAATAAAATCTTTTGGTGGGTATCGAAGTCCAGTCTCTGACATCTCTTTAAGGTCAGCGCCAGCGCTAAAAGCTAAATCTTCTGAACCTGTAACAATTAGGACCCGCGCATTCGGATCTTTATTAAATTCGGCAACTCTCTGTCGAATTCCTTCTCTTACTTCAAGATTGAGCGCATTTCGAACTTTTGGGCGATTTATTGTAATAGTGGCGATCGAATCATGCACCGTATATAGAAGCTGTTGGCTTTGAGTCATGAATTAACTTTATCAGCACCAAGTGCAATAGCAGTTTTTGATTTGATTTTTAGGCCTACTACTTGCGATAGCCACTTGCTAATTTCAATTAGCCCCTCAAAATTTACTCCTGTTTGAATTCCAAGGCCATGTAATTGCCATACCAAATCCTCTGTTGAAAGATTTCCAGTAGCACTTTTGGCAAATGGGCATCCACCTAAGCCCCCAATCGAAGCATCTACTATTGAAATTCCCTCCTGCAGTGATACCAGAGTATTTGAAAGTGCCTGACCATAAGTATCATGAAAATGAACTGCTAATTTATTACGAGCGATACCAACAGATTCAAGTGAGTCTAATAAACTTATTACATCTCCGGGGGTTGCTACTCCAATTGTGTCCCCAAGTGATAACTCTGAAATCCCATATTCAAAAAGTCTTTCAGCTACCTGAGTAACTTTATCTGGAGCAACTTTCCCCTCCCAAGGGTCTCCATAACACATCGAAATATAGCCACGCACATTTAAACCCGCCAGAAGTGCTTGCTCTATAACTGGACGAAAAATTTCCAATGAACCCTGCACGGAATTATTCAAATTTGCACGAGCAAATGATTCTGTGGCACTCGCAATTACTGCAACTTCGCGCACTCCGGCTTCAAGTGCTCGGTCAAGACCTTTCATATTAGGTACCAGAGCCACGAGTCGATTCGATTTAAGTAGAGGTTTTAGACCAACAGCAACTTCATTACTATCTGCCAATGCGGGGATTAAGTCAGGGCGAACGAAGCTACCTATCTCAACAGCTGGTAGGCCTGCTTTAAGGAGCAGATTAACTAGTTCAATCTTGTCTGAGGTTTTTAGAATTATGCTTTCGTTCTGTAAGCCATCGCGTGGCCCAACCTCATAAATAGTCACAGATTTTGGAAAGCTTTCTCTGTTAAGCGCCATCGCTCATCTCCAACAAAACTTCTCCAGCTTTAATATTTAAGCCTACGGACACATTGATTGCCTGAATTACTCCGTCTTGTTTGGCTCTTATGACATGTTCCATCTTCATGGCTTCAATAATTATCAATGAATCTCCAGTAGAAACTTTATCGCCGACTGAAACATTTGTTGAAATTACGGTACCCGGCATAGGGCTAGTGATCTCATCGGCATTCTTGCCTTCTGGCCGTGAGCGGTGATTGCTGATAGTTCTAAATTTCCAGGTTCCGAAACTGGGATGGTGAATCCAACAGTCCTGGTCTACTAGATAAGTTGAAAGCTGATCAGTTAAGTCGCTCGAGAGATTCTTAACAGAAACATTGGTTCTTTCGCCAAACAAATAAGCAGCGATTTCAGCAGTCGCCGAACCCGATAATCGCCAATTGTCTTTTGACCAAGCACAACCATTCGAACTATCTTCTAAGTTAGCAGAAGTCACTGCATACGCAAAGGAATCAAAAACGTTATCTGATGCTAGAGGCCTTACCAGATTCAAATTTTCTATATAGCTAGTATCGTAAATTCCATTGATTACATTTGGCTCATTGAGTAAATCAATTAAGAAATCAATATTAGTGGTGACGCCAAGTAAAACTGTATTAGATAAAGCTTTTCTGAGCAGAGCAATTGCTTCAAGACGTGTAGGCGCCCAACATGAAATCTTTCCAAGCATCGGATCAAAAGTGGGAGGAACGAAAGTTCCGGATTCAATCGCAAAATCGTTTACGGTATCTTCGGTGCTCGGGGCAGCAAAGTTTCCAATAAGTCCACCCGATGGCAAGAATCCTTCGTAGGGATCTTCTGAATACACTCTGGCTTCGACTGCGTGACCATTGAAAGAAACCTTGGGAATAAAGGACTTTAGGTGCTCTCCGGCGGCGATTCGCAGCTGGCACTCGACCAAATCTATTCCGGTCACTAATTCGGTAACTCTATGCTCAACTTGAAGTCGAGTATTCATCTCCATGAAATAAAAGATTTCTGGATCCTCAACATCTACCAGAAACTCAATTGTTCCAATATTTTCATAATTGATAGCATCTACTAGGAGAATTGCTGCGGCACCCATTTTTTCACGCATACTTGGGGTCAATATCTCAGAAGGAGCTTCCTCAATTACCTTTTGATGACGACGCTGTAGCGAACACTCGCGCTCGCCTAAGTGAATGCTAGCGCCATGGGCATCTCGTAAAATTTGGAATTCGATGTGCTTTGCACTTTTAATGTATTTTTCAATAAAGAGAGTGTCATCTGAGAAAGAAGCAAAAGCCTCTCGCCTAGCTATTGGTAGGACTTCCTTTAACTCTTCAAGATTTTGAACAATATGCAGACCCTTGCCGCCACCACCTGCTGAAGGCTTGACTAGTAAGGGATATTTCATTCCTTTGCAAGCTTTAATTAATTCTTCATCGCTCATATCTGGTTTTCCAACACCAGGAACTATCGGCACATTAGCTTCTTCTGCGCGCAAGCGAGCTGAGATTTTATCTCCCATAGATGAAATAACTTCAGCACTTGGGCCAATGAATTTTATATTTGCTTCTTGGCAAGCACGAGAAAATTCAGAGTTTTCAGATAAAAAGCCATAACCTGGATGTATGGCATCAACGGAATGCTTCTTTGCGACAGAAATGATTTGTGCAATATCTAAATATCCAGTTTGCTCCGAGTCATCAAGTAAAACACATTCCTTGATGTGCCGGAGGTGCGGAGAAGTACGATCGGCATTTGTGAAGATTCCGATCGATTCGATGCCAAGTTTCTGTAACGTTGAATTGATCCGTATAGCAACTTCACCTCGGTTAGCAATGAGAACTTTTTTAATCATTCTCACATCCGAAAGATGCCATAGGAAGTATCTTTAAGAGGAGTAAAGCCAGATACAGAAAGGGCCAAGGAAAGCACTCTTCTGGTATCCCTAGGATCAATAATGCCGTCATCCCAAATACGTGCAGTTGAGAAATACGCGCTTCCTTCTTCGCGGTATTTTTCACGAATTGGTTCTTTAAACGCTTCGGCCTCTTCACTGCTCCAAAGTTGATCTTTAGCTACAAGTTGTTCTTCTCTAATTGTTGCTAAGACTGAAGCGGCTTGTTCTCCACCCATTACTGAGATTCTCGCATTTGGCCACATCCAGAGGAATCGTGGATCAAATGCCCGGCCGCACATTGAATAGTTTCCAGCGCCAAATGAGCCGCCAATAACAACAGTAAACTTTGGGACTCGGGCGCAAGCAACAGCGTTTACCATTTTGGCTCCGTGTTTTGCTATCCCACCCATTTCATATTCTCGCCCGACCATAAATCCAGAAAGATTTTGAAGGAAAACTAAAGGTATTTTGCGTTGATCGCAGAGCTCTATGAAGTGGGCACCTTTTTGAGCAGACTCGCTAAAGAGCACTCCATTATTTGCAATTATCCCCACTGGGTAGCCATCGATATGAGCAAACCCAGTTACAAGGGTATCTCCGTATTCTTTCTTAAATTCGAGGAATCTACTTTCATCGACAATTCTCAAAATTACTTCCCGCGCGTCATATGTAATACGTGGATCTAAAGGAACGATTCCAAGAATTTCTTCTTTGTCATACATCGGTTCTTCACTATCTTCGTACCTTTTCAACCAAGATTCATTATGTGGAATTGATGAAAAAATTGATCTAACTACGGCTAAGGCATCGCCATCACTATCAGCGAGATGATCAGTTACTCCTGATTTACGAGAGTGAAGCGCGCCGCCACCAAGTTCTTCGGCAGTTACAATTTCGCCAGTTGCTGCCTTAACGAGAGGTGGACCCCCGAGAAAAATATGACCTTGCGATGCCACGATGACGTTCTCATCACTCATTGCTGGCACATAGGCACCGCCAGCTGTACATGCACCTAGAACAGCAGAAATCTGTGGAATTGAGTCGGCGCTGAGTCTGGCTTGATTAAAGAAAATTCTTCCGAAGTGGTCTCGGTCAGGAAAAACTTCATGTTGAAGTGGCAAGAACGCGCCACCAGAGTCGACCAGGTACACGCAAGGAAGTCGATTCGCCAAAGCTATTTCTTGCGCACGCAAATGTTTCTTAACAGTCATGGGCAGGTAAGTACCGCCTTTTACCGTTGAATCATTCGCGACAACCATCGCATATCGACCATTTATCATGCCGATTCCGGTGATTATGCCAGCGCAAGGAACTTCATCGTCATACATTCCATTAGCTGCTAATGCTGAAAGCTCTAAAAATGGAGAACCTGGATCTAGTAATTGATTGACCCGATCTCTGGGAAGTAATTTTCCGCGCCCCTCGTGACGTAGTCGCGACTCCTCTGACCCGCCTAAAGAGGCGGTTTTCATTTTGGAATCAAACTCTTCAAGAATTTCATTAAAGGCTTCTCTATTCTTTATGAATAGTGCAGATCTCGTTGAAATCGCCGAAGTTAATCTTGGGAAGCTCATTTGGAATTAACCTTTTCTACTTTGCCACTAATTATCTTGGCAGTTCTGCGCCCTAATGTGAGACCTCGAACTAAGCCCCCTGTGTATCCCCATTGATTTAATCCCCCGGCATCAACTCCGACAATCCATAAACCCTCTTTTGGTTTTCCTTTTACGATTGCTTGTCCATCAGAATTCGTCAACAATCCTTTGTATGTGAAGGTGATGGCTGCCTGAATCTCTAAAACTGCAAATGGAGGCTCGACAAGTTGCTCTCTATTGGAAGATCTTGGCGGGTTTAATTCTTTATCTTCTTTGATGGCAGAGTTATATTCAGCGATCGAATTAAGGAAACTTTTAGAGTCATAGCCCCAAGATTCAATTACTGGACAAAGTTTTTCGACTGTATCGCTAGAAAAATAGTTTGCGCCTCGATTGCCAGCTGTTTCCATTTTATTGATCGCATCCATGCCTGGAATAAATGCGCGAGTTACTTGATCGCGGGTGACTCGTCCATCTACAAATAAGAGTACGGGACCTAATTTTGCAACAACATTTGTATTGATGTGGTCACCTAATGATTCATCAGTAAAACGCTTGCCTTGTTTATTAAAAATTAATGCATGATCGCTAAAATATTGAGCCAACAACGCAAATTCTTTTGGTTGGAAATCCTTAATCGGGAAAGGTATTAGATGGCCATAAAAAGCGTGGGTATCTTCGGTGAGGTCAACTCCGACTTTTCTGCCAAGTTGGATACCTCCGCCTTTACTATCTGTATTTGAGCGTAGGGTTAAGTCACCCGCTCCAGGAAATAATAGTTCGTTTAATAAGCTCGGATTTGCCTGAAAGCCACCAGTTGCAATTACGGTGTGTGAGGCTTTGATGACTCCTTGCTCACCAGTGGATGTTTCCTTAAATGAGGCACCAATAATTTTGGTGCCATCATCTAATAGCTCTTCTACCTCTGTGTTCAATAAAATAATTCCGTTGCTTTCAACTGAAACCTTAGTTTTGTGAAAAAATGCTGGCGTATCTATTTGGCGACCTTCACCATAGCCCAACACTTGCTTAATAGTTGCTCCTACTTCAATGCCTTGGCTCTCCAGCCATTGAAATGCCTCTGGCAGCGCATCTAACATTATTTCGAATTTCTCTAAATCGCCTTTTTCATCTTGGTTACGAAAAACGTCAGTGTTTGGAGCAGTCCAAACATAACCTTCAGAGAGTGCGGCAGAACCACCGATGGCACTTGAAATCTCAATAACGGCGACAGATAAACCTTCTTGAGCAGCAGTTGCAGCTAAAGTCATTCCCGCTATTCCAGCGCCGATGACAAGAATATCGACATCGAAAACGTTCGAGTCCATTGTCATCAGCGTATCTCCATTAATTTATACGCTTAAGTAAGCTTTACGAAGAAACTCTCTTGAGCCAAGCATCTTTGGAGAAACATTATCTGTGATTCTGCCTCCAGTTAGAATTACAACTTCATCAGCAACATTTTCAAGCCACTGCACATTTTGTTCTGCAATTAGAACTCCGATTCCGGAGTCCTTCATCTTTTGAAGCTGGTCACCAATTCTTTGAATAACCATTGGCGCTAGCCCAACTGAAGGCTCGTCAAGAAGAATTAATCTCGGACTGCGGACTATTGCACGAGCAACCGCAACAATTTGTTGCTGCCCGCCGCTAAGACGGCCAGCCAAGACCTGAATCCAGGAGTTTATTTCTGGAAAAAGCTTAAGTACATTTTCTAGATTAACCGTAAATTCCGAACGGTCTTGTCCGACCATATAAGCAGCTAGTCGTAGATTTTCATAAACCGTAAGGTCATCAAATAACAAACGTCCTTCAGGAACAAATGAAATGCCTTGACGCAATCTCTTTGATTGGCTTTGTTGAGAAACGTTTTTACCGTCAAATTCAATTTTTCCCGAGTTAAGAGGAATGGTGCCAACAATTGTTTTGAGTAGCGTCGACTTGCCAGCACCATTTGGTCCAGCGATTGCAGTTACTTTACCAGCGGCAACAGATAAGTTAATGCCCCAAAGAATTTGCAGGTCATCGTACCCGGATTCAACTTCTGTCAGATTAAGTAGCATTCGTTATGCCTCCTGTTCCATTGATTTACCTAAATATGCTCCAACTACAATTTCATCCTTTAATACCATTGCCGCAGGTCCATCAGCAATCAGTACGCCATTGGATAACACAATTAAGCGATCACAAACCTTAGCTACGGTTTGAATCAGGTGCTCAACAATAATTACTGCTGTTCCAGATGCTGCTACAGCTTGTACGCTTTTGAGCACTAGCTCATGCTGCGTCGGGGTTAGACCAGCAAGTGGTTCATCTAAAATCAAAACTTTTTTCGGAGACGCTATCGCTCTAGCTATCTCCGTTAATCGTCTAACGAACATAGGCGAGTCTTTAGAATCCTGCTTGCCGGGCAAATTGAATTCGTGAAGCAACTCGGCAACCCGATTCGGTTGGTTCTTTACAGTTAACCGAATGTTTTGTTCTACCGTTAGTGAAGGAAACACTCTGGCGGCTTGGAAAGTTCGCGCCACTCCAAATTTGAAACGCTCAGGGGTAGACATGTTAAGAATGCTGACTCCGCCTAAATTGATCTCACCTGTGTCTGGTTTATAAACTCCGGCAATAACATTACATAACGTTGTCTTTCCAGCACCGTTTGGCCCAATGAGCCCTACGATCTCTCCTGGTTTAATCGTAAAACTAACGCCCTCTAAAACGCGAGCGCCACCGAAGTTCTTAGTAATACCGATGACTTCCATCGCGTTTTCAAGAGTCGATGAACTCGCTTGAGTTTTAGGAGCTTTAGTAGTCTCTTCAGGCTTAACCAAGTTACCTTCTGCTTCGACAGCAGACCAAGTTTGAGACTTCTTTCTAAATAGATTCTTAACTAAATTTGACAGACTGAAATTTGAAAAAGCCTTAGTAGATAAGACCCAAAAGACTACAAACGCCAAGCTATATTGAGTGACTTGTGCATATAGCGATACCTTAATATCAGATGAAAGATTTCTTGCTAGAGCATCTAATCCAAAAATTACAATGACGCCAAACAATGGTCCAAACAAAGTTCCGGGACCGCCAATGTAAACAGCGATAACTGCAGAAATTAGCAAGCCCACACCAAGAGATGTCTCAGGTTGTGCATAACCAAGATAAAACGCTTGCGCTGCGCCTCCAAAAGTTGTTAGCGCTCCGCTAATTACATAAGCAGTAGTTTTCTCTCGGCGCCCGAAAACACCCGATGCCGCTGCGGCAGTTTCGTCGTCCTTTACTGCCAGCCATTTCAATCCTAAGGAACTAGAAAGAATCAAATGGTTAACGCCAATTGCGAGTAACACCAAAATAATAAAAGCGAAAGCAGAATTGCGGGCAATGTTTTCGTCGAAATTGAAATAAAGTAAACCCTCATTACCGCCGAGTGATTTTGTTCCAATCACAACAGATTTTGCAAATTCGAATACGATAAGGGTGAACGTAGTTAGATACAGTCCTTCCAGGCCCAATGCTGACGCAATATAAACGATTCCACCACCGAAAACTGCAGCTAATAAAACTATCAATAAGAATGAAAGCTGCAGATTTGACTCTGATTTGGCAGCAATGATGTAGCCATAAGCTCCTATTGCCCAGAAGACCATGTGTGCGAAAGCCAATTCACCAATTATTCCGCCGACAATATTCCACGTATATGCGAGATAAAGTAATGTCAGGCCTGAAATAACTGTTGGCGCCCATCGATCTGGAACCGACGACCAGTTTTGAATTAGTAAGAATCCAACTGCTGCTAGAACCACCCATGGAAGAATAAATCTACTCAAATTACTTTTCATGCTAAGCGCCTTCCGGATCTTGAAGAAAAGACTCTCTCAAAAGACAGAACAAGTAAAAATGCCACGAAAACTAGGGAAGTAGCCAGATGGCTATCAAATTTTGAATTTAATACCACTTGTATAATTCCGTAGAGAAGTCCTGCGATGCCTACGCCTATAAAGGATAAGCGACCGGCTATCGAAACAAGGAGTGCCACGATTAAGACGGTGAAAGCGTTTCCTGGCGTAACCGGCTCAATAGTCATCAGCAATCCACCGGCCAATCCTGCTAATGCGCCACCAAGTACAAATAGAAGAAGAAAGACCTTGCTAACTGGTACGCCGATGGCGTGGGAGCTCGCAGTAAATTTTCCGGTCATGCGCAATAATTTGCCCTGCGTTGTGAATTGCAGCCAAATGTATAGAGCGCAAGTGACAATAATGGCAACTATGAAAGCGATCAATCGTGGTCGTTCAATATTCACGCCTAGGAAAATAAATGCATTTCGCTTCTCAAAAGATAAACTCAAAAGTTCGCCAGTAAATAAGAGTTGGTGAATTGCCGTAACTAGGCTCATAATTAAAAGTGTGTATACCAATTGGTCTCGATGCGTATTGTTTGTCCGATTAAAGGATGGGATAATTGCCAGACCATAAATCACTAAAGCAAGTAACGCTCCGATTACGACTGCGACTATTACAGCTAAATATATTTGAACATTATGCTTAGTATTTAACTCATACACCGTGTACATGCCGGTAACAACAACACTTCCATGCGCCAGATTTACTATATTTCCGATACCCAGGACTAATGTGAACCCTAACGCAATCAACATATAGATGGACCCGATAGCTAGTCCAGAAAATAACTGCCCAAGCATTTAATTCATCTCCTCGTCATTATGATCTCGATTTGAATATTGTTCGCGAGCCTAATAATTCTAAACACAAATTGTTGTTTTGTCTGCGGGAAGATGGCTGAAGTTCTTTATCTAAACAAACTTAGGTAACACCGTAAAGTCATTTCAACTTTACGGTGTTACCTCAAGTCTTAGGTAAGCAGGTTTACCCTACAGATCCTTAGCAGGCCAAACTAGAGTTCCTTTAGGTAAGCGACCAGCCTCAATAGAGGTCTGAGTTGCACCCTTCCATTGAATGATTGTTCCTTTCCAAAGAACATTGTCATTCTTTGAATCAAATCGCACGCCACCATTCATTGTATAAAATGGATACGGCATTAGCGCGCCATCTTTGTAATTAAGTGACTTAAGTGCGATCTTAATGTCTTCAGGGTTGCTACTTGCAGCCTTATCAATTGCTGTTGCCAGCGTTGTGATAACGGATGCTCCTGCTGACGCTAAACCGCGCAATGGCTGATTCATTTTAGCTTGGAACGCTGTAGCCAGAGCCTTTAACTTAGGTGAAGTAGATGTTGATAGATCTCCAGCATAAGAAAGGTCTAGCCAGTTTTCAGCAACTGCTCCAACGGAAGTCTGGAATGAAGTTAAGTACTGGCCACCAGCAATAAAGAAGAAGCCGTACTTTGGACGCCATGTTTGCTGCGAAATTGCCTTAGCAAAATTCACTGCATCTACTGGGTTTTGGTAACCCATCACAAATTCAACTTCTGCTGCTTTTAGACGCGCAATGATCGGCCCAAAGTCAGTTGTTGTTGATTGGTTGTAGTTAATGCGCTCAGCAACTGTCCATCCGGCTGTCTTAGCTTGGGCATCAAGAACATCAGTTGTTGAAGTTCCTGGTGGAACATCGATTCCGATAATTCCAACTTTGGATAAGGTTACGTTTTTAGCCGCAAGAGTTGGAATAAGCCAATCGAAGGCTTGATCGCCGAAGGCAGTAGCTCTATTTGCTAAGCGGAAAACATATGGAGAACGAGAATCTGTAACAACGTTATCCAACTGTGGTCCGAGGAATGGGATCTTTGATCGAGTAATAACAGGGATACTGCTGATTACTCCAGAGCTAAGCAGTGGACCTACAAATGCAGAAACTCCATCAGCAGCCATCTGCTGAAGAAGAAGCTGATCATTTGCGGCAACACTCGCATCATCTGCTGATTTAAGAACTAATTTAGCGCCGTTCATACTCTTGATTCCACCGGCTGCGTTAATTGCATCTACGGTGAGCTGTAGTGAAGCTACGTATGGGCCACCGAATGCAGCGCCACCACCAGTTAGTGGAAGTGGAGCACCAATGAGAATCTCTTTAGGATAATTTGGCAAAGTCCAAACTAATTTTCCTTTTACTTTCCCGCAACTAAGCTGTACACCAGCTTTAGTTCTAGCAACGCTGGAGTCTTTAACGCATTTATCTCCAACTTTAATTGCTGGTGCTGTGGGAGCAGAAACAGCATTTGGTGTTAATGCTAAAGAAAAAATCACCAAAATAGCTGCAAGTGATGAAGTTTTTTTGTTATTCCAAATCTTTACTTTCTTAAGTTGGCCCATAATTTCACCTTTGTTAGATTAATGAATTTGACTTTACTAACCTTAAATTAATCAATTTTCCTCTCCACTTTCGTGCGAGACTCAAAAGCAATTAATACACAATAGAAGCAATGTGTATTCTTAAAGTCAAGACATTTTCACAAAATAGATTGCGTGGCGACAAATCACATACTTTTGTGAGTAAAGCGGTATGTGAGAGCCTGCTGAGACGATACTGAGCAGGCTGACTTAGCCCTCAATGACTATAACCTGGTCGCCCTGACTAGTTTGATTTCCTAAACGATAAATAAATGTAAATGCAGATAATGAGATCAAAGTTGTTGCGATGCCGCCGACAATTAGAGGTATGCGCAGGCCGCTATGGGCAATTACTCCACCGGCGAGTGCGCCAATTGGCGTGACTCCCCAGACGAAAGTTCGGCGAGCTCCGTGTATTCGTCCATATAGTTCAGAAGGAATAAGCACTTGATAGCAAGACATCAGCAAGATGTTCCAGTTGGTGATCGCAAATGAGGAGATAAATCCAATAACTCCAAATACCCACACATTTGGACTTAAACCTTGAAACAGAATTGAAATTGATGAGATAAAGATTGCTGCCGCGAGAATTCCCCCACGTCCGAATTTCTTCGATAGCGCAGGTGTCAGAAATCCACCTAAAACTGCGCCCAATCCGGCACCGGCCATGAGGACGCCAAAGTATTTTGCCTGGACTCCGAGGGTTTGCGTAATAAAGAGAATCAGCGTTGATGTGGCGAGAGAGAAGAAGAACCCCATAGAAGATGTTGTAGCAACTAAGCGCCGTAATGGTCGGTCATTCCAGAGGTAGTTAAGGCCAAATTTAATCTCACTAATAAATGATTTCTTCTCAGCATTCGTAGTTTCTGCTGAGGAGCCTTGCGAGATCAAGTGAGCAGGAATCATAAATACGAAAATGGCAGCGATCAGGAAACCCAGGCTATTGAGAATGAAGGGTAGGGCGATTGAGGTCGCATAAAGGAATCCACTCAATGGTGCGCCAATAAAGTTCTGGATCACCGTCTCGGCGATGTTCATGCGTGAATTAGCCTTCTCAAAATTCTTCTTATCTAGAATCACGGGAATTAATGATTGTGCTGCTGTATCGGTGGCAACCTCATTTGTGCCAATCACAAAAGTTGCCAGAAGAAGCCAGTAAATCGTCATGGTGTCCGTGGCGATTGCCAGTGCCACTAGACCAGCAGTTATGAATCTAATTGAATTAGTAAAGGTAACTAAGAGCCGCTTATCTGAGCGATCAACAATCAAGCCGATTGGAATTGCAAAGAGAAGCCATGGCAACATTACAAATGCGCTCAGCATTGAGATAAGTACTGGGTCTTTTGTAAGCGAGATTGCTAATAGCGGTGCTGCAACAGCTAAGAGCCCATCTGAAAGATTGCTAATTACACTTGCGCTAAAAAGGCGATTAAAAGCTGGTCCTAATTTCTCAGACATCAGTTTCGACTTCAAATGCCCACAGATCTAACTCGTCTAGGTCCACAGGCTTAAATCCTTTTGCCTCTAACGCAGAAGCTATTTGAGCACGATGTTCTGTTGCGTGATGAATTGATTGCGACAAGATAGTTGACCGCCATCTTTTTACCAGATTGTCGGAGTAGTTCTTAAACTCAATTTGAACATCATCTAGGTCAACACAATCAAGGAGTGCTTTATCAACAATTGCTGCCTGCTCTTTAATTCGAGCAAGGTCTGCAATGGCTAATACATCGTCAATGCACGGATCTCCTGGTTTAGTAAGTGCGGGTATTCCACTAATGCGAAAGGCGTAATGGTCGCCTGAATCCACAATGTGATGAATGATCTCTGCGACATGCCACTCGGGATTTGTCGCATAAGCAGCAAGTGATTCTTCGGGCAGAGATTGAAGATGGGTGATTGTCTTCGCATTTGCCCATGCCATGTGAGCCAGCATGCGATTCATTGAAATAGCCATACCTATACATTAACGCAAGATTTATGAGTGAAGAAGGGTCGCCCAACTTAATTGATTTGATTCTCAACAATTGGCATGCTTAGCAAGTGCCTTCACATGTAGATGAATTTGAGCTGATTGAACTTAAGGAACGAGCTCGGGAGTTCTTGCTCTTGGATGTAAATGAAAACCAGAAGAATCTAGTTGCCACAGTTGCACAAAGTTTTGCAGATGCTCTGTTCCCACCCGAGGATCCGAACGGCCCACCCCTAATTTGGATTCGAGGCGTGCTCCGAAACTCGCAACCTGCCGGCTTTGTTATGTGCGCAGATCAGACTGAACAGCAGAAGGATCCTTGGCTTTGGCGATTATTGGTCGATAAATCTCATCAAGGTTTTGGAGTTGGCACATTTGCACTTAATGCTGTTATCGAACGCTACCGCGAACTGGGTATGCAGCGAGTTTTAACAGCCTGGCACCCAGGAGAAGGTAATGCTGAGGGTTTCTATAAAAGATTTGGATTCAAAGAAACTGGCGAAAAAATAGACGATGAGATCGTTGCTGAACTCAAACTATAGGAATTAAGAAGGGTTGCCCTATAAGCCGGAAATATATGAAAGGTATATTTCTCATATGAGCGCCAGAGTTGCACTTGAAGATCTTAAGAGTTTTGCCAAGAAAGGCAGGGTTAGCGACCTTGCTCGCTTCTATAAGACAGCGCCAGGCGAATACGGTGAAGGGGATCTATTCCTCGGAGGTTCAGTTCCTCAAACTAGATCTGTAGCAAAGAAGCACCAAAACCTAGAACTGCGAGAAGTTGAGAAACTGTTTGACTCGTCATTTCACGAAGCGCGCCTGTGTGCAGCCATAATTCTTAATCTGCAGTTTAAGTCAGCCAAAAAAACACAGGACCGTAAGAAGATCTTTGACTTCTATCTCAAGCAAGTTCGAGCTGAACGAGTGAACAACTGGGACATTGTTGATGTATCAGCTCTATGGATGGGTGTTTATCTGAATGAAGTTAAAGATCCAATGCCACTGTTAAAGAAACTCGCTAAGTCGAAATCTCTGTGGCAAAGACGAGTTTCAATAATTCTCACCTTTGCTTTAATTCGTGATGGATATTTGGAGCCAACAATCGCTATTTCAAAGGCGCTGCTTAAGGATGACCAAGATCTAATTCACAAGGCTGTGGGTTGGATGCTTCGTGAACTAGGCAAAAAAGATGTCATGTTGCTCAGAACGTTTCTTACCGAACATTCGCATCAAATGCCCCGCACAATGCTGAGATATTCGATCGAGAAATTACCTGAGCGCGAACGTAAGAAATGGCTTGTTGAAAGTAGATAGTAAAAATAAAGAAGAGTCGCCCTATAAGCCGGAGAGTGTGACAGGTGCCTGTTGAACTGTGCTTTTGTGCTGTTGCCCAACTTTCTTGCCCGCCTAATTTCTGCCGCAATCGCAAAACTATCGACCTTGAATCTTGTTCCATCAACTACACCGCTATTCCAGCCAGGAAAAGGTTTTACCTTGCGAGCTTACTTACCTAAAAGATAGCGCTGATTTAGAAAACTAAGCGCTGCCCCGGATGACCAGTTTTGGCCCGATTTTCTTAGATGAAATCTTTTCGCCCTTCATTTTCTTTAACAAACCAGCTACCAAACTCTCTCCAATTTTTTCAAAATCTTGGCCAACGGTGGTGATATTTGGAAAGGTCTGTAGGCCACGGCTGGTATTGTCAAAACCGATCACCAAAATATCTGAGCCCACAGAGTAGTTCAACTCCTTTAAGGTTTGAATGACCGCAAAAGCTATCTCGTCATTAGCGGCAAATATCGCATCAATATCATGGCGTCGGTGCATTAAGCGTTCGGTCATCGCTAAACTACTCACATACGTATTGGAACTATGCTCAACAAGTGAAGGGTCATATTCAATACCGGCCTTCACAAGCCCTTTCTTATAGCCTTCAAAACGGGAAACGCTCCAGGATTCGTCTAACCCACCGGTGATCATGCCGATCCTTTTTCTTTTCTTGCTAACCAGATAATCAATGGCCATTCTTCCGCCAACTTTATTATCTGTATCAACCCAAGAAATTGTTGTGGTTGGAGAAAGCGGCGCACCAAAGGCAATCATTGGGATTCTTACTTGACTAAAAATAGACTCCAAATTCTTTGGAGCTTGACCTACAACTATGAATCCATCAACGTTATATCCAGAAATTTTCTCTGCGATATCCTCGGAGTACTCATTATCAGCGGTGCTTTTCCTCGCATGCGCAATAAGTTGTAGATCGTAACCAAGAGCACTCAGCTTCTCGTAAATCGGGTTGATTACGTGTCCCCAGAATGCTGATTCGAAGAGAGTATTAATGTCGTGAAAAAATATAAGACCGATTGTCTGCGTACGTACTCCTGTTAGGGCACGGGCATGGCGATTAGGGATGTAATTCATATCCTTGATCGCTTTATTTATTCGCTTGAGTGCTTCGGGAGATACCGATTCAGGAGAATTTACGGCGCGAGAAACCGTTGCCCGCGAAACTTTAGCGCGTTTAGCAACATCTTCTAGCGTGACATTTTCCTTCACGGGCTGATCTTATCAACGCAGGAGAATATAGGAAATATTCAGGCTTAGAATTAACTCCTAAATGAA
>CAMCXZ010000003.1 GCA_945883725.1 Bifidobacterium breve | reverse complement strand
ACTTCACCTAATAAGTAACCACCAGCTGGTTCTTTTTCGCCCAAGTTGACTTCACAGGTAGCTGAAACATTTAACCCCATCTTGTCTTCAAGGGCTGTTACATAAACTCCGTTGCGCTTACCAAGTTCGCCAGTTTCTAAATCAAACATAAACTTCGGAATTAAGAATAAGGAAAGTCCCTTTGTTCCTGGCCCGCCACCTTCACGGCGAGCAAGCACGAAGTGCATAACGTTGTCATAGAAATCAGCATCACCTGATGTGATGTAACGTTTTGTGCCAGTGATGTGCCATGTTCCATCAGGTTGTTGAACAGCTTTACTGCGACCAGCTCCAACATCAGAACCGGCATCTGGTTCTGTTAACTGCATGGTCGCACCCCAGTGCTTTTCAACCATGAACTGTGCCATTTTCTTCTGTGGCTCTGTTCCTAAAACGTAAGCAACCTGAGCGAATGCGTAACCCGATGCATAGATGTGGATAGCTGGGTTTGATCCCAAAACCATTTCAGCCATCGCCCAACGCACTGAAGGTGGAACTTTCATGCCACCTAGTTCCACTGGTGCATCAAGACGCCACCATTCACCATCAACATATGCCTTATATGATTTTTTAAAACTTTCCGGCAACGTTACATTTCCGGTCTCTTTATTCAGAATTGCACCAACGCGATCGCCTTCAACGAAAGATGCAGCAAGATCGTTTTCACAAAGACGTTTCATCTCTTCCAGCATTCCGATGGCGGTGTCACGATCGACATCACCATAAGGGGCAGTGCCCATGACTTTTTCGCGACCAAGTAGGTCAAAGAGGCCGAATTCAATATCACGCAGATTGGCTATGTAATGGCTCATGGGCAAATAATGCTACCCATCAGTAACTTAGGCAAGTGCTAGCGCAGATAGGCGTGTTTGCTGGGGTAGGCTCACACTCGTGCTACTAAGTGATCGCGATATCAGAGCTGAAATTACCGCTGGCCGGGTTGCTGTTGAACCCTTTGCCGAGTCAATGGTTCAGCCTTCCAGCGTTGATGTCCGACTAGACCGCTTCTTTCGGGTCTTTGAAAATCACAAGTATTCGGTAATCGATCCATCGATTGAGCAATCAGAACTAACTCGCGAAGTCGTCGTTGAACCAAATGAGCACTTCATTTTGCACCCAGGTGAATTTGTGTTGGCTTCAACGTATGAAATTATCACTTTGCCCGATGATATTGCCGGCCGCCTTGAAGGAAAATCATCCCTTGGTCGCCTTGGCTTACTTACTCACTCAACTGCTGGCTTTATTGACCCAGGCTTTTCAGGTCACATCACGCTCGAACTTTCTAATGTGGCAAATTTGCCAGTAAAACTATTTCCCGGAATGAAGATCGGACAACTTTGTCTAATCAAACTCTCATCCCCTGCTGAGCATCCTTACGGTTCTGCCGTCTATGCTTCAAGATACCAAGGCCAACGCGGGCCTACCGCTAGCCGTTCTTGGATCAATTTTCATCAAACCGTAATTCAATAATTAGAAGGAGTCAAAATGGAGACAACTCTTATTGTCGGCGGAATTGCTATTCTACTTATTGTTTTCTTTGTAGCGCAATACAACCGACTAATTAGATTAAATGTTGCAGTCGACGAAGCATTTGCCCAGATTGAAGTGCAACTAAAGCGTCGTGCTGACTTGATTCCTAATTTAGTTGAAACTGTTAAAGGTTATGCCACACACGAGCAATCAACTTTTGATGCAGTTATAACTGCCCGTGCGAAAGCGACTACTGCGACTACTGTCGCTGATGTTTCCGCTGCCGATGGAATGTTGACGCAAGCACTGCGCGGCTTATTGGCAGTTGCTGAGGCATACCCTGATCTAAAGGCATCAGCTAACTTCATGTCATTACAAGAAGAACTTTCTACAACTGAGAATAAAGTTGCCTTTTCACGTCAGTTCTACAATGACAATGTGCGCTTACTAAATACTGCCGTAAAAACTATTCCAACTAATTTCTTTGCTGGCTTTGCCAAAGTAGATGAGCGTGAATTCTACGAAGTTGATGAAGCAACTAACCGAAACGCTCCAAACGTAAGCTTCTAAAGGCCTATGGCAACGCTCTCTTTTCGTGCGGCGCAAAGCTCTAATAAGCGCAAAACCTTTCTTCTACTTGGAGCAATGGGCGCACTTACCTGGTTAGTTTTGTTTTCAATCTTTACCTACCTAAGTCCTTCTGGCGGCGCTGCGATTGTGCCCTTTGCAGTTGGTCTAACTTTGATTTCAGTTTGGGGTTCTTACTACGGCTCCGACAAACTGGTTCTAACCATGACTGGTGCAAAACAAATTCAAGAGAGTGATAACCCAAAGTTATTTGGTTTAATTCAAGAAATCACAATTGCTAGTGGGCTACCAATGCCAAAAGTAGCCATAGTTGAAGACAGTGCGCCAAATGCATTTGCGACGGGGCGAAACCCTGAGCATGCGCTAATTGCATTTACTACTGGAATTCTCGATGCCATGGATCGAGACCAACTACAAGGTGTTATCGCGCACGAAATGGCACACGTTGGAAATCGCGATACTTTGGTTTCAGCAGTTGCTGCTACGACAGCGGGTGTTATTGCGCTAATTAGCGACCTGCTAATGCGCATGATGTGGTTCGGTGGTGGCCGTCGTGACCGTGACAGTAATGGCAACCCAATCATGTTGGTTGTTTCTCTAATTGTTTTAATTTTGGCACCTATCGCTGCCGTGATGTTGAAATCAGCTATTTCACGGAAACGAGAGTCTCTAGCTGATGCAACTGCTGTCGCTTTTACTCGTAACCCAGCCGGTTTGCGCAGTGCACTTGAAGTATTGGCTGCTGATTCCACAGTTGTGCATCAGAAATCAACCGCTGTTGCGCACATCTGGATTGAGTCGCCACTAGATGGCAAATCAGTATCGAAAATGTTTGCTTCACATCCACCGATTCAAGAACGAATCGCAACACTACGTGCGATGGAGTCGCTTAACTAGCTGCTACTGGAAAGAAAACTGTAAAGGTTGCGCCTTCGCCTAACTTTGAATTAACACTAACCTTGCCATCGTGCGCCTGCATCACCGCATCGACGATAGAAAGACCCAGGCCACTTCCTTCTTCTCTAGCGCGGTTTCGTGATGGGTCTGCGCGGTAAAAACGCTCAAAAATGCGGGCTTGATCCTCTTGCGATAAACCAGGACCAGAATCAGCAATCGAGATAGAGGTGCCTTCATCGCTGTTCTCAATTGAAACAGATATTGGCGTACCAACCGGAGTATGAATCCGAGCATTCGCTAAAAGATTTGCGACTACTTGGTGAATTTTACGCGCATCTCCCAAGATAAAAGATTCTTCCGGTAAGTCAAGAGTGATTGGATGATCTGGGCCTGCGGCACGGGCAGACTCAACGGCTTCGGTCACTAGTTCTGTTAGGTTTATTGGTGCATGTATTAATTCACGAGATTGATCTAACCGGGCTAAAGTTAATAGATCTTCAACCAAAGCGCCCATACGTACTGATTCATTTTCAATTCGGCCAACAAGTTCAGAAGTTGCAGCTTCGCCTTTAACTGCGCCTTGGCGATGCAGCTCAGCAAATCCGCGAATTGCTGTTAGCGGAGTTCGTAGTTCATGGCTCGCATCTGCCACGAAGCGGCGTAATTTATTTTCACTTGCTGTGCGCGCAGCAAAAGATTCTTCAATTCGTGAAAGCATCGCATTAAGTGAAGTCACCAATCGACCAACTTCAGTGTCGGGTTTGGCATCAGGTAGACGAGCGGATAAATCACCTGCTGCGATTTTTTCTGCTGTCTCTTCAACCGCAACCAGCGGTCGCAAACCAACTCTAATAACCATGCGTGAAGCAAATCCAATTAAGAGAAGTGCAATAATCCCAATCAAAACAAAGACAACTCGTAAACGTGCAGCCGTTTCATCCACGCCAGATAATGATTGTGCGACAAAGACAGAACCCATCGCAGATGGCAACACTCGCGCCAATACCCGAAAATCAGAACCTGGGATCTCTAAAGTAAATGGTCGATTTCCATATTTGGCAGCGTTGGCTGGAAGAGTGCCAACAACGTAATCAGTTATCTTTTGAGAATTTAAGTCACCGCCCACACCGCCTACATAGTTACCGAATGGGTCAAGCAAAGTGATCGAAACCGAGCTCGGAACACTGCGTAATGGAGTTTCGGGAGCAGCAGCCCTGGCTGGCGAATCTTCATCATCCTCATCGCCATCTGAATCACTCTGAATACCAGCGCGATCAACGCGTAACAAAGCACCATCTGCAACACTGAGCAATTGTTGATCTACTTGTTGAAGCAAGAACTTTTGCATTGCATTTTGCGCGACAAAATCTGAAACCGTAAAACCGAGTGCGGATAAAAGCAGCACGCCGACTAGAAGTCGGCTGCGTAAGCTTGCACTAGATAATGGATTTCGATTCTGCATTTAAAAATTACTTTGGTGGGATTCGTAGTCGATACCCAACGCCACGGACGGTGTGAATAAGAGCTGGTTCGTAGGTATCTATTTTTTTACGTAAGTAGGAAACATAGGTTTCGACAATGCCGGCATCACCACGGAAATCGTATTGCCAAACATGATCAAGAATTTGAGCTTTAGAAACTACCCGATCGGCATTAATCATTAAGTAGCGAAGTAGTAAGAATTCAGTAGGTGAAAGATCAATTAAATTGCCGGCGCGATGGACTTCGTGGGTAGCTTCGTCTAATTCAAGATCGGCAAAACGAATTTTTTCTTCATCATTTGGAGTCGAGGTTGCACCAGTGCGGCGAAGTAGTGAGCGAAGACGTGCAACAAGCTCTTCTAGACTAAATGGCTTGGTCATGTAGTCATCGCCACCTATTGTTAAACCGGCAACTTTGTCTTCCATGCCATCTTTTGCGGTCAAAAACAGAACTCCGATATTTTGACCTTCGTTGCGAATACGTTTACAAACTTCAAAGCCATCCATGCCGGGCATCATCACATCGAGCACCATTGCATGTGGCTTGAATTCTTCGGCAACTAGTAGAGCTTGTGAACCATTACTTGCAGTTCGCACATCAAAACCAACAAAACGAAGACTGGTTGAAATCAAATCGCTAATGCTCGATTCATCATCAACTACAAGAATGCGCTGGTTATTGCTTTCGCCCTTACTCATGTCTGCCTCTCTAGCATTTCCAGAAACTTTTCTGGGACCGCGGAATGCGGACTAAGAGAAGGATCCTCAGAAAACCTGAGGATTACCTGAGGATGGACTCGATTCAGGCTGAGGCTTTACCGCCCGCAATAAGGCTTGAGCGACATCTAGGACCTCAACATCTGATTCCCGGGCCGTCATGCCATCGGTAACCATCACTCGGCAGAATGGGCAAGCAACAGCTACTTCATCAACTCCGGTGGCAATAGCTTCATCGACTCGACTCAAATTGATGCGCTCGCCAATTTTTTCTTCCATCCACATGCGACCGCCGCCAGCACCGCAACAGAATGAACGTTCTTGATTACGTGGCATCTCAGTAACTTTCACACCAGTTGCATTTAGTAATTCGCGGGGCGGCTGATAAATCTCATTGTGACGGCCCAGGTAACAAGGATCATGATAGGTAAGAGAGGTAGTTGCTTTATTAACCGGAATCAATTTCTTTTCACGCACTAATTGATTTAATAATTGCGTGTGGTGAACCATAGTAAGTTCAAACCCGCTTTGGGCATAATCGCGACCAATAGTTGTGAAGCAATGAGGGCAAGTTACAACAATTTTCTTATTACCCTTTGAAACATCGCGTTCAGCAAATACTTCATTAAAGGTTTCAATATTCTCGCGCGAAAGTACTTGATACAAAAATTCATTTCCACTTCGGCGAGCCGGGTCGCCAGTACAAGTCTCGCGCTTACCTAGAACCGCAAAATTAACGCCAGCCATGTGAAGCAATTCTGCAACTGCCTTTGTTGTTTTCTTAGCACGCTCTTCGTAAGCACCTGCGCACCCAACCCAGAATAAATATTCAACATCGTCAGGTAATACACCCTCAACAACTTTAATCGGGAAATCACATTCGGCAATCCAGGCCTCGCGATCATTTCGATTAGCACCCCAAGGGTTACCAGCTTTTTCCAAATTACGGAAAGTTCCACCAAGTTCAGTTGGGAATTCTGATTCAACTAAAACTTGGAAGCGGCGCATATTCACAATGTGATCAACATGTTCAATATCTACTGGACATTCATTTACACATGCACCGCAAGTGGTACAAGACCAAAGCACATCAAGTGAAATTGGTGCATTGTCGCCAACTAATACTTCATTTTCGACCACTTTAGACATGGCATGGTCGCGCATAGCCATAATCAATAGCTTTGGCGATAGTGGTTTATCTGTGTGCCAAGCGGGGCATTGCGATTGGCAACGTCCGCACTCGGTACATGAAGTCATGTCGAGTAGACCTTTCCAAGAAATGTCGCCACGATTACCGAGTCCAAAGACGTCATCTTCGGCAGGATCTTCAAAGTTAACTGGCTTACCGTGTGACAACATTTCAGGCAATGGGCCAAGTGAATTCTTTCCATCGGCATTGCGCCTAAAGTAAATATTAAATGGCGCTAAGAATCGATGCCAGGCAATGCCCATCGTAAAGTTTGAGGCAATTACAACAAACCAGAGCATTGATACAAAAATCTTAATCGTGGCAATTACTTGAATCGAAGTTGTAATCTGTCCAAGTGAGAGTTCCTTAAACATTTCGGCAATCCACCAAGTAGTTATGTAATGGCGGTTGCGTGTTGTTTCTTCAGATAGTGCGCCTTCAAGCCCTCGTAGTGCGATCACACAGAACACAATTGCCAGAATTGTTAATTCAACATAGAACGCTTTCCAATTTCCCGAACCTAAGAAACGAGATGTGCGACCTTTATAAATGAAGCGAGTTACTTGACGGATACCAATTAGCGTCACAATTCCGATTCCGGTAAGCCAAGTAATTAGCTCAACGAAATATTCATATGGCCAGTAATGACCAATAATCGGGAGTGCCCAGCGCTGATTTGTGATTAAGAAATACGCTTGAATTAAAGTTCCGAATAAAGCTCCAAAACCAATCATTACAAACCAGTGCGCAATTCCAGTAGCGGTGAAATTAAGCATCTTGGTGTGGCCAAGGGTTTCTTTTAAAGTATTTTTTAGGCGCGCGCCACGATTACCGCTTCTAGTTGGGTCAGCTGCACCTTTTTTATAGATACCAATTAATTGGCGAACCCGAATTGCCAGCAGGGTTAGGGCAGCGATCGTGGTGCCGTAGGCAATGATCATTAAGGCGAGCGTCAGCGTCATATGGATGAGGGTAAAGGGAAAATTGCGTGGGAATAAGTCTCTAAGGGTGTGGGCTACACCCTATGAAAACATGAGTCGCACCGACTCAAGTATTTGTGTATGATCGACTCATGCCCCGCTGGGAAGCGGAGCCTTGAGTCAGTAAAGACTCAAAATCAAGCGTAAATTGATAAGAGAGAAATTGGAGCAACAAAATGGCCAGAGCAGTAGGAATCGACCTAGGAACCACCAACAGCTGTGTTTCTGTTCTAGAAGGCGGCGAGCCAGCGGTTATCGCAAACGCCGAAGGCGCCCGCACTACTCCATCGATTGTGGCTTTTGCTAAGAATGGCGAAGTACTAGTCGGTGAAGTTGCTAAGCGTCAATCAGTAACAAATGTTGATCGCACTATTCGTTCAGTTAAGCGCCACATGGGCACTAATTGGACAATTGATATCGACGGCAAGAAATACACGGCGCAAGAAATTTCAGCACGTGTTCTACAGAAGTTAAAGCGCGATGCCGAGGCATACCTTGGCGAAACCGTAACTGATGCAGTAATTACCGTGCCGGCTTATTTCAACGATGCCCAACGTCAAGCAACTAAAGAAGCTGGCGAAATTGCTGGCTTAAATGTGCTTCGCATTATTAACGAGCCAACTTCTGCAGCACTGGCATACGGCCTTGATAAAGGTGATCAAGAACAAACAATTCTAGTTTTCGACTTAGGAGGCGGAACTTTCGACGTATCACTACTTGAAATCGGTGATGGCGTTGTTGAAGTTAAAGCAACTAATGGTGATAACAATCTTGGTGGCGATGATTGGGATGACGCACTTGTGCAACATCTAGTAAAAACTTTCGCTGCACAATCAGGAATTGATTTAGCAAAAGACAAGATGGCGATGCAACGTGTTCGCGAAGCTGCTGAAAAAGCAAAGATCGAACTTTCATCATCACAGCAAGCGTCAATTAACTTGCCATACATCACAGTTGATGCTGAAAAGAATCCATTATTCTTAGATGAAACTATCTCTCGCGCACAATTCCAGTCACTTACCGCAGACTTACTAGATCGTTGCAAGAAGCCATTCCAAGCTGTTCTAAAAGATGCTGGAATTCCAATTGCTGATATCGATCACGTTGTTCTGGTTGGTGGTTCAACTCGTATGCCAGCAGTTGTTGATCTAGTGCGCGAACTTACTGGTGGGAAAGAGCCAAATAAGGGCGTAAACCCTGATGAAGTAGTAGCTGTAGGAGCCGCCCTTCAAGCCGGTGTTCTAAAGGGTGAAGTTAAGGATGTTCTGCTTCTTGATGTAACACCACTATCTCTTGGTATCGAAACCAAGGGTGGCGTTATGACTAAGTTGATCGAGCGCAATACAACTATCCCAACTAAGCGCAGCGAAATCTTTACAACAGCCGATGACAATCAACCAGCGGTACAAATTCAGGTATTCCAAGGCGAACGCGAAATGGCGGCTTATAATAAGAAGCTCGGCATGTTCGAACTAACTGGTCTACCACCGGCACCACGCGGAGTTCCACAGATTGAAGTTGCTTTCGACATTGATGCTAACGGCATCGTTCACGTATCAGCTAAGGATCTTGGCACCGGCAAAGAGCAGAAGATGACGATTACTGGTGGCTCATCTCTTTCTAAAGAAGAAATTGATCGCATGATGAAGGATGCTGAATCACATGCCGAAGAAGATCGTAAGCGCAAAGATGAAGCTGAAATTCGTAACAACGGTGATTCACTTCTTTACCAGACCGAGAAGTTCTTAAAAGATAATGAAGATAAGTTCACTGAAGGTGAAGCTGCCGAAAAGAAAGCTGAAACCGAAACTGAACTTGCTGTGCTAAAGAGCGCTCTTGAAGGCAATGATCTTGAGGCAATCAAGTCAGCAACGGAGAAGGTTGCAACCGTTAGCCAAGCACTCGGCGCTGCACTTTATGCAGCAACTGCTGCGACACAGGGCGATTCAACTCCGGCAGAAGATGGCGTGGAAGACGCTGAGATTGTCGAAGAAGGAAAGTAATTGAATATAGAAGAAGAAGTAATACCAGAAGTTGGTTATGAGCATCCAGAGGCGGGTCAAGAAATTGACCCGCTTACTGTGATGACTGCTGACTTACAGCGCCTACAGGCTGAATATGCCAATTACCGTAAGCGAGTTGAGCGAGATCGCGCAGTCGCCTCAGAAGTCGCAGTTGCATCAGTATTAAATGAACTATTACCCCTATTAGATGGGCTTGATAGAGCAGCTGAGCATGAAGAGCTAACCGGTGGATTTAAAGCGATTGCAGACCAATTGACTTCAATTACGTCACGAATTGGGTTAGAAAAATTCGGAGAAGCCGGAACTGAATTTGATCCGCGGATTCATGATGCGCTAATGCATGAAACTTCAGCCGATGTATTGGTGCCAACAGCTAGCAAGATTCTGCAGTCCGGGTATAAATTCAAAGAGCGCATTTTGCGTCCAGCTAGCGTCGCAGTAACAGATCCAGCAGGAGAGTAACCAATGGCAGCGCGTGATTTATACGAGAAGGATTTCTATAAAATCCTGGGCGTATCAAAGAACGCACCTGCAGATGAGATAAAGAAGAAGTATCGCTCTCTTGCTCGCGAACTTCACCCTGATAAAAATAAAGGCGATGTAAAACTCGAGGAACAGTTCAAGGCTGTTTCAGAGGCTTACGACATTCTTGGTGATGATAAAAAGCGTGCCGAATACGATGAAGCTCGTTCACTTTTTGAAAAAGGTGGAATGCGTGCACCCATGGGTGGCGGTAATTTCCAAGGTGGCGATTTTGGTGACATTTTTGGTGGCGGAAACCCACAAGATATTTTCGCAAACCTATTTGGTGGCGGTCGTCGTGGTCCGCGCAAAGGTCAAGATCTCCAAACCGAAGCCACTATTACATTTAAAGAATCTATTTTCGGGACCACTTTAGATCTTAGGCTTTCAACCGATGGTGGTCCTGCACAAAACATCACCGCTCGAGTTCCAGTTGGCGTTAACGATGGCGCTAAGATTCGTGTCAAAGGTAAAGGCGCACCGGGTGAAGCTGGCCCCGGAGATCTATTTATTTTGTTACACGTAAAACCACATTCTGTTTTTGCCCGCAAAGGTGAGAACTTAACAATTACTTTGCCAGTTACTTTCCCAGAAGCAGCCCTTGGCGCAGATATTAAAGTTCCAACCCTTACTGGTGATGATGTAACTGTGCGATTGGCGCCAGGCACCTCAAATGGTCGTGTTTTACGCGTAAAAGGCCGGGGAGTTACTAAAGCGGGCGCAACTGGAGATTTGTTAGTTACAGTTGAAGTTCAAGTTCCAAAACGCCTTGATCAAAAGAGCGAAGATGCACTAAAGAGCTTTGCTACCGCAACTGAAGGTGAAGATGTGCGAGCCGAATTTAATAGTAAGGCGAATTCATGAACATTGAAAATGATAAGAATCAACCAGATGATGACGCTGGCGTTTATGTAATTTCAGTGGCTGCCGAACTATCTGGCATGCATCCACAAACACTGCGCCAATATGATCGTATGGGGTTGGTTTCACCAGATCGAACTAGTGGTCGAAACCGTAGATATTCATTGCGGGATATTGCATCTCTTCGTATGGTGCAGCGTTTAGTTGGCGAAGGAATTAATCATGCGGGCATTAAACGAATTATTGAACTTGAATCAGCAATGGCCAACATGGCTCTAGAAGTTGCCAAACTAAGAATTGAAGTTGACGCGCTCATTGAAGCTAACCCACCCAAGGGAATAGCCGTTCGCAAGAAACAACCAGTAATTCTCTATGAAGAAGATAAGTAATTAGAAGTACTGACCTTTGCTTTTCCAGCCAGTCAGAACTTTCTCAGCCGGAGTCTTTAAAACATCTTCTAACACCGCAGCGTAGATATCACGGAAGTCTGTAGTAACCGATAAGTCGCCATTTACTAAATTTGATAGTGATGGCTGATCGCCATAGAAACCACCCTTTACGCGATCACCAATTAAAAATACTGGGCCCGCTGTGCCGTGATCGGTACCTTGAGAAGCATTTCCCTTTACCCGACGACCAAATTCGGAGTAAACCATCATGACAATATCTTTTCCGCGGGAAGTATTTTTCATCTGACTGGTAAATCTAGAAAGCGCTGCAGAAACAGTGCCAAGTAATTCAGCTTGGGCATTTGCCTCATTTGCGTGGGTATCAAAGCCGCCGAGTGAAACCGACCAAACCCGCGTTGGTGAGCCTGCAGCAATGAGTTTGGCGACCACATCTAACTGCTGCGCTAAATTGGAGTCACCGCCAGCATTGCCACCATTTACGGTTGGCAGGTCATCGGCAACGGGTGCTGGCATTTTAAGCACTGGAGTCACCGTATTTGAAACACTAAATAGTGTGCGCATTGAGGTGGCTGCCGCCGCCATAAGTTTGTTATCAGTTGAAACGGCCTGAGCTAACTTCTGGCAATCTTTGGCAAACGTGCCGGTCGGAATTACTAAGCCACCCAATGGCAGCGCAGAACCTGATCGCTTTTCGCCCGCTAGAAGTGGCGGTAATACTGAACCTAAACTAATTGCCAACATTGGATCTACCGCTTGTGATTCAACCCAACGTCCCAACCAACCACTATTTAATCGAGAAACGGGAGCACCACTTTGCCAAATTGCCATTGAGGTGAAGTGAGAGCGATCAGGTTTCGGATAACCAACACCACGAACAATGGCAACTTTTTTCTGATCCCATAATGATTTGATACCGGTCATCGCAGGGTTTAAACCTAATTGCTCATCTAGTTTTAAAACTTTCTCTGGCGCATAAGAAATATCTGGTCGCATTGAGAAGTAAAGCGGATCGGTAAATGGCACAACTGTGTTAAGCCCATCGTTGCCACCATAAAGAGTTACCATAATTAAAATTGGCGTGCCAAGTGGAAGCGGACGAGCCTGCGCTGCGTGTGCAATATCTTCCATGGTTAACAGTGGTGCAGCTGCGCCAACTGCCGCAGCACCTGAAAGTTGCAAGAACTTACGTCTACTCAAAGTATCCATTTATGGTCTCCTATGCGCTAACTACATATTCCGGACTGCAAATTGCTAACTGCAGTAATTGGGCTGGGGTGCCTTTAACTCCGTTTAGGGCTAATCGCGTGCGAGTGCTAAATGACAAAACACCTAATTCATCCTGCAACCAAGCAATTCTTTTATTTGGCGCGATCGCCGCTAAAGCGGTTAAATCTGCTTGTTTTATCAGCCAAGCTGCGAATTGAATTCGAGATTGAGCGCTAGCTGAACTCAACCAAGATTCATCTGTTGGCCAACCACCAACATTTGGTGGGTTAAAAGGAACTTGAGCCAATTTATCTAAATAAGACAATAATTGTCCGGGGGTCTTTAAAGCAGACGGGGTTAGTTTTAAATATCTGGCAACACCAATAAACCATTCAACCGGTGGTTTAACTATTGAATAACTTGGGTTACTTAAAATCTGCGAATCAGCTAGCGCGACAACTAATTTACTAATGTCACGGGTTTCAAACGACTTCTCTAAAGAATTCTCACTGGGTAGTTCGATTTGACTTGAGATAAAGCGAAACCAGAATCTTTCGGATATAAACTTAGCGCTATCTTTTTGAGCTACCAAATGTGCAGCGGCACTAATACCATTGAAAGTAGTTGAGGAACCCAGAATAGTTTTAATATTTGAGTCGTATCTCTTGGCATTAAATGTTACTTTTCCAGAAGGGCGTTCAATTTGATATCCGGTTAGTGCTCGCGATAGTTCACGAACATCTGTTTCGGTATATCGATTAACCCCGAGCACAAACAACTCCATCAATTCACGAGCTAAATTTTCATTAGGAGATTTGGCAGTATTCTCGCCACCGTCTAACCAAAACTGTAATGCGCCATCATTTATCATCGCAGAAGTCATCTCTCCAAAATTGCCAAGTGCGTACTTGCGCAAGGTTTGGTTCTGCACGTATATCGGGTAGGCATGGTTTATTTTTCCAATTGCAGTTGCCCAATGTCCGTGCCAAAACCAAGTCATCCGTTCAGTAAGTGCGTGATCAGAAAGAGCCATGCGATCGAGCCACCAAAGTGGCAAATCTTTAACCTGTTGGCGAAGTGCAATATTGAACTCAATCAACGCACTTGTTTTTTGATCAGGGCGAGTTCCTAAATTTGTAATATTTGGTTCAGCTACTTGCGCAGCCCCTGAATCAACAGCAGGTACGCTTAAGAGAGCGGTTTTTGTGGCACTTAAGCCATTAGCTAAAGCGGCTTTAAATTCGCCAGGGCGTGGGCCAAAGCCAAAGCGGTGATAAAGCCGTGCGATCTCTAGCCGGTTGGTTTCCATAACGATCAATGTAGGTGATTTCAAACAGTTAGGTAAGGTACAGACATGAACTCACACGAAATTCTCCGAGAAGAGATCCTGAACAAGGCTGTTGTACACGGCAAAGTGATTTTATCTTCGGGAAAAGAGGCCGATTACTACGTTGACTTGCGTCGTGTGACTCTTGATTCAGTTGCAGCCCCACTTGTTGGTGCCGTGATGCTTGAGCTAACTAAAGATCTTGATTATGAAGCAGTTGGCGGTCTAACACTTGGTGCGGACCCAGTTGCAACTGCAATGATGCATGTTGCTGCGCAACAAGGTCGCAAGTTAGATTCATTTGTGGTTCGCAAAGCGGAAAAAGCACATGGCCTACAACGTCGCATCGAAGGTCCTGATGTAAAAGGCCGTCGTGTGTTAGCTGTTGAAGATACTTCAACTACTGGCGGTTCAGTATTAACCGCAGTTGAAGCGCTACAAGAAGCTGGCGCAATTGTCGTTGCCGTTGCCGTTATTGTAGAACGCGGTGCAAAACCAAAAATTGATGAAGCTGGCTTTGAGTATCGTGCTGCTTATCAGCTAGCAGACTTAGGTCTTTAAATTAACTCAAGTGGCGCTTGGTACGCATTTCGCGCAAAACTTCTAGCGCAATAGGTGCCAAGCTAGCGATAACAATTAGGCCGATTATTGGGAGTAGATATTTATCTACTGAACCTTCCAATTTATTTCCTAAAATATAACCAAGTGCGATTACGCCATCGGTCCAGATAATTGCACCGATAACATTCCAAAAGAAAAATTTACGAGCTGGAATTCCTACAACTCCACACATTGGGTTGATCAAGGTGCGAATAAATGGAATGAAGCGAGCCAAGATAATTGCTTTACCAATCCCATATTTACCCAACCACTTTTCGGTCGAGACGACTCTGGCTTGGGTGAAGAAGCGACCATCTTTGCGGTCGAATAATTTGCGCCCGTATTTAGCGCCAAAGAAGTGTCCTAGTTGCGATCCGGTAATTGCCGCCAACGGTGCGCCAATAAAGAGGGCCAGTGGAGATAATTGAACTCCGCCTAAAAGCGCAGCGGCTGAACCTGAAGCTGCCAACCCAGCGATGAAAAGCAGCGAATCACCAGGGAAAGCGAGCCCAACTAGCAGGCCCGTCTCGGCAAAGAGGATTGCCAAAATTCCAATTAAGCCCAGATCGGCCACAATCGAATTTGGGTCAAAGAGCGTTCCAATATCCATAGGCAAAAACCCTAGTCGCTCAAGGCCTGGGTTCCAATAGTTAGGTCTAGTTGGGTAAATCTCACGCTAATAGATAGGTGTATTTGCCAATCAATAGGGGGTTATGCGTAAACTCAGGCAACTTTGTGGGCAATCAGCGCCCCATAACTCTCCAACGGAGGAGACAAGATGCGGGCAAATGCCTCTCTCGTGCAAGTAACCGGAAATAACCTCACCTACGTTTATGTAGTTCTAGCCATTTCACTTGTTGCACTTGGAATCGCGTATGCGCTTCGTGCTCAAGTTTTGGCACAGGGCGAAGGTACCGAAAAGATGAAGGAAATCGCCGGTGCAGTTCAAGAAGGAGCCGCGGCTTATTTAGCTCGTCAGTTCCGCACCCTTTCCTACTTCGTAGCGATTGTTTTCGTATTACTTTTTGTACTCCCAGGAGATGCTGATATTCGTATCGGTCGCTCAATCTTCTTCTTGCTAGGTGCAGCCTTTAGCGCACTAGTTGGATACAACGGCATGTGGCTAGCGGTACGCGCAAATGTGCGTGTTGCTGAAGCTGCTCGTCAGAAGGATGCCGAGCGCGCAGTGCAGATTGCTTTCCGCACCGGTGGCGTTGTTGGTATGACAACTGTTGGTCTTGGTTTGGTAGGCGCTTCACTTGTTGTGATTATTTACCGCGAACAAGCCCCAGCAGTACTTGAAGGTTTTGGTTTTGGTGCTGCAATGCTCGCGATGTTTATGCGCGTTGGCGGCGGTATCTTTACAAAGGCAGCCGATGTCGGTGCTGACCTAGTAGGTAAAGTTGAAAAGGGTATTCCAGAAGATGACCCACGTAACCCAGCAACTATTGCCGATAACGTCGGTGACAATGTTGGTGACTGTGCAGGTATGGCTGCTGACTTATTCGAGTCATATGCCGTAACACTTGTTGCTGCGCTAATTCTTGGAAAAGCTGGATTCGGTAACGCCGGTTTGGTTTATCCATTGATCGTTCCAGCAATTGGTATCGTCACAGCCGTAATCGGAATCTTCCTTACTCGCTTGCGCGCGTCAGATAAGAACGCAATGACTGCAATCAACCGCTCATTCTTCTTATCTGCAATCATCAGTGCGGTACTTACAGCGCTTGCGACATTTACTTATCTGCCAGATAGCTTCAGCAAGTTGCTTGGTTTAACTCCTGAGCAAGTCAGCAAATTTGGTGACACCAACCCACGTATCTTGGCAATTGGCGCAGTTCTAATCGGTATTGGTTTAGCTGCTGCAATTCAATTACTAACTGGTTATTTCACAGAAGTTGGAAAGCGTCCAGTAAATGACGTTGCTGCCTCATCACAAACAGGTGCTGCAACCGTTATTTTGGCTGGTATTTCGATTGGTTTCGAATCAGCTGTTTACAGTGCTTTGCTTATCGCAGCTGCAGTATTTGGCGCCTTCATGTTAGGTGGCGGTTCAATTGTGCTTTCACTTCTTGCGATCGCTTTGGCCGGAACTGGTTTACTAACAACTGTTGGTGTAATCGTGGCAATGGATACCTTCGGTCCAATCTCAGATAACGCACAAGGCATTGCTGAAATGTCTGGCGACGTAAAGGGTGAAGGCGCACAGATTCTTACTTCACTTGATGCAGTTGGAAACACAACAAAGGCAATTACTAAGGGAATCGCAATCGCAACTGCAGTACTTGCAGCAACTGCGCTATTTGGTGCCTTTACTGATGCAATTAAGTTGGCAGTAGTTGAAGCTGGTTCTACAACCGTAGATCTAGTAACACATCTGCAATTCCAAGGCATTCTCGATGTTGCAGACCCACGCAACTTAGTAGGTCTAATTATTGGTGCTGCAGTGGTATTCCTGTTCTCAGGTCTAGCGGTTAACGCAGTATCGCGCGCAGCTGGTGCGGTGGTTATGGAAGTTCGTAACCAATTCAAACTGCACCCAGGAATTATGAAGGGTACTGAAAAGCCTGAGTACGGTCGCGTAGTTGATATTTGTACTCGCGATTCACTACGTGAACTTGTAACACCTGGATTGCTTGCTGTTATGGCACCAATCGCAGTTGGTTTCGGTCTTGGCGTCGGAGCACTAGGTGCTTACTTAGCTGGCGCAATTGGTACCGGCACACTGATGGCCGTTTTCTTATCTAACTCAGGCGGAGCTTGGGATAACGCTAAGAAGATGGTTGAAGATGGAAATTACGGCGGCAAGGGCTCTGATGCACACACCGCAACCATCGTTGGTGACACCGTCGGTGATCCATTCAAAGACACTGCTGGTCCTGCAATTAACCCATTGATCAAAGTTATGAACTTGGTTGGTCTGTTAATTACCCCAGCAATTGTTGGTATGGCACTTGGTGGTCGCGAAAGCACCAGCACTTTGATTGGTATCGTCGCAACACTTGTAATTGTTGCAGCTCTAGTTCGTAATCGTCGTCAATCGACTTCAATTACTTACTAATACCATTTCGGCTAACTTCAGCTTTTCCCCAGAGCTAACTTAGGAAATTAATGGCGCGTGTATTGAAGAAGCTAGTGATTGTCGAATCACCAGCTAAAGCACGCAAAATTGGCGGCTACCTCGGCGATGATTACATTGTCGAGGCTAGCGTCGGCCATATTCGCGATCTACCGCAGCGCGCAGCTGATATCCCTAAGGAATACAAAAAGATTGCCTGGGCCAAAGAGGGCGTTAATATTGAAGAAGATTTCGCACCTCTTTATGTAATTAACCCAGATAAGAAAGCGAAAGTTGCTGAGCTTAAAGCGCTGATGAAAGATGCTGAAGAGTTAATTCTGGCAACCGATGAAGACCGTGAAGGTGAAGCAATTGCTTGGCACTTAGTTGAAGTGCTCGAGCCCAAGATTCCAATTAAGCGCATGGTTTTCAATGAAATTACCAAAGAGGCAATTCAAAGCGCAGTAGAAAATACGCGTGACCTGGATTATGACTTAATCGATGCGCAGGAAACCCGCCGTGTTCTAGATCGGCTATTTGGTTATCGCCTATCTCCAGTTCTCTGGAAAAAAGTAATGCCACGTATTTCGGCCGGCCGCGTGCAATCTGTTGCTACTCGATTAATCGTAGAAAAAGAACGCGAACGCATGGCTTTCATTTCTTCCGCTTGGTGGGATTTAACTGCCAAGTGCGAATTAGGCTTTAATGCACGCCTGCTTAGTGTTGATGGCAAGCGCGTTGCAACAACTGCAGATTTTGGCGCAGATGGCGCAGTAAAAGAGAAATCACTTGCCAACATTTTATTACTTGATGAAGTAGCAGCTAGATCTTTAGTTGCAGCTCTTAAGGCAGCGCCATTAGTCGTTAAATCAATGGAGGAATCGCCTCGAACTGAGCGACCTAAGCCACCATTTACAACTTCAACTATGCAGCAAGATGCTGGTAGTCGGTTAGGTTGGGGAGCGCAGATCACAATGCGTATCGCACAACGTTTATATGAAAACGGCTACATCACATATATGCGTACCGACTCCGTAAATCTTTCGGCGCAAGCAATCACTGCAGCACGTGAATCAGCCAAAGCACTTTATGGCGCCGATCATGTTGCAGATGCACCACGTGTTTATGTTGGCAAAACAAAGAATGCGCAAGAAGCGCACGAAGCTATTCGCCCAGCCGGTGAAAGTTTCAAAACTCCTGGTGAATTAGCACCAGAACTTTCGCGCGATGAGTTTGCGCTATATGACTTAATTTGGAAACGCACAGTGGCTTCGCAAATGGCAGATGCCAAGAAGATGCAGATGCGCGTTGACTTCGATGCGAAAACTAGCGATAGCCGCGAAACTATTTTCCGCGCTAACGGTTCGGTAATTACTTTCCCTGGCTTCTTAGCTGCCTATGATGATTTAGCTGATGAAAAAGAGGGCGAAGAATCCGAAGATAAGCGCTTGCCTGCAATGAACGTAGGGCAGAGCGTAAAAGTCGAGGAATACAGTTGCGAAGGGCACGAAACTAAGCCGCCTGCTCGCTATACCGAACCAACGCTTGTTAAAAAGCTTGAAGAACTAGGTATCGGCCGTCCTTCAACATTTGCCTCAATTATCGCAACGATTCAAGATCGCGGATATGTTTCAAAGCGTGGACGAGCTTTAGTGCCTACTTTCTTAGCTTTTTCAGTTACTGGCTTGCTCGAAACACACTTTACAAAATTAGTAGATTACGAATTTACCGCCAGCATGGAAGAAGATCTCGACAAGATCGCAAGTGGTCAAGCAAAACGCGTTGATTGGTTACGCGATTTCTTTTACGGTCACGATGGCGAACCAGGTTTAAATGAACTATCAGCTGACTTAGGCGCTATTGATGCGCGTGAAGTTAACACCATGCGCCTTTCACCAGAAATTGAAATTCGAGTTGGTCGTTATGGTGCTTACCTTCAAGAGGGTGAAGGCGAAACTCGCAAGTTAGCTAATGTTCCTGAATCGCTAGCGCCAGATGAATTAACTTTGGCTAAAGCAATTGAACTACTTGCTGCCCCTTCAGGTGAACGTGATTTAGGAATTGACCCAGCAACTAATTTGCCGATCATCGCTAAGAGCGGTCGCTTTGGTCCATATGTAACTGAAGTTTTCCCGGTCGAACCAGTTGTTGAAGGCGCTAAGAAGAAACGTAAAAAAGCAGATGATCCGAAACCAAAAACTGCTTCACTTCTTTCAACCATGACGCTAGATACGATTACCTACGAAGATGCGTTACAACTTTTATCTTTGCCGCGCACACTCGGGACTAATGCAGCCGGCGATGACATCACTGTGCAGAATGGTCGCTATGGTGCTTACTTAAAGGCAGGCGCCGATTCACGGACATTAACTTCTGAAGATCAATTATTCTCAATCACCTTAGATGAAGCGCTCGAGATTTATTCCAAACCAAAAGAGCGCCGTCGCGGTGTTGCCAAGCCACCTCTTAAAGAATTGGGTATTGATCCAACTACAGAGAAACCTTTAATCATTAAAGATGGTCGCTTTGGCATGTATGTAACCGATGGTGAAACCAATGCGACTCTTCGCCGTGGTGACACAGTCGAAGCGATGACCATTGAACGCGGACTTGAATTATTAGCTGGCCGCCGAGCTTGGGAAGCTGAGAATGGTGGAGCCGCCCGACCTAAGAAAAGTCGCAAAAAAGCAGCGAAAGCAGCACCAACTTTGACGAAAAAAACCGTTAAAAAAGCCGCCACTAAGCGAGTTGCTAAAAAAGCAGCCACTGGGAAAGCGAAAACTAAGCCCACTACGATTGAGCCGTGAGCAACACTCTTCCAAGACCGGCGGCGCCGGCACCAGATGAGACTCGAAGTGTTTTAGCAATTCCCGCTTTCCGCAGATTATGGCAAGCGATGGCATTTGGATCACTTGGAGATTGGCTGGGGCTACTTGCGACAACTGCGCTTGCTCAACAATTATCAGGTGGAAATTATGCGACAGCTAACTTTGCTATTGCTGGAGTCTTCATCGCACGCTTACTACCAGCTGTGTTTCTAGGACCATTAGCAGGAGTTATTGCCGACCGACTTGATCGACGAATGCTTATGGTCGTGGCTGATGTAATTCGCTTTGCTCTATATATTTCTATACCAATTGTTAATAACTATTTCTGGCTATACACCGCAACTATCTTGGTGGAATGTGTTTCGCTATTTTGGTCACCAGCTAAAGATGCCAGCGTTCCAAATTTGGTTCCGAAGGAAAAGCTCGAGAGCGCAAACCAAGTTTCACTCTTTGCCGCTTACGGAACTGCGCCCATTGCAGCTGGACTCTTCGCGATCTTGGCGCTATTAAGTAGTGCAATTGCTTCAGCTTTCCCAAGTTTTAAAGGCACTTCGATTGATATTGCGCTATATATAAATGCCTTAAGTTTTGCCTTCAGCGCTTGGACAATTTTTCATCTGCACGAGATTCCTAAACGAAACCAAACTGGCAAACAGGCAGACTCAAGTGTCGGTAAATCTTTGATCGAAGGTTATAAAGTTGTCAGCAGCTCAAAAATAATTCGTGGGCTTATTGTTGGAATGATTGGTGCTTTTATCGCAGCGGGTGCTGTTATTGGCTTAGCACGCACCTTTGTAGGTGACTTAGGTGGCGGTGATGCTGGCTACGGCGTGCTCTTCGGATCAGTATTTACTGGCCTAGCTATTGGAATCGCATTTGGTCCTAAAATATTCGCTCAATTCTCTCGCCGCCGGCTATTTGGCGCCTCGTTAACTGTCGCAGGATCTTTCTTAGTTTTACTTGCGGCAATTCCCAACTTCACTTTAGCTGTATTCATCGTGATTATTTTGGGTGCCTTCTCAGGCGTTTGCTGGGTAACCGGATTTACGATGCTAGGTCTTGAAGTTCACGATGATGTTCGTGGTCGCACATTTGCGTTTATGCAATCAATTATTCGCGTAACACTGGTTGCAGTTCTAGCAATTTCACCAATCATTGCGGCATATATCGGTGAATACCGAATTAAAGTTCGCAATACTGAAGTTGCTTACAACGGTGCGGCAATCACTTTGTTAATCGCTGGTTTGTTTGCAATCTTAATTGGCGCAGTTTCGTACCATCAGATGAAAGACCGCCCAAATGTTTCCATTTGGAGTGATATCGCAAATGCGATTAAAGGTGAACTTGGTTCAATTACTGGAGCTAAAACAAAGGGCATCTTCATTGCCTTTGAAGGCGGCGAAGGCAGTGGTAAATCAACTCAAAGTAAATTGCTAAAGAAGTGGCTGGAAGAAGAAGGTGAAGAGGTACTTCTTAGTCGCGAACCTGGCGGTACCGAAATGGGTAAAGATTTGCGCCGTATATTGCTCGATCATTCAACTGGTGAAATCTCACCACGAGCCGAAGCTCTTTTATACGCAGCAGATCGTGCGCACCATGTGTTCTCAAAGATTCGCCCTGCGCTAGATCGTGGTGAAGTTGTAATTACTGATCGCTACTTTGACTCTTCAATCGCTTATCAAGGTGCTGGTCGCGTCCTAGTATCAGGTGAAGTAGCACGTATTTCTCGATGGGCAACCGAGTCTCTTTTTCCGACTTTAACTATTTTAATTGATCAACCAGCTGAAATCGGGCTTGGCCGATTAAAGAGTAAAGATCGGTTAGAAGTCGAGCCAATTGATTTCCATGAAAGAATTCGTCAAGAGTATTTACAGCTAACTCTTCTTGATCCAGAGCGCTATTTAGTTGTCGATGGGCGCAAAACTATTGAAGAGATTCATAGTGAAATCATTGCTCGAGTTGGTGAAATTCCTGGATTACATCGCAACATCCGCGATGCGCAAGGAAATCGCATTATGAAACCAATTCGTCGCGCTGCCACAACAGCTCGAAATACTGCGCGCAAAACAGTAAAGAAGAAGTAGCGATGTCAGTTTACGATCAATTAGTTGGTCAAGCCCATTTGGTAAAAATTCTCGAAGGTGCTGTGGCTGCTGCTCGCAGTGGTGAAGAATCACAAGAGATGACGCATGCTTGGTTATTTACTGGCCCTCCCGGAAGTGGGCGATCATCGGCTGCCGTTGCTTTCGCTTGTGCGCTGATTTGTAGCAATGATGGTTGTGGAACCTGCTCTGATTGCCGAGCGGCTAAAGCTGGCACGCATGCCGATGTGGAAATTATTCGCACAGAAGGATTATCAATCAAGATCGAAGAGATTCGCGAGCTGCTAACTCGTGTGGCATGGGCGCCAGCAATGGGCGGATGGCGAGTAGTTGTTATGGAAGATGCTGATCGCCTGACTGAATCAGCAGCTAATGCGCTTCTTAAAGCTATCGAAGAGCCTGGCAATCGCACAGTTTGGTTGTTGTGTGCGCCAACTTTGCACGATGTTTTGCCAACTATTCGTTCAAGATGTCGCCATCTGCAATTAGTAACACCTAGCGCTAAAGATGTGGCAGATGTTTTAGTAAATCGTGAAGGCGTTTCACCAGCGATGGCAGATTATGCCGCGCGTGCTTCGCAAGGACATATTGGACGTGCTCGGTATCTAGCTAGTGATGAAACGATTCGTAATCGTCGCAATACAATTATTAAGTTACCGATGCAGATCAACGATGTAGCTTCTGCATTTAAAGCTGCCGAAACTCTTTTAAATTTAGCGACCGAAGAAGCAGAGGTAGCAGCAAGTGCTCGTGATGAAAAGGAGAGTACTGAATTAGCTGAAGCATGGGGCAAAGGAGCAACTGGGCGTGGAATGGCTACCGGTGGTTCAAAAGCAATTAAGGATCTTGAGAAAGAGCAAAAGTCACGAACTACTCGAATGATTCGAGATTCAATTGATGGCGCTCTGGTTGACATTGCCACTTTGTATCGCGATGTGATGTTTGTTCAATCTGGAACTCAAGGTGCTTTGATTAATCAAGAATTTGCTTCAGATATTTCAAAGATGGCTGAGCGAATTCCACCAGCCAAAACCGTTTCAAAAATAGATGCGATCATGTCCGCTCGTACCAATTTAAGTCATAACGCAGCTCCTTTGTTAACGCTAGAAGCACTCATGTGCCAATTAGCTCAAGCATGATTCAAAAAAAGATCGCAGTAGTACTTGCTTCACTTTTACTTTTAACAAGTTGCGGGGCAAAAGAACCCGATCCACTTTCTTCACTTGCCCAATATCAATCCCAAGAACTTAAGTGGCGAGGCTGCTACGGAAATTACCAATGCTCAAATTTATTGGTTCCAATTAACTATGCAGACTTGTCGGTCGGTGCTTTCTCACTGGCGCTATTGCGTTTTCAAGCCCTCGATCCGGATCGTCGAATTGGCTCTTTGGTCGTAAACCCAGGTGGCCCAGGCGCATCAGGGGTTAATTACGCTTATAACGCTGAGAACATAGTTAGCCCTGCAATTCTGGAGCGTTTTGATATTGTCGGTTTTGACCCACGTGGGGTCGGCGATAGCGCTGCTATTAAATGCTTAAATGATTCGGAAACCGATGCCAGTTTTGCTTCTGATTCAAAGCCCGATGACGAAACCGAGTTTGCGTTATTAATTAGTGAGGCGAGAGATTATTTCGTAAAGTGTGCCGCGAACACTAAACACCTAGCTGATTACAGCACCCTAAATAGCGCACGTGATCTCGAAATATTACGTGCCGTTCTTGGTGATGAGAAGTTAAATTTCTTAGGAAAATCTTATGGTACCTATCTAGGAACTTTATATGCAGAGTTGTTTCCCGAAAACGTTGGTCGATTTGTATTAGATGGCGCAGTTGATCCAAATAGTTCTAATCGCGATGGCACGCTCGGTCAAGCTATTGGTTTTGAATCCGCACTAAATGCATTTATAAGTAGTTGTTTAAAGCGAAGTGATTGTGCTTTAACTAAAGATTTGCCAACTGCCCGGAATCAAGTAATTGGTTTACTCGCTAAGACTGCTATCACGCCACTGAAGAGTAAATCTGGTCGTGAAGTAACCGAAAGTTTAGTTCTAGTTGGGATCGCATCGGCTTTATATGACAGCGAATCGGGCTGGCCTACTTTACGAGATGCGTTTAAAGAAGCAACTTTAGGCAGCGGCGAAAGCTTCCTAACTTTGGCAGATCAGTATTCTGGTCGCCAAGAAGATGGGAGCTACTTAAGTAATGAAAACGATGCGCTACAAGTAATTGATTGCCTTGATCAAAAAGAAATAGAAACAATTTCCGCATTCAAAAAAGGTGTTGCTGAGTTCGCAGAGAAAGCACCAATATTTGGTTCGTATCTTGCATATGCCGGCTTAGCTTGTCGCTACTTGCCAAACTTGGATAGTGTGGAACAAATTGAAATTAAGAAGTTGAGAACAAAGCCAGTTTTAATTATTGGAACAACTAGAGACCCGGCAACTCCTTATAAGTGGGCGCTAGCATTAACGAAAATCTTCTCTGGTTCTGTGCTAGTTACCCTTGATGGCGATGGCCACACAGGTCATGGTCGTGGCTCAACTTGCGTGGATTCGGCAGTAGATCGCTACTTATTAACCGGGTTAACGCCTAAATCAGCACTTTTCTGCGCGAATTAATCAAACCTTGGAGCATCGGGCCAGCGACCGCATAATTAGCCCATGATCGATACCAAGGGTGAACAACAGTGAGCATTTGGGTTTGTGGTGAAGTCTTAATCGACCTTTTGCCAGGCACCCCTGAGCGCACTGCCGTTGTTGGTGGTGGACCAGCTAATACTGCCAAAGCGCTTTCTCGGTTGGGCCACGAAGTTCAATTCATTGATGGAATTTCAACTGATGCTTATGGAAAATCAGCACGAGCAGAATTAATCCGCGATGGTGTTGGTTTAGATTTATCCCTAACCAGTGATTTACCAACTTGTACCGCAACTGTTTCATTAAGTAGCGATGGTTCTGCTAATTATGAATTCCTAGTTAACAGCACTTCGACTTTTGCTTTTGATCACTCTTGGTTACCTGATCCAGAAAAATATAAGCCAGAAGTTTTACAGATCGGAACGCTAGTTACGATTATCGAACCTGGCGCTTCGGTGCTTTATGACTGGGCAGTAAAAGTAAGTGAATTCGCACCAATTGTCTTTGATCCAAATATTCGTCCGAGTGTTATGCCAGATTTAATTAAGTATCGCGATGAAGTTGAAAAATGGATCAAGATCAGCAGCGTTGTGAAATTCAGCGAAGATGACATCGCTGCGCTTTATCCAAACGAGGACCCAATAGGTATTGCCAAAATCTGCCTTGAAAAAGGCGTGCAGTTAGTTGTAATCACGCGCGGCGCAAATGGCTTAGTTGGGGTTACTACCGATGGTGTAGTTGAAGTTCCAGGCATAAAAGTTGCCGTTGTCGATACCGTCGGCGCGGGCGATACAGTTGGCGCAATTATTGTTGAAGCATTGATACAGATTGGCATTTTGAACTTAGCTGGTTCAAAATTGCGTGAAGTTCTATATCGCGCTGCAGTTGCAGCGGCGATTACTTGTTCTCGTGCCGGAGCACAACCACCCCGCGCATTCGAACTAACTGAAGCACTTGAGCGGAACTAACAATGCAATTCATTGATGATGCTGAATTTCAAATAAATATTGATTTAGATCAAGGCGCACGTATTGCTTCGCTAATTTGGCGAGATATGCAGTTCACGCTGCCCTTCCGTGGCACGCCCTTAAATTACGGTTGGTATGGCATGGGTCCATGGGCTGGGCGCATACGCGATGGCTTGATTACTGGCGCTAATGGCCAAGAGCACCAACTGCCACAAATCTTCGATCCACCGAATGCACTCCATGGTTTTGGTTTTACCTCATCTTGGCAAGAAATTGGCCCAGGGCGTTCGCTATTACATTTACCAGCACCTTATGGTGGCGCAACCATAGAACAATCAATTGAAGTCTTAGATGATGCGATACGTTGGTCACTTGAATACGAACCAGGTGATTGCGATCTACCTGCTTGGTTAGGTTTACATCCATGGTTTGCTCGCGACTTAGATCGAGGCGGTAGCGCAGTAATAGATTTTTCAGCAAATCAAATGTTGCAACGTGGCTCAGATGGGCTACCAACTGGCGAATTAGTTAGACCAACATCTGAACCTTGGGACGATGCTTTCACCGGAATTATCGGGACGCCTGCAATCATTTGGGAAGATGTAGCTCGCATAGATATTGAATGTGATGCACCTTGGTGGGTGGTTTATAGCGAAGATACGGAAGGTGTTTGCATCGAACCACAAACTGCGCCACCTGATGCGGCTAATCTAGGAATTACTGGCGAGCACTATATTGAAGCGCTATTTGTTTTCACCGAAGAATGAATCAAGGAAAAGGAATATCAATTGATCAACCGTAATCACTTGGCCAAGTTAACTGCGCGCGAAGAAGAACGCTTTTTAAAGTTGCATCCCAAAAGTGGCGAGCTCTTTGAAAAAGCAAAACTTTCAATGCCCGGCGGAGTTCCGATGTCTTGGATGGCTAAATGGCCTGGCGCTTACCCAGTTTTTATTGATCAAGCAAAGGGTGCGCGCTTTACCGATGTTGATGGCAACAAATATATTGATTTTTGTTTAGGTGATACCGGTTCAATGACTGGCCATTCACCAGATGCCACAGTTGCCGCGATTCGCGAACAAGCAGGTAAGGGAATTACAGCGATGTTGCCAACTGCTGATGCAGCCCTTGTTTCTGCTGAGCTGGCTAACCGATTTGGTCTTCCACTTTGGCAATTTACGGTCTCTGCCACAGATGCCAATCGCCATGTAATTCGCTATTCCCGCCTACTAACTGGCCGCTCAAAGATTGTGGTTATTGATCGCTGTTATCACGGTTCAGTAGATGAAACCTTTGCCACTTTAGATGCAGCTGGAAATACGGTAGCTCGCGAAGGAAATATTGGCGCACCGGTGGCGCTAGATCACACAACCCGCGTTGTTGAGTTCAACGATATTTCTGGCATGGAAAAAGCATTAGCACATGGTGATGTGGCAGCGATTCTGATGGAACCGGCAATGACAAATGTCGGAATTGTTCTGCCACAAGCAGGTTACTTAGAAGCAGTGCAAGAACTAGCAAAGAAATACGGCACTATTTTGATTATCGACGAAACTCACACGATCTCAGTTGGTGTTGGTGGGATGACGGCAGACCTCGGATTAAAACCAGACTTTTTAACTATCGGTAAAGCAATTGGTGGTGGAATTCCGACTGGAACCTTCGGCATGACTCAAGCGATCGCTGATTCAATTAACAAAATGGTTGAGCTAGAAATTATTGATACGGGTGGCATTGGTGGAACATTGGCTGGAAATGCCCTCTCACTTGCTGCGATGCGCGCAACACTTACTCATGTGCTAACGAAAGAGAACTTTGATCGCATGATCGATTTAGGCACTCGCTGGTCAGATGGCGTAGATGCTGCGATTAATGAATTTGATTTGCCATGGAGCTGTAATCGTTTGGGTGCACGCGGTGAATATATCTTTGGCAAAGTCGCACCTGTAACTGGCGCCGATGCGAATAACGCTGGTGACTTTGAGTTAGAGCAGTATCTTCATTTGCGAATGTTAAATGATGGCTTCTTAATCACGCCGTTTCATAATATGGCCTTGATGTGTCCAGACACGACAAGCGCTGATGTTGATGCGCACACTGCGGCATTTCGTAAAATGTGCGCTGAGTTAGTTGAAGCCTAGTTTCTTATAAAGAATTAGGGCGGCATGGTTATCGGCGTCAACGTAGAGCATTGATTCTTTAATTCCTTTACTTTGAAAAAAACGCAGAGCGGTAAGCAATAAGGCTTTACCAAGTCCGGAGCTATGTGAATCTGGGTTCACGCCAATTACATAAATTTCCCCAATAGCGCCTTCATTTACTCGGTCGTTATGGATTTTTGTCCAACAAAAACCAATTATTTTGCCCTTATCTCTAGCCAGAAAGAAGCCATCGGCATCAAACCAGCTTTCGTTAATGCGATTAGTTAAGTCCTGCATAACCCAATCACCTTGGTCGGGATGCACGATAAAAATCTCGTTATTTAGCGCTAACCATTCGTCGGCATCAGTCGACTTGAAAGTGCTTATCTCGGCTGAAGTGTTTGGCTCTGGTAAGTCAGCGGCAATAGAGAGATGCAGTTTTAGAATCGTGCGCACAACTAAATCCGCTCAGATACTTGGGCATCTTTCATGGCGCTAGTTACCGTAAAGCGGTATCCCACATTTCGCACAGTGCCGATAATTGCTTCGTGCTCAGGGCCAAGCTTTGAACGAAGTCGTCTGATATGCACATCAACAGTGCGAGTACCGCCAAAATAATCGTAACCCCAAATTTCTTGCAACAACTGAGCTCGGGTAAATACTCGTCCTGGATGCTGAGCCAAAAACTTCAATAATTCAAATTCTTTGAAAGTTAAATCCAGCGCACGGCCTTTAATGCGTGCTGTGTAACTATTCTCATCGATTGAAACTTCACCAGTTCTTATTTCACCAGAGGCAGGATCAGTTTCAGCAAGGTGCGCTGCATATTCACCAATTGCAATTCGAATACGCGCATCAACTTCTGCAGGACCAGCAGTATCAAGGATTACATCGTCAATGCCCCATTCGGCACTCAGTGCAGATAAACCACCTTCAGTCGTTATGACAATAACTGGTGCACCTGAACCTGTGGTACGTAGCAACTTAGCTAAATTTTTTGCAGCTGGAATTTCGCGACGAGCATCTAATAACAAAATGTCTGTTTCAGGAACATCAATTAGAACACTAGCTTCAGCCGGAACAATTTTTACTTGATGTTGCAACAAAGCTAGCGAAGGTAGAACTTCAACGCTCGCGCCTAGAGTGTTTGTAAGTAGCAACACTCTTGCCATTTGCGCTCACCTGCTTCCAGTTGCGTTCTAGGTGTTAAGTGGCACAGACTACTCTCGTGAAATCTTTCCTACCAATTCTTATCGTGCTCGGGGCTGCTACCGCTTATGGCCTCTGGTATCAAAAGTCACGGGGCAAGATTCAAGCCAAGTCCATCTCCGGCAAGGCTTTAACTGCATCAGTTATCGGTGGCGATCTTGGGTCACGGGCAACTTTGGTGCAGTTTTCATCAGCCTTTTGTACCCCTTGCCGAGCAACGCGCACACTGCTTGAAAACGTTGTTACCGACTTAAGCGATGTGCGACATGTTGAAATCGATGCTGAAACAAATCTGGAGTTAGTACGCAAACTAGATATTCGCTCTACTCCAACCACTCTGATTCTTAATAGCTTTGGTATTGAAGTGGGGCGAGCTATTGGCGCACCTAAGCGTGACCAAGTGTTAGCCGCCCTCGCCGCTATAAAGTGACACCTGCAAGTGACTCGCAATTAGGCTTTTTCACCGGCCCTCTTTACTCTTATTACATGTCTTTCGCACTTGATAGCTTTTTCACAAAGCGTCGCGTACTTGATTACGGACGTTTAGCTGTCTCGTTGTGTTGTAACTAAAACTTAAAATACCCAGTTTTAGTAACCCACAACCAAGAAAAGTAGGAAACAGATGACAACTTTAGATAAAAAAAACACCTCAATAGTAATTGATGCACGTGGTCCACGTTTCTCAGCAGCGCTTACAGTTTTTGTATTAGCGAGCGCACTGGTAACGCAATCACTGCCTCTGATCGTTTTTCAATTAGCAGTGTTTCTAATTGGCGCAACTAGAGGTCCACAATTCACGCCTTATGCTTTTCTCTTTAAAACTTTGATCAAGCCACGTTTAAAGGGCGAGTTTGTTCCTGAAGATGTGCGACCACCTCAATTTGCCCAAGCTGTCGGTTTCGTTTTTGCTGCCATCGCTGTTGCTGGGTTGCTATCTGGAGTCACTATCGTCTTCACTATCGCAACCGGGTTTGCACTTGCAGCCGCTTTTTTAAATGCAACCTTTAATTACTGCTTAGGCTGCGAGTTTTACCTAATTCTTCTGCGTGCTCGCCGCTAATCGGCCGACCAGATAACCCTTTTTATGAGAATCTAAGTAAGATTGACTCATGGCTGATCAGCATGAATTACGCGATAAGGGATTGCGCTTAACTCCGCAACGAGAATTAGTCTTAGCTGCTGTTCGCGAACTAGGACATGCCACACCAGAAGAAGTTGCTGAGAAAGTTCGCCAAACTCATCCCGGAATCAACCTTTCAACCGTATACCGCAACTTAGAAACCCTCGAGAACGTGGGATTAGTTCAGCACACTCACTTGGGCCACGGCGGGGCTACCTATCATGCCGCCGAAGAGTTAACCCACCTACATTTAGTTTGTGGCACTTGTGGATCCGTAGGAGATGCACCAATAGATGTTGCGGCTAACTTTGTAAATGCTCTAGCCGATGATTATGGTTTTAAAACAGATGTCACACACTTTGCTGTTTATGGCACTTGCTCAGCATGTTTCACAGCTGAAAGTAAGTAATGAGCGCTGTACTCGTGGAGGACGGCCCAGATAAAGGCGCCGTGTGGCATTTTGGTGATCCAGTAAAAGAACAACGTGCACTAGAAGCTGGCACCGCTTGGGCCGACTTATCACATTACGAAGTTGTCGCACTGTCTGGGCCAGAACGTTTAACCTGGCTGCATCTTTTAACTACTCAAGATCATGAAAATTTATTAGCTGGTCAATGGCAGCATGCTTTAATTTTAGACCCGAAAGGACATATTGAGCATCAATTCTTTTTGGTAGATGATGGTGACACCACTTGGCTAGTTGTTAATCCGGGTCGCAGCGCTGAATTAATTTTACATCTTGGAAAAATGAAATTTCGTGCTCAAGTAGAAATTCACGATGCTACTTCAGAATATGCAGTGTTACGTGCGCCTGGCAAAATGGATGAAATTGGTGGCCCCTATGCACTTGTGCCAAGATCCGAGTTAATAAACATGATCGAAACTTTTAATTCGGTGGCAACCCAAGTAGGTACTTGGGCACTTGATGCAATGCGAGTAGCTGCGGCATTGCCACGAATAGGTTTTGAAACTGATCACAAATCTATTCCAAATGAACTAGGACTATTAAATAGTGCGGTACACCTAAATAAAGGTTGTTATCGTGGCCAAGAAACAGTTGCGAAAATAAATAATCTAGGAAATCCACCACGTCGTTTAGTTATGTTGCACCTTGATGGCACTGAAGTTAATTTTCCTAAAGTTGGAACTCCAGTGGAAAACGATGGGGTAGTTGTCGGCTATTTAGGAACTGTTGCGAGGCATCATGAATTAGGCCCGATTGCACTCGCCGTGGTTAAGCGCAATACCCCGTTAGACGCAACGCTCTCAGTTGGTGGGATTCCTGCTGCTCAAGAAGCAATAGCCGCAGGTAATTAGTAAATGGAATTGCTCGGACAGTTAATAATCACTTTGCTAGCAGGGCTCGCGATCATGTGGGCCGTAAGAAAGATGTAACTAACCGATAGACTTTCCGACATGGAGCTCTTAACTTCAATTCTCCTTGGCCTGATTTCATTAGTTATTGGCGCCGGATTATTGTTCTATGCATTTACTAATCGCAGAGATCCCGAAAGTGCTCGCTACCGAGATAGTAGAAAGCGAACTGGCAGATAATGGTCTTCACAATCCCCGAAGGACTTCACCCTGATTTAAATCCACTTGCTTGGCTAGTTGGAACATGGCGCGGTAAGGGTCACGGCGAGTACCCAACAATTAAGCCTTTCCAATTTATCTCCGAAACCGTTTTTAACCACGATGGTCGCCCATTTCTAAACTACTTTTCACGCTCTTGGATCGTCGATGATGAAGGCGAAATTATTCGCCCCGGTGCAAGCGAGGCAGGCTTTTGGCGGATCAAACCAAATAATGTACTGGAAGTTGTAATTTCTCATAACACTGGAATAACTGAAGGTTGGCTTGGCCATTTCGACGGGCCCAAAATTCAATTAGCAATGGATCAAGGTTATTCCGCACCTTCTGCAAAAATTGTTACTGCTGGTGTTCGTCTTTATGGATTAGTTGAAGGTGAACTCTTCTACGCATATGACATGGCTGCCGAAGGACAAACACTTCAAGCACACATTTGGTCAACTAGCCCGCGCTCTAACGATTAAGAATGAGCGTTATTCTTGCGCAGTTAGTGCGTAGCGGATTAGTTGAATCAACCCACAGCGGCAACCTAATCCTTATTGCAGCAGATGGAACTGATTTGTTGACACTTGGCGAAGTTGACGCCGAAATCTATCCGCGCTCAGCAATTAAATCTTTTCAAGCAACAGCAATGGTGCGCTCTGGGCTAAAACTAAATGATGGGCAATTAGCTTTGGTTTGTGCAAGTCATGGTGGAACTAATCGTCATCAAGAAGTTGCGCTGGAAATTTTAAAAAGCGTTGGGTTATCAGAATCAGATTTACAAAATACGCCTGATTTTCCAATAGATCGCAACGCTCGTATTTCTTGGGGCGATAAGCCAGCAACCTCTTTAGCCGCAAACTGCAGTGGTAAGCACGCAGGAATGTTGGCAACGTGCGTTGTTAACGGTTGGGATATAAAAACTTATCGGGATGCCAGTCACCCACTCCAGATCGCAATTGCCAATGAAATTGAAGGTTTAACTGGCCAACCAATCAATCGCACAAGTATCGATGGTTGCGGTGCGCCACTGTTTTCAATGAGCACTCGTTCGATAGCAGTGGCTGCTCGAAGAATGCGCATCGATTTTGATCCAGTATTTACAAAAGTGATTAGTGCCTGTCTAAAACATCCGGAAATGATTCTGGCTGAAGGAGCTTTTGATACTCGCATGATGCGCGCTGTTCCTGGGCTCTTCGTAAAAGGTGGTGCCGAAAGCGTGATGTTGGCATCTTTAGCTGATGGCGGTGCGATTGCTTGGAAGATTTCTGATGGCAGTAATCGTGTTAATGGCCCAATGATGAAAGCCGCACTCGCTAAATTCGGCATCAATATTGAAGGTGAAGTAGTTGATGTGCTGGGTGGCGGAAACGTAGTCGGCTCACTTAGCGCTACCTTTTAATCAGCGTTACCCTTTAACCATGAACGCACGGATTGCAACCTTGATGGTGCATACCTCGCCCCTGGATCAACCAGGCATTGGCGATGCCGGCGGGATGAATATTTATGTGGCTGAAAGCGCCGAACGTATGGCAGCAATGGGCGTAGAGGTAGATATTTTTACACGGCGTACCAATTCTGATGTTGCAGATATTGTCGAAGTCTCACCAGGAGTTCGGGTAATTCAGTTAAATGTTGGTCCATTAACTGGGGTAACTAAAGAATTGTTACCAAAATTAATTCCAGAAATCGCCGAAGAATTTAAGAAAAAGCTTTCGGGTGAAACCAATTACGATCTGATTCATTCACATTATTGGATCTCTGGCAAAGTCGCTATGCATGCGAGTAAGGCATTAAATATTCCATTCGTTCATACGATGCACACAATGGCGCGAGTTAAAAACTTGAATTTGGCTGAAGGCGAAACCCCAGAACCAATGATTCGGGTCCAAGGTGAAACCCAAGTGGTAGCTGCAGCTAATGCGCTAATTGCTAATACTGATGCCGAAGCAGCTAGCTTAGTTTCACTTTATGAAGCCTGCCCCGATAATGTGCGAGTAGTTTCGCCAGGCGTTGATCTTTATAAATTTATTCCAGGTGATGGCAAGAAAGCCGCTCGCCAGCGCTTAAGCGTTCCAACGAACGCCAATGTAATTACTTTTGTTGGTCGTATTCAGCCCCATAAAGGCCCCGAACTTTTAATTAGAGCTATCTCAGAAATGTTAAATCACTCGCCACTTTTACGTAGCGGCTTAATTGTAAATATTGTTGGTGGTTCATCTGGTTCAAATACTTCTGAAGTAGAGCGACTTAAAGAGTTAGCAGGTTGGTTGGCAATTTCTGATGTAGTTAAATTTGCTGAACCTGTTCCGCGTAATGACTTACCCGATTGGTATCGCAGTGCAGATTTGGTTTGCGTGCCAAGCTATAGCGAATCATTTGGATTGGTTGCACTTGAAGCACAAGCATGTGGTACTCCCGTGGTTGCAACTGCTGTAGGTGGCTTACGTACTGCGGTTGCCGATGGTATTTCTGGCGTATTAGTTGACGGCCATGATCCGCGTGCCTGGTCTTCGATTTTGGCACGCTTACTAAACGAGCCGCAACGTCGCGTTTTACTATCAATGGGCGCAGTCGAACATGCTTCACACTTTGGTTGGGATGCAACAGCACGTGGCACCTTAGATATTTATGATCGGGTTTTATCTGAACTTGCACGTGAACAAATCGCTGGAGCATAATTAATGAGCGGGCTCAATCCAACTGAAGTTATTTTAGAATTTCTAGAGTCTCACGATTTATCTTTTGAGCAGAGTAGTTTAAGTACTTTTTTAATCACGCTGCCTGGTGAAAAGAAGCAACAAACGCATTGCGCTTTAATAATTGGTGACCACTCATTAAGTATCAATGCCTTCGTCATCCGTAAACCTGATGAGCATGAAGATCAAGTGCACGCCTGGTGCTTACAGAAGAACGCTGGGCTCTATGGAATAGCTTTTGCGATCAACGAATTGCGAGATATCTATTTAGTTGGCCGCCTGCCATTGACCGCAGTAACTAATCAAGAGATTGATCGAATAATTGGCAGCGTATTACAAGTAGCAGATTCCTCTTTTAACCCCTTACTTGAGATTGGCTTCTCAAGTGCTATCCGCAGGGAATGGGCATGGCGGGTTTCGCGCGGTGAATCGCTGGCAAATCTTGAAGCATTTTCACATTTGATTTAATTCATCTAGGATTGCGATATGAGCAACTTTGAATTAATCCTTTTGCGCCATGGTGAAAGCGAATGGAATGCCAAGAATCTTTTCACTGGCTGGGTAGATGTTCGTCTATCTGCTGCCGGTGAAGCTGAAGCTACTCGCGGTGGAAAGTTACTCGCTGAAAATGGATTATTGCCCGATGTAGTTCACACTTCATTACTTCGTCGCGCTATTCATACCTCGCAGTTAGCACTCGATGCATGCGATCGACATTGGATTCCAGTAAATCGTTCTTGGCGCTTAAATGAGCGCCATTACGGTGCGCTGCAAGGTAAAGATAAGAAAGAAACGCTAGCTACTTATGGCGAAGAACAATTTAAACTTTGGCGCCGTTCATACGACGTGCCACCACCACCAATTGATGCCAATGATCAATATAGCCAAACCGGTGATGCTCGCTACGTTGACTTAGGTTCAGATCTGCCCGCAACAGAGTGTTTAAAAGATGTGGTCACCCGCATGATTCCGTATTGGACCGGCAATATTGTGCCCGATCTACGAGCTGGCAAGCGAGTTTTGGTTACTGCGCACGGAAATTCATTACGCGCGCTAGTTAAGCATCTCGACGGAATTTCAGAATCTGATATCGCTGAGCTAAATATTCCAACTGGAATTCCACTGCTTTATAAATTGGATGCAGATTTGAAACCAATTAAACGTGGTGGCGAATATTTAGATCCAGCTGCCGCAGCTGCCGCAATTCAAGCAGTTGCAAATCAAGGAAAGAAGTAATTAATTATTTGCAGAATTTGCGTACTCGCCGGTGACTAAGTAATAGACACGGCGGGCAATCGAAACTGCGTGGTCTGAGCAACGCTCGTAATAGCGGCCAAGCAGAGTCATATCGATAGCGGTTTCAATTCCATATGGCCAAGAATCATCAAGCAAGATTTCAAATAAACGACGGTGCAGAATGTCCATCTCGTCATCATCTTTTTCAAGTTGTAGCGCCGCTTCAAGATTGCGTGACTCAATAACGCCAATTGCTTTTTGAGTGATGCGAGCTGTCACATTACCCATTTCTTGCAAAGTTAGAACAAGCTCTGGTGGCACAGCCGCAGCTGGGTAACGCATGCGAGTTAACTTAGCTACGTGATGTGCCAAGTCGCCCATGCGCTCTAGGTCAGCACTCATGCGAAGGGATGTAACCAAAGTACGCAGGTCGCCGGCAACTGGTTGTTGACGGGCCATCAAATTTATCGCTCGCGCCTCAATGTCATGCTGCATGTCATCAATTGCATCGTCTTCGGAAATGATTTCTTCGGCAACTTTAAGGTCTGCGGTTAGTAGGGCAGTGGTCGCACGCTCCATTGCTTTATTGACCAGATGGCCCATTTCGACAAGGGAAGTACCAATGCCGTCTAAGTCATCATGAAAGGAATCGCGCATGGGCATAACTTAGACCTTCAGCACTTCGGATGCGGGTTATTAAGTGAACGGGTCGCAAATCCGAGGTAAATATCTGGGTGAAAGGGGTGTAAATGGCTGATTAGGTAGTACTCCAAGTGATCTCTTCTCTACGATAAGGCTATGTTCTGGCGCCGAGATAAGGAAGTAGCAGTCGAAAGCGGCTGGGAAATTCCTGATTCATTGCTTGAGCTATTGGAAATTCTCGATGCTGAGTATTTAATTCTCGCCCCGGGTGAGCAAGTACTTTCCTCTTCTGCCGGCACTGGCGCACTATCAATGATTCGCGATGGTCGCCTGGTTTCGACGCCACTTCTTAATTTAGTGCGCGCAGTGCGCCGCTCAAATGTTTATCAAGAAGCAACCGTTGAATTACCACGTGGTCCGATTGGCCAAGGAACCCATGATCTATTGGTTCGTGTTTCACCAATCGGTTCTGAAGGATTAATCGTTGCGCTAATTTTCGATGATAGTGAATTCCGCCGTCTCGATGCGATTAGACGTGACTTTGTGGCAAATATTTCGCATGAACTTAAAACTCCAATCGGAGCACTTTCAATCTTAAGTGAAGCAGTCCTCGAAGCGAGTGACGATAAAGAAGCTGTTGAAAAATTTGCCGGCCGAATGCAGATCGAAGCTAAGCGTCTAACTGATTTAGTTCAGGAGATTATTAACTTATCTCGCCTGCAAGATGGCGACCCGCTTAAAAATGCACAACCTTACTCAATGACTGACTTAATTAATGAAGCGATAGATGAATCTCGACTAACTGCCGAAAAACGAAAAATATCTTTGGTATTTCTGCCAATCGCAGATCATTTTGTTTTAGGCGAGCGCAGTCAATTAGAGATGGCGATTAGCAATTTAATTGAAAATGCCATCAACTACAGCCCAGATTCAACTCAAGTAGCGATCGTGTTAACATGCAAAGATAATTTAGTCGAGATCTCGGTAACCGATCAAGGCATTGGAATTCCAGAGAAAGAAATCGAACGAATATTTGAGCGTTTCTATCGAGTAGATCCGGCGCGTTCGCGAGCAACTGGCGGAACTGGACTAGGACTTTCGATCGTTAAGCACGTGGCCACTAATCATGGCGGAGATATCTCGGTCTGGAGCAGCGAAGGCTCCGGAAGCACATTCACAATCAGATTGCCAGAATTCATTGAATCTGAGAGTTATCAATCAACCAACCAGGAGGAAAAATAATGACCCGAATTTTAGTGGTCGAGGATGAAGAATCTTTTTCTGAGGCGTTGGCCTATCTGTTAGGTAAAGAAGGCTTTGATGTTGTCGTAGCCGACACTGGTACAGCAGCTGTTGAACTATTTGATAAGCATGGCGCCGATTTAGTATTACTTGACTTGATGTTGCCAGGCTTATCTGGAACTGAAGTTTGCAAGCAGTTACGCACCCGATCTGCGGTACCAATCATTATGTTGACTGCCAAAGATGCTGAAATTGATAAAGTGGTTGGGCTTGAACTCGGTGCCGACGATTACGTCACCAAGCCATATTCATCACGAGAGCTAATTGCCCGTATTCGAGCAGTATTGCGCCGACATAGTGACCTAGGTGAAATTACTGAAGACAATGGCTCACTCGTTGCTGGGCCAGTCCGTATGGATGTTGACCGCCACCAAGTAAGCGTCAATAACGCATCAATCTCATTACCGCTCAAGGAGTTTGAGTTACTTGAATTCTTGATGCGCAACTCGGGCCGAGTATTAACACGTATGCAGTTAATTGATCGGGTTTGGGGAAGCGATTACGTGGGCGATACCAAAACGCTTGACGTTCACATCAAGCGCTTGCGTGCAAAAATTGAATCAGATCCAGCGAATCCAGTTTTTATTCAGACCGTTCGCGGGCTTGGTTACAAACTAGAAGCTTAAGCAGTTACGCCGGCGTAAGTATCGCGCTTGTCGCGCACAATAGCTTTTACGGTAACTACGCCAGCAGTATTAAAGAAGAAAGAAACATCAACTGTGTTGCCAGCTTTTACGCCCAGGCCAGGTATTACTGCTTTTGCATTTGCTGAGTCGCCTTCGAAAATCATTGGGAAATTTTCAGAAATCACATTCGATTCAGTGGCAAGTGTGGCAAGTACATTATTTACTGAGATTCCGAGCAATGAATCAGATGTTGAGTTTGCGTTAATAATGGTGCCAACTAATACTGCGCTGCCATCTGGCTGAGCAACCAATAAGAAGCCGCGAAGCTTCAGCGCGCTGGTATCAGTTAAGACTTCAGTTTCTGCGCCATCGGTAACTTTAGTGATGTTGCGAGCAGCTGCATTTTCGCCAGCACCGCATGCAGTTAAAGTCGAGAGAGAAGCAGTAATTATTAAACTGATCGCAACCTTACGTAATTGCATTTTTTCTCCCAAGAATTATTTGCTCAACAATGCACGCTTATTCTCTCATGAGAAATAGCGGCTAAAGCCAGTGAAATACAGGCTCAATACCCAAGGTGACTACCCTCACTAGTTGCTGGTATGATTGGCCCCTAACGAAGGGCTCCCAATGTCATTTAAAGTAGGCGAAACTGTTGTTTACCCTCATCACGGCGCAGCGCTAATCGAGGCAATTGAAACTCGAGTGATAAAGGGCGAAGAAAAAACCTACTTAGTTTTAAAGGTGGCCCAAGGCGATTTAACGGTACGAGTGCCAGCTGAAAATGTTGACCTGGTCGGAGTGCGCGATGTTGTAGATAGCGCCGGGCTTGACCGTGTTTTCAGTGTTCTACGCCAGCCTTATACCGAAGAGCCAACAAACTGGTCTCGTCGCTACAAGGCAAATCTTGAAAAATTAGCTTCCGGTGATGTAATCAAGGTTGCTGAAGTTGTGCGCGATCTTTATCGCCGTGATCTTGACCGTGGTCTTTCTGCTGGTGAGAAGCGCATGCTTTCTAAGGCAAAGCAGATTCTGGTTTCTGAACTAGCTCTCGCTGAGCGCACCGATGAAGAAAAAGCATCAGTTATCCTCGACGAGGTCTTAGCTTCTTAATTTAAGCTCGATCGGAGCACTTATGTCTGGCCATGTTGCAGCAATTATTGCTGCTGCCGGATCCGGCGTTAGATTCGGTGCTGATCTTCCAAAAGCTTTGATTCAATTGGGTAATCGCACTTTAATCGAACATGCGGTGGCCGCAATTTCACCAGCTGTCGATCAAGTAATCGTTACAGCTCCGGCTTCTCATCTAAGTCAATTTCAAACACTTCTAGGTGATGCCGTAACTGTTGTAGTTGGCGGCTCAACTCGTTCAGAATCAATTAGGGCTGGTCTGGCCGCGATTTCAAGTGATACGCAATATGTATTGATTCATGATGCTGCTCGCGCTTTAGCAACAACAGATTTAACTAATCGCATTTTGTCAGCTCTGCAAACTGGAGAAGTAGCGGTAATACCTGGCGTGCCTCAAGTAGATACGATCAAGAGTGTTGATGCAGATGGATATGTAACCACAACTCCTAATCGCGCAGACTTACGTAATATCCAAACCCCACAAGGCTTTGAATTTTCTGCGCTCAAAAAAGCACATGCCACAAATGCTGAAGGTACTGATGATGCGGCCCTAGTTGAAAGTGCCGGATTTAAAGTTTTGGTAATAGCCGGCGAAGAACGCGCATTGAAAATTACGACGCCGGTAGATTTAGCAACTGCATACAACTTCCTTGGCGCAAATAAAGAATTCTTAACTGGTGTAGGTGTTGATGCGCACGCATTCGAAGCTGGACGTGAACTTTGGTTAGGTTGTATTAATTGGCCAGGTGAAGTTGGTGTTGCTGGACATTCCGATGGTGATGTTGCTGCGCATGCAATTTGCGATTCACTTTTTGCGGCAACTGGTTTAGGCGATCTAGGTTCAAACTTTGGAACCGATCGACCTGAATATGCTGGCGCGAGTGGCGCAAAATTATTGTCAGAGACACTTTCGATAATTACTAAAGCCGGGTTTGCCATCTCAAATGTTTCAATTCAAGTAATCGGTAATCGTCCGAAGTTGGCAGGACGCCGTAAAGAAGCAATTGCCGCTCTTTCTGCTGCACTAAATGGAGCACCAGTATCACTATTAGCCACAACTACCGATGGACTTGGCATAACAGGTGAAGGTAAAGGCATCGCAGCCATTGCTTCAGCGCTCGTTTTTAAGGTTTGAGAAACGACCGATAGACTTCACTAATGAGTTCGCTAAAGCTATATGACACGTTGTCGCGAACCGTCTCAGAATTTATTCCACTGCAGCCGGGCAAAGCGAGTATTTACCTGTGCGGTGCCACCGTTCAAGCGCCGCCACATATTGGCCACATTCGTAGCGGCGTTAACTTCGATATTTTGCGACGTTGGTTAGTTAAGTCAGGTTACCAAACCACCTTTATTCGCAACGTAACAGATATTGATGACAAGATTTTACATAAGGCAGTTCACGAACAAGCGCCTTGGTGGGCAGTTGCCCTTAAGTACGAGCGCGCATTCACTGATGCATATACAGCGCTAAATGTTTTACCACCAACTTACGAACCGCGCGCAACCGGTCACATCACCCAAATGATTGATTTGATTGCATCTTTAATTGAGCGAGGCTACGCATATGCGCCTGGTAATGGCGATGTCTATTTAGAAGTTCGCAAGTTAAATTCTTACTTAACTCTCTCAAACCAAAATATTGATGATTTATTACCAGCGCAAGATGCTGACGAAACTTTCAAGCGAGATGTGCGAGATTTTGCGCTTTGGAAAGCTGCTAAAGCTGGTGATCCATTTTGGCCAACACCATGGGGTGACGGACGACCAGGTTGGCATATTGAATGTTCGGCAATGGCACATGCTTATCTTGGTGCTGAGTTTGATATTCACGGTGGTGGGCTAGATTTAATTTTTCCACATCACGAAAATGAAATTGCGCAATCTGAAGCAGCTGGATATGGCTTTGCCAAACGTTGGTTACACAATGCTTGGGTAACCGCATCTGGTGAAAAAATGTCTAAGTCACTTGGTAATTCTCTACAAGTTACTGAATTATTAAAGAGCGTTCGCGGAATTGAACTACGTTGGTATTTAGGCAGCGCTCATTACCGATCAATGCTCGAGTACTCACCGGCGGCCCTGGAAGAGTCAGCAGTTGGTTTCCGCCGGATAGAAAACTTTCTAATGCGCGCGACCGAAATTTTAGGTAGTCAGCCAGAACCAGCTTTATCTCATGATTTTGTGGCTGCGATGAATGAAGATTTAGCAGTTCCGCAAGCACTGGCTGGAATTTCAGAGCAATTACGCTTGGGAAATAGCGCAATAACCGAGAATGACAATGCAGGTATTGCAAGCGCGGCCAGCTTTATTCGTGGTGCACTTGAAGTACTTGGTTGCGACCCGTTTGATCCAGCATTTGCCAGCGGAGAACAGGGCGAGTCACTAACTGTCGCGCTAGATGGCGTTATTACTTTAGTTCTTGCGCAACGAACCGCAGCAAGGGACCGCAAAGATTTTGCCGCATCCGATCAAATTCGCGATGGCTTAATCGCACTTGGTATTTCAATTGAAGACACAGCTCAAGGACCACGTTGGTCGATCTCTCGTTCAGAAGGTAGCAATTAAATGGCCGGTAATTCAGAGCGCAAAGGCGCAATACGTGGATCTAAAAAAGGTCCAACAACCGGTACCGGTGGTAAGAATAAAAAGCGTTTAACGGGTAAAGGTCCGACTCCAAAAGCCGAAGACCGTCCTTATCACGCAGCTGCCAAGCGTAAGAAAGCTGCTGAGAAAGCAAAAGCTAATCCGCGCGCGGGTACAACTCCTCGTACCGGAACAACTCCACGAAGTTCAGCTGGTCGCAATTCAAGAATTGATAAACCAAAGGGTGAAATTGTCGCAGGTCGTAACGCAGTACTTGAAGCGCTACGCGCCTCAGTTCCGGCAACTGAAGTACTGGTTGCTCGCGGAATTGATATCGATGATCGCGTTGCAGAGTCACTACAATTGGCGCTGCACTTACAACTGCCGATTCGCGAAGTTCACCGCGCCGAAGTTGAAGGAATCTCACCAAATAGCCAAGGCATCATTCTGGCAATCAAGCCTTACCAATATTCAAGCTTCGAAGAGATAACTCAACGCGCAAAGAATCCAATGTTAATTGTGGCACTAGACGGTGTTACTGATCCACGAAACCTTGGTGCGATCATCCGTAGCGCAGGAGCTTTCGGAGTAAATGGTGTTGTAATGACTGAACGTCGCGCAGCTGCTATGACTGCTTCAGCCTGGAAAGCATCAGCTGGAGCTGCTGCACGCATGCCAGTTGCCCAAGTAACTAACTTGGCTCGCACCATCGAAGAAGCTAAGAAATTAGGCTGCTTTGTAATCGGATTAGATGGCGAAAGCGATGAATCACTTAGTGGCATGAAAGTTGCTACCGAGTCGCTAATGATCGTAGTTGGCAGTGAAGGCAAAGGCCTTTCTAGACTAGTACGTGAGAAATGCGATCTAGTTGTTTCAATTCCAATGAATTCAGCTACTGAATCCCTTAATGCAAGCGTGGCAACCTCGATTGCTCTCTTCTGGGTAGACGAGCAACGTCGAACGAAATAATCATGACTTATCAAAGATTTATTGCACTCGGTGATTCATTCACCGAAGGCATGACCGATGAGATCATTGATGGAAATTTCCGTGGTTGGGCTGATCGGGTTGCTGATGTATTAACAACTCAATCACCAGATTTTACTTATGTGAATTTAGCGATTCGCGGCAAACTGGTATTCCAAGTTACTGCCGATCAAGTACCACAAGCAATTCCACTAATCACAGGCAAAGAAACTTTAGTTTCTTTTCATGCTGGCGCAAATGATGTTTTGCGACCTGGCTATCGCCCAGAAAATGTATTCCCGATTTATAACGATGCAGTTAGAAAATTATCTGCAACTGGGGCAACGCTAATGTTGTTTACAGTTCTAGAGCGAACTGGAAATACTGGCAAGACTGCCGATATGTGGGCTGAGCGGTTTAGTACTTTCAATAAGAATATTCGCACCATTGCAAAAGAAGTTGGCGCAATTATTGTTGATGCGAACGAGAAACAATTTTTATCCGATCGACGTTTATTAGCATTCGACCGACTGCATCTAAATTCACTTGGTCACGATCGTGTAGCGCAAGGCGTGCTTGAAGTTCTTGGTATGCCGTTTGATCCAAATTGGCGATTGCCACTGCCAGCTGCCAAACCAACTCCTTGGTTGGTCAAGAAAGCAACCAGCGTTGCTTGGTTTTTTAGCTTTGCCTTACCGTGGATTTGGCGAAGAATTCGTGGCAAATCATCGGGCGATGGGCGCAGCGCAAAGTATCCAAACCCAACTACTTGGCCGCTTAGTTAAGCGCCAATCCACCTAATCGATGCTTCCTGTTCACCAAAATGAGAGAAAATGTGATTATGCCAAAGGCGGATGAGTTAATTGATCGCGAGATCAGCTGGCTTTCATTTAATGAGCGAGTTCTTGAACTTGCCGAAGATAAAGAAGTTCCACTACTTGAGCGACTTCGCTATATGGCTATTTTTTCTAACAATTTAGATGAGTTCTTCATGGTTCGCGTGGCTTCAATCTTAGGAAAAATAGAAAATCAGATAACTTCTACCAACACAGCCGGCTACACCCCACCACAACTTTTAACTGCTGTAACCGATAAAGCTCGAGCTCTGGCGAGCCGCCATGCGAATCTATTTAAAACCGAAGTTCTGCCAGCGTTGCAAGCGCATAAAATTGATTTAATTCACTGGAACGAATTACTTGAAGATGAACGTAACTATGTCTCAAAACTTTTCCGCGAACGTATTTATCCAGTATTAACTCCACTGGCAGTAGATCCTTCGCACCCATTCCCATATATCTCTGGTCTATCACTGAATTTGGCAGTAATTTTAAAGAATCCTTCTACTAGCGAAGAATCTTTCGCCAGAGTTAAGGTGCCGCCAATTCTTTCCAGATTTATCGCAACTTCTTCAACTGGTTCTCGCCGATTTATCCCACTAGAAGATGTAATCGCAATTCACCTACAAGAGCTATTTCCCGGAATGTTAATTGAAGATCACTACACCTTCCGAGTCACTCGAAACGAAGATTTAGAACTTGAAGAAGAAGAATCCGAAGATCTCTTAACTTCACTTGAGCAAGAATTAGCGCGACGTAGATTTGGCCCACCAGTTAGGCTAGAAATTGAAGAAGGAATTGATCAGGCGCTGCTCGAGCGACTTTGCGAAGAACTTTCGATTAATCGCGAATGTGTTTTTTCACTCGCCACACCACTAGATTTAACTGATTTAAATCGTATTGCCGATCTTGATATTCCAGAATTGAAGTTCGATCGCTTTAAGTCGCGTACTGCTGCCTCGCTTAGCGAAGTTGATTTCGGTGACCCTGAGCTATTCTTTGCAGCTATTCGCCAGGGTGAGATTCTGCTGCACCACCCGTATGAATCTTTCACCAGTTCAGTAGTTCAATTCCTGCAAAATGCGGCACAAGACCCACAAGTGCTCGCGATAAAACAGACTCTTTATAGAACTTCAGGTGATTCACCAATTATCGAAGCACTAATTGAAGCAGCTGAAGCAGGCAAACAAGTTTTGGCAGTTATTGAAATTCGAGCACGCTTTGATGAGCAAGCAAATGTGCGCTGGGCAAGAAAACTGGAAGCAGCCGGTGTACATGTGGTTTACGGCTTAATGAATTTAAAAACCCATGCAAAGTTATCACTAGTTATTCGAGATGAAGCCAATGGTTTGCGTCGTTACTGCCACGTCGGCACCGGAAATTACAACCCAAAGACAGCACGTTTCTATGAGGATTTAGGAATAATTAGTGCAGACCAAACTCTGACAGAAGATTTAAGTAAGTTATTTAATCAACTATCTGGTTTAGCGCCAGCTTCAACGTATTCACGCTTGCTTGTTGCGCCTCGTAGTTTGCGTACAGGATTACTTGAAAAAATTGAGAACGAGATTACGAACTGCAAAGCAGGTTTACCTGCCGGAATTCAATTTAAGTTGAATTCACTACTTGATGAAGAATTTGTTGAGGCGCTCTACCGAGCATCAAACGCTGGCGTTAAGGTTGACCTGGTAATTCGTGGCATCTCATCAATTAGACCGGGCATCAAAGGTCTCTCTGAAAATATAACAGTGCGTTCAATTCTGGGTAGATTTCTTGAGCATTCGCGTATTTATCACTTTGTGAATAACGGCGATGATGAATATTGGATCGGCAGCTCTGACTTAATGCATCGAAATTTAGATCGTCGAGTCGAAAGTTTGCTACGTATCGAAAAAGCCCAACATAAAGATATCTTGCGTGAGATCTTTGAAGTCTCTTTATCTCCTGACACCAGTGCTTGGCACCAATTAGGTACCGAGTGGAAGCGTCATAAGAGCGGCCAAGATATTCAGGAGCTACTAATGCAGAAGTATCTGAACGGATAACTGTGAGCGAAACCGAAGTTATTCAAGGTGCTGGTGTTGTTCTTTGGCGAGTAACTAAGAAAACTACTGAAATCGCTTTGGTTCACCGCCCAAAATATGATGATTGGTCTTTACCCAAAGGAAAAGTAGAACAAGGTGAAACACACCTAGCTTGTGCTGCTCGAGAAGCCATGGAAGAAACTGGTTTTGAACCAGTATTGGGTCCTGAGATTGGCATTGCCAAATATCTAGCCGAAGGAACTCCTAAAGAAGTTCGTTATTGGTCGGCTAAAGCAACTGGTAAATCAATTGGACCAAGAGATACTCATGAAGTCGACCAAGTAATTTGGCTTTCAGTTTCAGATGCTAAGAAAAAAGTCAGTGTCGATGATGATCGCGAGATAATTAAGTTTTTTGAAAGTTTTGGCATTAATACCACTCCGATAGTGTTACTTCGACATGCTAAAGCCCTAAAACGTGAAGAGTGGGAAGGCGATGATGGCGATCGTCCGCTAGATAACAAAGGTCAACGTCAAGCAAAGCGGATGCATTCGATTTACCAAAATTATGGCATTACCGAAATTCATACTTCCGACGCGCAACGATGCATTGAAACAATCGACCCTATGGCTAAATCTATGAAGCTAGTTCCAATATTTTCACGAGACTTATCCGAATACAGATATGAAAAAGATAAAGAAGCGCCACTTGATTACGTATGGAGCCTACTAAAGCCTGATCTAAATGCGGTTGTTTGTAGCCATAATCCAATTCTGCCTAATTTGGTGAAGAAATTGATTGGAAAGAAGAATTTTAAGAAGATCGAAGTTGAGCTACAACCAGGAGAGGCATTCATTCTGCATCATCGCGATGGCGAAGTTGTTGCCGTTGACTGGATCGAAGCACCAGCCGTTTAATTCTTTAGCGTTCCATCCAGTCTAACCAGCGTAAAACAATGCCTTCGCGTAGCGCCCAAGGACAAATTTGAATCTGAGTAATATGCAATCTTTCCATTACGGTTCGCGCAACTATTGCACCGGCAGTAATTTGTTTTGCGCGACTGGCTGATACCCCCGGAAGTTCTGCGCGAGATTTATCTGTCATCTCACTTAATTTAGGAATCATCATCATTAGGGCGCTTAGCTCTAGAACATTTGGATCACCTTTAAACCAATGAGCACCTAACCGGGCAAGGGTTCGAAAAGTTTTACTTGTTGCAACAAATTGATCAGCAGCATGTTCAACAATTTCCTCAGGTAGTTCAGAAACGACTAATTCGCGTACTTTTGATTCTAAGTTTCTGATCTCCTTGCCTGTGTAAGGATCGTTATCTAAAAATTCTCGCGTAAGTCGAGCAGCGCCTAGAGGTAACGAAATAGTCGCTTCAGGATGCTCGTCATCGCCTATACCAATTTCTAGCGAGCCACCACCAATGTCAATTACCAATAGTCGACCACTTGACCAGCCATACCAACGCCGAGCCGCTAGAAAAGTCATGTTTGCTTCTTCATCGCCGGAAAGAATATTTATCTCAATGCCAAATTCTTCATTTAGTTTGGTCAAGATTCGTGCACCATTGCGAGCATCTCGAATAGCAGACGTTGCAAAAGCTAAGATCTCATCAGTTTTAAATTCGCGGGCATGATCTACGGCATCAGAGATAGCTTGGTGTAACAGCGCAATCCCATCCTCAGTGATCTCATTAGATTTATTAAGGTAATCAGTTAAGCGCAGCTCGACCTTTTGATTTGTGGTCGGGCTAGGCCGCGCCCCTGGATGGGCATCTACTACCTGTAGGTGGATAGTGTTCGATCCGAGATCTAGAACACCGAGTCGCATAGGCGCAATCTACAGGGGTTTTGCTGGGTACATGGTTAACGATTTCTGAATTTTCCAATCTCCTGCCATAATTGCGAACCTTGCAGCGATGTAAGTAAAGGCCTCCCTAGCTCAGTGGTAGAGCAACGCACTTGTAATGCGTAGGTCGTCAGTTCAATCCTGACGGGGGGCTCCAGTTTTTAATCCTGCTTAGTTGCCTAATTTGTTAGACTCTGAGTTATGAGCGAACCAATTAATCCTGGCTTTGAAGATCTTTGGCGCGCTAATGAAGATTATGTGAAAAACTTTAAATATAGCGAACTAACTGGACGAGCAGCTCGCGGATTAGCGATTGTTACCTGCATGGATTCCCGGATCAATCCGCTCTCAGTCGTCGGAATGAAATCAGGAGACGCCAAGATCCTGCGCAATGCTGGAGCTCGCGTTACTCAAGATGTACTTCGTACCTTAGTTCTAGCGACCTACTTACTCGGTGTTGATCGCATTTTGGTGATGCCACATACCGATTGTCGAATGGCCCAAGAGGATGAAGAAGTTATTCATGCCATGATTGAAGAAAAACATGGCGTAGATACTCGCTCACTTGAGTTTAATACCGTGGTTGATCAGCGCGCTGCCCTAAGCCAAGATCTCTCGCGTATTCGTGCTTTTCCGCTAATACCTAAAAATGTAATTGTTAGTGGTGGGATTTACCATGTAGCAACCGGCAAGATTGAACCGATCGATAATTAAGCAGGATTAGTTCGGCGAATTGGTTGCCGAGTTACCGGATAAGACTGATCGTTTAAGAAACTTTTAATAATTGCAGTAACAATTTCAGGTTTCTCTTTCACTAAACCATGCGAAGTACCGGGCACAATCGCTAATTGTCCAAGCGGTAGAGCCTCAAAAAGTTCAATCGAATGTGAATGCTTTACAACATCATCATCGCCAGCCATTACTAGCGTTGGCACATTTATTTGCGCGATATCTGCGAGATCAATATTTGGTTCAACCTTCCATATCTCAAGCATTTTTGTGATCTTTACAACTAGCGTTTCAGGGGCATCAGGCGACATTTCAGAATAATAAGCTCGATATTCATCGCTGATTCCAGCCGGATCAAATTCCGGCAAATCAACAATTCCATCAGGATTGAAGTTAGCGGCAATTGAAACAATCGATTTAACTAGATCGGGCCGGGCAATAGCAACCATTAGAGCAATATTTGCGCCATCGCTATAACCAACTAAATGAACTGGTTGCTTAATTACTTCAGAGATAAATGCAATTGCTTCATCGCGTTGAAAATCAAAATAGAAACTGCCTGGTTGATCAGCACTGCGACCATGCCCGGCACGGTCATATGCGAATAAGTGAAATGAATCTTGCAGAGGCTCAACCATTACATCGGCAAAAGAATCGGTATCGCTTAAACCGCCATGAAGTAGAAGTACAACTTCGCCATTATTGGCCCACTCGAAACTCCAAAGTGGGTAGCCAGAGACACTTAAATATTTCATTTGCGACTTTCGATTACGCAATATCCATAATGTGGCGATTTCCTCGATCAAAAGTTAAGTAGTTCCAGGTCCAGTCTGCAATTGTGCCAACCTTATTGCGACCACCTAATAGATAGAAGAGATGGAGGAAAATCCAGATAAACCAAGCAGGAACTCCGGTAAGTTTAAGATTTTTAACTTCAACTACAGCCTTATGGCGACCGATCGTGGCCATCGAACCTTTATCGCGATATTTGAAATCTTGCGTTGGGCGACCATTGCTTAGATTCAAAATCTGCCTAGCTGCCCAAGCACCTTGTTGAAGTGCAACTGGAGCAACCATGGGCAGTAAGTTGCCGTTTCCATCAGTCAAGCCTGCAATGTCACCGATTGCCCAAATATTTGGGTAATGATTTACCTGCAATGTAGGTGTCGTATCAATTCTTGATTTAACAATTGGCAGTTTTAGCGCTTCTGCAGTTGGTTCACCGCGCACACCCGCAGCCCAAATAGTTACTTCAGACGGGATATCAGCACCATCTTTGATTGAGATTTTACGTGGCGCAACTTTTGCTACGGCAGTATTTAGGAAAACCTGAACGCCCATCTTTTCTAAATCTCGTTTAGTCCGATCGGATAACTTGGCTGAAAAAGTAGGCAACAGACGTGGTCCAGCTTCAATTAAATTAATCTTCATATGTTTTGCCGCATGTTCGTGGTCATTCATGAGCGGACCCGAAATTAGTTCGGCTAACGCACCAGCCATCTCAACACCCGTTGGTCCACCACCGACCACGGTTAAAGAAAGAACAGTGTCATCTTCAAAGCGACAGAGATCTTCAAATCTACGCATGATTTCGGCTCGAATATTAATCGCATCGGCAACGCTCTTCATGCCAAGTGCATGTTCGCTGACTCCTGGAATATTAAAGTCTGCTGTTGCAGATCCCAGCGCAAAAATTAAGTGATCAAAATGTAGAACTTCGCTGCTGTCTAGTTTTATTGCTTGGTTTTTGTGATCGATTTCGATCGGTGAACCCATACGAAATTTGATATCGCTTTTGCGCAGACCGCTTCGAACTGGATAAGCCACATGATCAGCCGCTAACCCAGCAGTCGCTACCTGGTAGAGAAGAGGCAGGAAAGTTTGAAAGTTATGGCGATCGACTAACGTCACATCAGCTTTTCCAGCTAATTCGCGGGCAGCCGTTAAACCGCCGAAGCCGGCTCCTAAAATAACTACGCGAGGCTTGGCCATTTAGCGCCTCCTTCCAAGTTCGAAACTGCAAAAGTTATGGGTTAAGTCTATGGTTTATCACATGGAGCCGCAGACCAAAGACCGCAAGTACCTTGTAACAGGGGCTTCTGGCTATGTTGGAGGACGATTAGTCCGCAATCTATTGAATGAAGATTTATCGGTCCGGGTTTTGGTGCGCGATAGAAATAAAATAGCTGGTCAACCTTGGGTTAACCACGTTGAGATTGTCGAAGGCAATGCCAATTCGCAACCTGACTTAATCGCAGCATTAACTGGGATTCATACCGCTTTCTACTTGCTGCACTCTATTAATTTGGGAAAGAATTTTGATGATATTGAAGCTGTGATGGCGCGCGGATTTGCACAAGCGGCGCAAGCAGCAGGGGTATCACAAATTGTTTATCTAGGCGGAATCGCAAATGATCTAAAATCCAGCCAACATTTAGCCTCGCGAGTTCAAACTGGGGCTGAATTAGCTTCTGGCACTGTCCCAGTTTTAGAACTACGTGCCGGAATTATTATTGGTTCAGGTTCTGCCTCCTTTGAAATGTTGCGTCATTTAACTCACCGACTTCCAATCATGACAACGCCGAAATGGGTTTCAAATTTGACGCACCCAATTGCGATTAGAGATGTTCTTCATTATTTGCGAAATGCGGCGCTTCTTGAAGTTCCAGTAAATAAAGTTTTCGATATCGGTGGACCCGAGATACTTTCCTACGCTGACATGATGCAGAAATTTGCCAAGTTATCCGGCTTGCCGCGCCGATGGATAATTAGAGTTCCAGTGCTAACACCAGAGCTATCAAGTTTGTGGATTGGGCTTGTAACTCCAGTTCCGACTGCACTCGCTCGCCCACTAGTTGGTTCGTTGATTAATGAAGTTGTCGCAGATCCAAAAAAGAGTATTAATGATTTGATACCGCCACCACCCGAAGGCTTACTCAATGTCGAGAGTGCAGTTACTTACGCTCTTTCCAAAACTAGTGATGGCCAAGTAGAGAGCAGATGGTCTGATGCTTCTTATCCAACTGCGCCATGGCAGAAAGCTCAGGGAGATCCCGACTGGGCCGGTGAAATGACTCTTAAAGATTTCCGCGAAACTACAACTGATATTCCGTTAGCGCAGATCTGGAAAACTATTGAAGGCATTGGCGGCCAGCATGGTTGGTATGGATCAGATTTCCTCTGGTTTGCTCGAGGTCTTTTAGATCGCATGTTTGGCGGCGTTGGGTTACGTCGAGGGCGGCGAGACCCAGATCATTTACGAGTCGGAGACAGTTTAGATTTTTGGCGCGTTGAGAAAATCGAACGCGAATCCGTATTGCGCTTATATGCTGAAATGGTCTTACCAGGAAAGGCTTGGCTGGAATTTAGAGTGAGTGAAGTAGACGGCAAAACTCACATCGTGCAGGAGGCAACCTTTACGCCAAATGGTTTAGGTGGGCAGTTGTATTGGTATTCAGTGCTGCCATTTCACACCTTTGTGTTTCCAACTATGTTGCGCAACATAGTTAAAAAGACCCAACGCAATATTCGTTAACTAAATTTCTCAATTAGTGGCAGACTCTCAGCATGCATGAGTTCACACCTGAAGTCGAAGCGCTCGCCAATGAGGTACTGGCTTATAGCCTCGAGCGGTTAAAGAGTGACCCACCCTTAGATGGCCCGCTTTCAGAAGCTGAACTTTTTGCCCAAGTCGGAAACACAATTACAGCAAAAGGTCTAGGTGGTAAAGAAGCACTTGATGTTTTTACTTCTGTTTTAGCAAAAGCTTGTATCTCAACGGATCACCCACGCAATTTAGCTTTCATTCCATCAGCCCCGAGTGAATATGCAAACCTCTTTGATTTAGTGGTTGGAGCTAGCGCTCTGTATGGCGGCTCATGGCAAGAAGGTGCTGGAGCGGTATTTGCCGAGAATCAAGCGCTGCGTTGGATTGCTGATTTAGCAGGTCTGCCGCAAAGTTCTGGTGGTGTGTTTGTGCAAGGCGGCACGGTTGGAAATCTTTCCGCGCTAGTTGTAGCGCGCGCTCAAGCCCGTAAAAATTTCCCCGATACTGCGCGCTGGGTAATTGCATGTAGCGAACAAGCACATTCATCTATCGCTTCAGCTGCGCAAGTAATGGATGTCGATGTTTTAAAGATTGCAGTTGATGAAAATGGCAAGCTGCAAGGCGATGTAGTCGGCAAAGAAATTGATGCGCTGCACCGACAAAGTGGCCGTCGAGTATTTGCAGTAGTTGCTACGGCAGGCACCACAAATCTTGGCATCATCGATGATTTAGCTGGTATTGGTGCAGTTGCGAAAACTCGAGATATTTGGTTCCATGTCGATGGCGCTTATGGAATAGCGGCCTTATGCGCTCCGTCAGTTCGCGCAAAGTTCAACGGCATAGAAAATGCAGATTCATTAATTGTTGATCCACATAAATGGTTGTTTGCACCATACGATGCTTGTGCACTGATTTATCGGGCACCTGAATTAGCGCGCGAAGTTCACACTCAACATGCTTCATACCTTGACACGCTGCACGATGGAAATTGGAATCCATCAGACTACGCAATCCAGTTAACACGTCGCACGCGCGGTTTACCATTTTGGTTTTCACTCGCAGCGCACGGTACCGATGCATATTCCGAAGCAATGGAACAATCTCTGGTAGTTGCAAAATATGCGGCTAAAAAAGTTAGCAAACATCCAAATTTAAATTTACTTTGCGAACCAGAGCTTTCCATAGTTGCATTTACTCGCACTGGTTGGACCACATCTGATTATCAAAAGTGGAGTGATAAATTGTTAACGGACCAAGTTGGCTTTATTCCACCGTCATCTCATGATGGTCAGCCAATTTTGCGATTTGCCATAGTCAACCCGTGGACAAAATTCAGTGATATTGATCTGATTTTGCAGCGGCTATAAATCACTTGAAGTTCCCACACTTTTTCACTTGCGTTACGTAAGATTCTCCTTATGTCCGCTCAAGAACAGCACTCGGTCTCGGTAAATCTGACCGACCTCGAAATGGCGATCCTAGAATTCGAACGAAATTGGTGGCGTTATGCCGGTGCCAAAGAGTCCTCAATCAAGGAACTCTTCGATATGGATGCGCCTAAGTATTACCGCCTGCTAAATGATTTGATTGACCGCGAAGATGCCCTAGCTGCCTCACCAATGCTAGTTAAGCGCCTCCGCCGCCTTCGTGAGGCCCGCACTCAGGCTCGTTCGGCCCGCTAAACCCGCCTTTAACCTCAATTGGCCCCAGTTTCACAGCTGCCCTCGTTTTGCGCGGGCGAAAAATTCTGCGTAGATTTGGCGTTAGCACTCGAGGGGCGTGAGTGATAAAACGCCCTAAACGACTAGCAATGAACCATAACTAAAAGGAGCAAGACCATGGCCAAGCAGATTGCCTTTAACGAAGAAGCTCGTCGCGGGCTTGAGCGCGGAATGAACGTGCTTGCCGACGCCGTAAAAGTAACGCTCGGACCTCGCGGACGTAACGTTGTCCTCGAAAAGAAGTGGGGCGCCCCAACAATTACTAATGACGGCGTATCAATTGCCAAAGAGATCGAGCTAGATGATCCATGGGAAAAGATTGGCGCTGAATTAGTTAAGGAAGTTGCTAAGAAGACTGACGATGTTGCCGGCGACGGAACCACAACTGCGACCGTACTTGCTCAAGCACTTGTTCGCGAAGGCCTACGCAACGTTGCCGCTGGTTCAAATCCAATGGCGCTAAAGCGCGGTATTGAGAAAGCTGTAGAAGCAATCGTTGCCGAACTTCTTTCAATGGCAAAGAGCGTTGACTCAAAAGAACAGATCGCAGCTACTGCATCTATCTCTGCTGCTGATTCAACAATCGGTGAAATGATCGCTGAAGCGATGGATAAGGTCGGCAAAGAAGGCGTTATCACAGTTGAAGAATCAAATACTTTTGGACTTGAACTCGAACTAACTGAAGGTATGCGCTTTGATAAAGGTTACATCTCACCTTATTTCGTAACTGATCAAGATCGCATGGAAGTAGTTCTAGAAGATGCGTATGTGCTACTTGTTAACTCAAAGATTTCAAACATTAAAGACTTGCTACCAATTCTAGAAAAGGTAATGCAATCAGGTAAGCCACTTGCCATCATCGCTGAAGATGTTGAAGGCGAAGCACTTGCCACATTAGTTGTAAATAAGATTCGCGGAATTTTCCGAGCAGCAGCCGTTAAGGCGCCAGGCTTTGGTGATCGTCGCAAGGCGATGTTGCAAGATATTGCAATTCTTACCGGTGCAACTGTTATCTCTGAAGAAGTTGGCTTAAAGCTTGATCAAGCTGGTTTAGAACTTCTTGGAAAAGCTCGCAAGGTAGTTATCAGCAAGGAAGAAACCACCATTGTCGAAGGTGGCGGAGATGCTGATCAGATCAAGGGCCGCGTAAATCAGATTCGCGCTGAGATCGAGAAGAGCGATTCAGATTACGATCGTGAAAAACTACAAGAGCGCCTAGCTAAGTTAGCTGGCGGCGTAGCTGTAATCAAGGCAGGCGCAGCTACTGAAGTTGAACTTAAAGAGCGCAAGCACCGCATCGAAGACGCGGTTCGTAACGCAAAAGCTGCAGTTGAAGAAGGCATCGTTGCCGGTGGTGGCGTTGCGCTACTACAAGCAGGACATGCAGTTTTCGCTAAGTTAAAGCTCGAAGGCGACGAAGCAACTGGTGCCAAGATTGTTGAACTATCAATTGAAGCTCCACTAAAGCAGATCGCAGTTAATGCCGGTCTTGAAGGTGGCGTAGTCGTTGAGAAAGTTCGCCACTTAACTGCTGGACATGGATTAAATGCAGCAACTGGTGAATATGTAGACATGATCAAAGCTGGCATCATCGATCCAGCGAAGGTGACTCGTTCTGCACTTCAAAATGCAGCATCAATCGCAGCACTCTTCATTACAACAGAAGCAGTTATCACTGATAAGCCAGAGAAGAATCCAGCGCCGGCACAGCAAGGCGGCGGAGATATGGACTTCTAAAGCCTATTTAGTACGCCCGTACAGCATTTAGTAAGTAAAGCGCCACCTTCGATTACCTCGAAGGTGGCGTTCTGCTTTACTCTTAGCCCATGAGTAAATGGGATGCCCGCGATTTAGCACACGCCGCCGCGATTGAAGATGCCGGCGATGCCAAGTTAGTTGGCGATTTTGTTACTGTTGATTTTGATGATGAAGATCGCATTGCAACTTATTTATTCGAAGCGAATTTAACTGGCTATCGCGGATGGCGTTGGGCAGTAACTGTTTCTAAAGTTGATAGCAAATCTATTGCCACTCTTTGTGATGTAGTTGTATTACCAGGCCCCGATGCACTTGTTCCACCAAAGTGGATTCCATACCGTGATCGTTTGCAGCCAGGTGATGTCGGCGTTGGTGACATCGTTCCTTCATCGCTAGATGACACTCGCTTAACAACTGGTGAGGCCGCACTTCCGGCTGATGAAGAATTAGATCCAGGTTTAGCATTTGAATTAGGTTTAGGTCGCACTCGGGTTTTATCAATTGAAGGTCGCGATCAAGCAGCTAAGCGTTGGCATGATGGTGAACGTGGGCCGAATTCACCAATGGCACAGATGGCACCCAAGCCTTGCAATTCATGTGGCTTCTTTATTCCAATTGCCGGATCAATGCGCAGCGCTTTTGGTGCTTGCGCTAATGCGATCTCACCTGAAGATGGCCGCGTAGTTTCGGCTGCACATGGCTGCGGAGCTCACTCCGAAGCGACTTTCTAAGCGAATAATCGCACTTCACGCCCCAAGTTAAGTGCGATAAACTAGCCTCCTGTCCGCAACCGCGGCTAAACGATTACTAGAGTTTGAAAACTCAAATTTATAAATGTTGAAGGAGACCCCAAATGCCATCAGGCCGCGTTAAATGGTTCAGCCTGGAAAAAGGTTTCGGTTTTATCGCATCCGATGAAGGCGAAGATGTTTATCTTGCAGCATCATCTCTTCCAGCTGGAGTAACCACAGTTAAGCCTGGTACCAAACTTGAGTTTGGCGTTGCCGATAGTCGTCGTGGCCCACAAGCGCTCTCTGTCGTAATTATTGATGCGCCACCTTCATTAGCTGAAAACAATCGCATTAATCCAGATGATTTAGCGGCGATTATTGAAGATTCGATCAAAATGTTAGACAAAGTTGGAAATGGTTTACGTCATGGCCGTCGCCCAACTGCTGCTGAAGCAGAACGTCTAGGTCGCGTATTGCGCGGAATTGCTGCGCAACTCGAAGCTTAAATTCCGCTGCGCTTTGCGCGACGAATTGAATAACGCACACCAGTAGCACCAAGTGCTGCACCAAAGACACATGTCCAAATAATTTTGGTATCTGTGCCTATTACAACTGCAACTATGCCTGCGATAAGCCACGCGATAGTTCCAATAGTGACTAGAATTACCACTGTTCGAACTTTTCGATCTAAGTTTTGATCTGACATGAGAGCAGAGTAATGCGTTTTTCGGTTAAGAGCGATGGTAACTGGCGCGCTCTCCGACACCGCAATTTTCGAATTCTCTACCCAGCAAATGCAGCCTCCAATGTTGGCGGTTGGGTTCAAAGAATTGCTCAAGATTGGCTGGTCCTGGAATTAACTAATAGCGGTTTCTATTTAGGTTTGGTTACCGCTCTGCAGTTCGCGCCCGTCTGGTTTGTCAGTTTGCCAGGTGGGGCACTTGCCGACCGATTCAATAAACGTAAAGTATTGATTGTTACAAACTTCATCGCTGGCCTGACTTCACTCTCCTTAGGCTTATTAGTAATCACCGATAGTGTTCAAATTTGGCATGTAATGGTGATCGCCTTTGTATTAGGCCTCGCAGATGCCACTGATAAACCAGTTCGACAGAGCTTTGTTTCAGAGATGGTGGGCATTACTGATATGCCCAATGCGGTTAGTCTGAATTCGGCAAATTTCAATTTCGGAAGGCTAGTTGGCCCAGCGCTATCAGGATTGCTAATCGCCGCTTTTGGAACTGGCCCAGCTTTTCTTATCAATGCTTTCACCTATGTACTGGTAATTATTGTGATGTCTAATATCCGCGAAGCTGAACTGTTTCGAGAACCTCGCACCCCAGGTCCAACCACAATTCGCGAAGGCATCAGGTATGTCATGGCTCGCCCTGACTTGTTTGTCGTAATGTCAGTTGTTTTCTTTGTGACAACTTTTGGGCTGAATTTTCAATTATTTAATGCGCTAATGGCTACTAAAGTTTTTGATAAAGGCGTAACAACTTTCGGATTAATGGGAACTATTATTGCAATTGGATCACTCAGCGCCGCGCTCTTCTCGCCACGAATTGAAAAGTACCGCTCAACTAAATTTGTAACTGCAAGTGCTTTCGCCTTTGGCTTTTCGCTATTGATCATTGCTTTCATGCCAACTTTTGAAACTTATATTCTTTTGTTGCCAGTTGCGGGTGCTGGAGCTCTAACAACCATGATTGCCGCTAACTCAACAGTTCAGACTAATTCGGATAGCGCAATTCGTGGCCGGGTAATGGGAATTTATCAATTTGTTTTCCTTGGGGGAGCACCTCTTGTTACACCATTACTTGGTCTTTTCTCAGAAGCTTTTGGAGTTCGCAAAACCATTATTTTATGCGCCGCAGTAACAATTTTGGCACCAACTTTTATCTGGTTAAAATTTAAGGATCGCATAGCAGTTCCGGCGGATATTTCAATTGCGGCAGTGTTAAAGACCGCTTAAAAGAACCATTCCCACAAGTCCAAAGAGAATTACCAAAGTCACTATTCGACGGGTCTTGTAGCTCATGACTTAATTGTATTCGTATCTTCATGCGATGGTACTTTTACAATGATTATCATGGCGATGGCGATTAGTACCGGGACCATTATGTAAGCCCGGCTAATCCCTAATGAATCTCCGAGAACTCCCAGCAAGAATGGCGCCCCACCAATAGCTATTCCGGCAGCCAATGAACTCTTACCAATGGCTAAATCGGGGCGGTTATCGCTAAGGCCAATTAACCGAATTGAAGCCAGCGCGAACTGCATCGAAATACCTAGGCCAATTACCAGAAGTGAAAATAATGAAAGCGCTAAATTATGAGAGAACCAGAAAATTGCAAATCCAATAAATTGAGTACCAATTAAAATCTGCAATTGATGATCTAATTTGAATCGCTTTAGCGCCGGCCCACCGAACCAGCGCCCGATACCCATTCCGGTTCCGAGAGCCACAATGCACACAGTGCTGATTGCAGCCGTTGACCCAACTCGGTCTCGCAGCAGGGCAGCTGCCCAGAAAGTTGTAGCAAATTCACTTGAGATACAGGCCACGAAACCAATCCAGGCTAACCAAAATTGTGGTGAAAGCTTTCCACGTTGCGGACCATCTTGATCGGGCACATGTTCTTCAGTGCCTTTTTCGCGGCCAAAGATGTAGAGAATCAACGAAAGAGGCGCCGCTAGAAGTAGTCCGTAGCGCCAACTAAGTGAAGTGCCAGCTAAAGTGCCTACTAATAAAGTTCCGAGTACATAGCCAGCAGAACCAATTGAGTTTGATTGCGGAAGCGCAATTGCGGCATCTTCCTTGTAATGATGTGAAATCGAAGTCACCATATTGTTAATCACTGTTGATGTGCCAATGCCACCCAACAGAGTTGCTAGCAGCGTTAATTGAACTGGTGGACAATAAACAAACATCACGATTCCTGCCGCAAAAAGCCCCAGACCTAACCAGGACGCACGATTACGGCCAAATTTATGAACTAAATATGGGTTTAGTGCGCCAGCAATAATTGAAGCAAGTCCCATTGCGGTTCCGTGAAGTCCAGCAACTGTAAGTGAAGTGCCTTGATCTTCACGTAGCAACGGTTGAGCAGGGCCAAAACCACCTAGATAGAAATTAACTAGTGCGATCTGGGCTGAGATTGTCCAAAAAATTCGATCGCGCTGCAACGTCATATATTAAAGAGCGGCAACAACGTAATCGATACAAGCAGTTAACGCTTTAACATCACTTGGATCGATCGCCGGGAACATTCCAACACGCAACTGGTTCTTACCTAATTTGCGATATGGCTCGGTATCAACAATGCCATTAGCGCGAAGCGCCGCAGCAACTGCCATCGCATCGATTGATTCATCGAAATTAATGGTTGCAACAACATTTGAACGCATTGCTGGATCTGTTACAAACGGAGTTGTATAAGAAGTTTTTTCAGCCCAGCCATAGATGTGAGCTGCTGATTCAGCGCTACGGCCAGCGGCAAAACTTAGGCCACCGTTCTCATTCATCCAATCAATCTGATCTGCCAGCATCATCAAAGTCACGAGTGCTGGAGTGTTGTAAGTCTGATCTAAACGTGAGTTTTCAATTGCGATTCCGAGATCAAAGAAAGCTGGAACCCAACGACCGCTGGCTTTGATTTTCTCGGCTCGAGCAATGGCAGCCGGGCTCATCAGCGCAATCCAGAGACCGCCATCGGATGCGAATGATTTCTGAGGCGCGAAGTAGTAAGTATCGAATTCTTTAGCATCAACAGTTAAGCCGCCCGCTGCGCTGGTTGCATCAACTAAAACTAGTGCGCCATCGGTGCCTGTTGGGCGAATGATTGGCATCGAAACACCAGTACTAGTTTCATTATGTGTTTGCGCATAAACATCAATACCAGCTTCAAACACACTAACTGGATGAGAGCCTGGCTCGGACTTAATAACAGTTGGCTCGCCTAGGAATGGCGCCTCTTTGGCAGCGCTTGCGAACTTAGATGAGAACTCACCAAAAACTAAGTGTTGTGAACGTTGCTCGATTAAACCAAATGTTGCGATATCCCAAAACGCAGTTGAGCCACCGTTACCAAGGACAACTTCATAACCCTCAGGTAGTGCAAATAATGAAGAGAGACCTTCGCGCACATTTTTAACAACGTTCTTGACTGGCTTTTGTCGGTGCGAAGTTCCCAAAATATTCGTGCCGCTTGCAACGAGTGCGTCTAATGCGGCCGGACGAATTTTTGAAGGACCGCAACCAAAACGACCATCAACGGGCTTAATGCTTTCAGGTATTTTAATTTCGCTCACCTGGGTATTCTAAGGGTAGTAGCGGTTTAACGCCCAATCATTACTTGTGGCATCTAACTCATAACGCAAGCGATCATGCAATCGCGAGTAGCGGCCTTGCCAAAATTCAATGTTCTTAGGCATCACGCGATAGCCACCCCAATGTGGTGGAAGCGGAACCACTGACCCTTCCGGCCATTTTTCAGCAGCGCCTCGCCAACGTTGTTCTAATTCTTCGCGCGAAGCAAGTGGTGCTGATTGATGACTTGCCCATGCGCCAATTTGGCTAGCCCAAGGTCGGGTCGCAAAGTATTCTGCTGATTCAGATTGCGCAATTTTTTCCGAAGTTCCACTAATTGAGATTTGTCTTTCCATGGCAAACCAAGGAAAGAGCAATGTCACTTGCGGGTTAACTTCGATGTCATGGCTTTTGCGGGAGTTGTAATTGGTAAAGAAAGTAAATCCACCTTCGGAGACGTCTTTTAATAAAACAGTGCGAGTGGAAATATCGCCATCACCACCGAGAGTTGAAAGGACCATCGCATTAGCTTCCACAATTACCGGATTGGCGCGCGCTTCGGTCAGCCAGGTCATGAATGCCTCAAAAGGGTCAGCGGGCAATGTCTCTAATCCAGCCTCACTATATGAGCGGCGCATGGCTGAGATTTCGGCTCGGGTTAATGAATTGTCCATAGCTGTATCTAACGTCACTTTCGGCAAGTAAGCATCTTTAGCCCACGTGGTAGAAAGTACCCCCACCTAAGGGGCAGAATTACCCCATAAGAGCGGTTCGCAAAGCGAGCCAAACGCGAATCAGCTAAAGGGAGTTCAACATGTCTGATGATTTCAAGCCAGGTCTTGAAGGTGTAATCGCATTTGAATCAGAAATTGCTGAACCCGATAAAGAAGGTAGCGCGCTTCGTTACCGCGGCGTGAATATTGATGATCTAGTCGGTCGCGTAACTTTCGGAAATGTTTGGGGCCTCTTGGTTGATGATCTCTTCAATCCAGGTCTGCCAAATGCAGAGTCATTCCCACTTCCAGTTCACTCAGGTGATGTTCGCGTAGATGTGCAATCTGCAATTGCGATGTTGGCACCAGCATGGGGATTCAAACCACTGCTAGATATTTCTGATGAAGAAGCTCGCAGCGACTTAGCGCGGACTTCAGTGATGGTTCTTTCTTATTTGGCACAAGCAGCTCGCGGAATTGTGGCACCGGTAGTTCCAGAATCAGAAATTGATAAGGCACATACTGTTGTCGAGCGAATGATGATTCGCTGGCGCGGAGAACCCGACCCACTTCACGTTCGCGCGATCGATGCTTACTTTGTATCAGCTGCTGAACACGGAATGAATGCTTCGACATTTACTTCTCGTGTTATTGCATCAACTGGCGCTGACGTTGCTGCAGCAATATCAGGTGCGATCGGTGCGATGTCTGGCCCACTTCACGGTGGCGCACCAGCACGCGTGTTAACCATGATTGAAGATGTTGAGAAATCTGGCAATGCTGAAACTTATGTAAAAGGCTTGCTTGATCGCAAAGAGCGCTTAATGGGATTCGGTCACCGTGTTTATCGCGCCGAAGATCCACGTGCCCGCACATTGCGTCGTACTGCAAAAGAACTTAATGCTCCTCGATATGCAGTTGCTGAAGCACTTGAGCAAGCAGCACTTAAGGAACTTCGTGAACGTCAACCAGATCGAGTTCTAGAGACGAATGTGGAATTCTGGGCCGCAATCGTGCTCGACTTTGCTGAAGTTCCAGCGCCACTATTTACTTCAATGTTTACTGCAGCACGCACTGCAGGTTGGTCTGCACACATCCTCGAACAAAAGCGCACAGGACGCTTAATTCGTCCATCAGCTCGCTATGTTGGTAAGCCTGCTCGTCGCCCAGAAGATGTTGCTGGCTGGGATGAGACCGTTGGAATGATTCATAACTAGTTAAAAATGTAAAAGATGTACATGCAGGTAACTATTCTGTTACCTGCATTTACATTTGTACGAAAGCAGCAAATTAACAGATTGTGTCTGTTAGCCTTCGCATATTATGTCTGACTATAAATTTATTGCCGGTGATAAAAAATGGTGGCGACAAGCTGTCGTTTATCAGATCTACCCACGAAGCTTCGCCGACTTAAATGGTGATGGCATTGGTGATTTAGCTGGCATGATCGATCGGGTTGCATATCTAAAGTCACTAAATATTGACGCAGTTTGGCTCAGCCCCTTTTACCCATCTGAATTAGCTGATGGCGGATACGACGTAGCCGATTACCGCAACGTTGATCCACGCATTGGCACACTTGAAGAGTTTGATAAGTTAATTGAAGAGTTACACAAAGTTGAAATTCGAGTATTCGTAGATATTGTTCCAAACCATTCATCAGATCAGCATGAATGGTTTCAAGCTGCCCTTAAAGCTGGCCGCGGTTCGCCAGAACGTGATCGCTATATTTTCCACGATGGCATTGGCGAGAATGGTGATATTCGCCCTTCAGAATTAGTTAGCCACTTCGGCCCAACTGGCTGGACTCGCGTTACCGAACCAGATGGCACACCAGGTCAGTGGTATTTGCATCTCTTTGCACCAGAACAACCTGATTTCAATTGGGATAACCAAGAAGTGCGCGATGACTTTATTAAAACTCTGCGCTTCTGGTCAGATCGTGGCGTCGATGGCTTCCGTATCGATGTTGCACATGCCCTAACTAAAGATTTCTCCGATGGTCTACCCGCGCGCGAAACCATGGAAATTGATCCAAAGAAGCCCGATGGTAGTGACCCGCTATTTGATCGCGATGAGGTGCATGAGATTTACCGCGAATGGCGCAAAGTATTTAACGAATACGACCCGCCACGAGTCGCGGTCGCTGAAGCAAGTGCGCCAGCGCACCGCCTGGGTGCTTATGCCAGCGAAGAAACACTCGGACAAGCATTTAATTTCGATCTGTTGCATGCCGATTGGGATGCTAAACGCTTCAAGAATTTAATTAGCAACAGCATGAAGCGCGCAGGGAAATCTGGCTCTTCAAATACTTGGGTACTGTCTAATCACGACGTAGTCCGTCACCCAACCCGTTATGGCTTACCCGATAAAACTGATTTAGTTAAGTGGTACATCTCGGAAGGAAAATCTGTTCCTCTTGATGTTAAGCAAGGAATAGATCGCGGGCGTGCAGCAACAATGTTGATTCTCGCACTTCCTGGCTCTACCTATCTTTATCAAGGCGAAGAACTTGGTTTATTTGAAGTATCTGACACTCCTCGCGAAGCGATGCAAGACCCACAATGGTTTAGAAACCCGGGCAAATCTCGCAGCCGCGATGGTTGCCGAATTCCATTACCTTGGACGTCGACCGGCTCCTCTTTCGGCTTCGGCCCTAGTGGTTCACACTTGCCTCAGCCAAGTGATTTCGGAAAGTATTCAGTGGCAGCCAATGATGCTGACGCAAATTCAGTGCTTAATCTTTACCGCGCTGCGATAGCTATGCGCAAAGGTTTGCAATGTGCTGAAGAAATTAAATTTATTTTCAATTGGAATCGCAGCGTGTTTCATTTTGCGCGGCCAAATGGTTGGCAATCATTTACTAACTTTGGAAAGTCGCCAGTAAAACTTCCGACTGGAAAAGTTTTACTTAGCAGTCAGTCGTTAAGTGAAAATCAAGTACCAGGTGAAACAACTATTTGGTTACAGGCTTAATTACCAACACTGCAGTTACGGCTAACTCGAAAGCGTTTTAGTAATGGGTCAAAATATAAATTGGCCCCACTTTTCAGCCTTTCCGTAAACAGCGATGAAACGACTTACTTTTATAACAATCCGATAAACCGCTAGATAAATGGCCTAAAAATACGCAAATTGGTTTGCTTAATAGCTCGAAGGCATGTGGAATGGGGCCACGAAAGCACACGTTGTGTGCTCAATTCCATCCATGGAGGAAATAGATGAATAAAAAGCGTCTCGGCTTTGCCGGAGTGGTTGCATCTTTCGCTCTTGCAGTTTCAGCCCTAGTAGCACCAAGTGCTAATGCGACAACAGAAATTGTAGTTTGGGCAGATGAAACTCGCGGTGCAAACCTAAAGAAAGTATTAGCAGTTAAGGGTGACTGGGTTACTGGTTACACAGTAAAGGTTCAAGCTTTTTCAACCTTCGATGCGCTAAAAGAAGCGTTCGATAAGGCAACAGCTGCATCTGGTCCAGATATCGTTCTTGGTCCAAATAGCTGGGTGTCAGCAGCTGCTAAAGATGGAAAGCTCGCTCCCCTCACTCTGACAGCTGCTGTAAAAGCACGCTTTAACGCAACTCAGCTATGGGAACTTTCATACAAAAAGAAGTTGTACGGAATCCCAGTAGATGTTAACAACGTTGCAATGATCTATAACACGGATCTTGTTAAAACTGCACCAAAAACTTTTGGTGAGATGGTTGACGTTTACAAGTCACTTAAGACCTCAAAGGGTCTAAAAGCTGGTCTTTGTATTGCCGGCGGTGGAATGTCTTGGGGTGGTCACTCAGTATTCTCAGCACTTGGTGCAGATGCGTTCCGATATAACTCACGTGACGAAATTATTTATGGACGTGGATTTACGCCAACAGTATTTGGCACGAATGTTCGTAAATACTTAATGGATGGCAAGAAGAGCAATGGCTTCTACCCAGCCACAGATGTTGGCTGTAAAGATAACTTCCTAGCCGGAAAAGTTCCTTACGCAGTTATCGGTAACTGGGATTGGGAAGATTACACAGCAAAGGGATTCGAAATGAATGTAATGCCAGTTCCTGGTGTTGAGGCTGGAACATACGCAAAGATGTTCGGATCTGTTAGTGGCGCGCTACTAACAACTTTTGCCGCGAAGCACGGAACAGAAGCTGGCGCAAAGTCACTTCTTGTTAACTTCTTTGGATCAACCGACGGTCAGGTACGTTATCAAGCAATTGAAAAGCGTCCACCAGCTGAAAAGGGCGCACAAGCTGATAAATCAGTTTCTGCTGCTCAACGCGGATTCGGTGCCGCAGCAGCCCTTGCAGGTATTCCAGAGATTGGTGCCTTCTTAGGCAACACCTCAGGTGGCGCTAGCTACTGGGAGTCAGCTCCTGCTTACTGGACAGCTGTACTAGTAGATGGCAAAGATCCAATTAAGGAAGCTGCCAAGCTTTCCCTAATCTGGAAGGCAAACGTAGTTGCCGGCAAGAAAGACCTATAATTAATTTGGTTTACTCAAATTAATTAACGAAGTTGAATAATGCGGGCGAGTTTCTCGCCCGCATTATTCATTCGAGATAGATTTTTAGTGAGACGGGAACGTTAGTAATGAATTTTCTGATTAGAGGCAGAGTCGCACTAGTTTTAAAAATAGTAATTGTCAGTCTTTTGTCAGCAATTTTGCTAATGCTTACTCAAAGCGCTTTTGCTCAGCGCGAATATGTAATAGCCGCATACTTGGCCATTTCGGTTCTTATCCTGGCCCTTACCTATTTAACAAAAATTTCTATTCCACTTAAGTTTTTTATTCCCGGAATTTTGCTACTAACCGCCTTTGTTATTGGCCCAATTCTCTATACGGTCGGCATGTCAGGATTTAATTACAAAACTGGCAATATCATCTCTAAAACAGAAGCAATTGAATTGATCAAAGCAGAAGGAACTGAAGCTAGCCCAGATGGTATTGCTTTTGATTTAGCGCTTGGCAGAATTGGTAGCGAGCAAGCAATATTAGTTTCAGATGTAACAAACTTAAAGTACTTTGTTTCAACTGGAAAAACTCGAACCGAAGTTAATCCAGCCGATGTAACTCTCAATGAATACGGGGTAGCAATCGCTGCGCCTAACTTTACCTCGCTAGATGATTCTGAACTAAGCGGCGCCGACAAGTCTTATTCGGAAATCAAGTTTAAATATGATGGTGACTTCTTTATCGCTTTGGAGGGTTTAGAGACCGGAATAGTTTCTCAGCAAGTCTTGAAGTACGAAGCCACAAATGATCAATTTGTTAATTTAGTTGACGGCACTTTGTATAAAGATAATGGCCGCGGAAATTACGCTTCGGTAAATGATGAATCGACAATATTAGAACCAGGTTGGCGTGCACCAATTTGGTTCGAGAACTACTCAAAAATATTTACAGACCCTAGAGTGCGCGAGCCGTTAGTTCGAGTTTTTTTATGGACAATAACTTTTGCTTTGTTAACCGTGATTACAACCTTCGCACTCGGCCTATTGCTAGCACTGGCACTAAACAAGCCAATTCGTGGCCGTCGTATCTATCGATCAATCCTGGTGCTTCCATATGCGATGCCGAGCGTGATGAGTATTTTAATTTGGGGCGGAATGTTTAACACCGAATTCGGTGCAATCAATACTTTGTTTGGCACAGACATAGCCTGGTTCAGCGATCCGAACTTTGCCCGAACGGCTGTGATTCTGGTTAATTTATGGTTAGGTTTCCCATACTTTTATTTAATTTCAAGTGGCTCGCTGCAGGCAATTCCTAGTGAGCTGCAAGAGGCTGCCGCCATTGATGGCGCAAATCCGCGACAAATTTTCCGCAAGATAACTTTGCCGCTTCTGATGCAAATTCTCTCACCGCTTCTGATTGCCTCTTTTGCCTTTAACTTCAATAACTTTAACTTGATTTACTTACTTACCGGTGGTGGACCGCGCAATAACCTTGATGGTGAGATTGCTGGCGCAACAGATATCTTAATCAGCTACACGTATAAGATCGCATTCGGCTCCGAAACCCAGGATCTGGGTTTAGCAAGTGCTATCTCCTTGATAATTTTTGTTCTAGTAGCATCAATTTCTCTCTATAGTTTGAGAAAGTCGAAAGTATTGGAGTCTTTCGCATGAAAATCTGGCTAAGACAAAATTTATGGCGCCACCTGATAGGCATCTCAATTTGTTTATTCTCTCTCTTCCCACTGTATTTAGTTGTTATTTCTTCCTTCAACTCGTCTGGAAGTCTGCAACTAACTTCATTTATTCCGACTGAGATCTCGTTCAGTAACTACAAAATGTTATTCAGCGACCCAACAATTCCATATTTAACTTGGGTTAAGAACTCACTAATCATCGCCGGCGCAGTTGCTGTCCTATCGGTTGCGATTGGCTCTGCCTCGGCATTTGCTTTTAGCCGTCTGCAGTTCAAGGGTCGCAAGCTCGGCATTCAACTTCTGCTCCTAGTTCAAATGTTTCCAGCGATTCTTGCCATCTCAGCGGTGTATGTAATTATGGAACGCGTATATAAGTTCGCTCCTGAGATTGGTTTAGGCACTCAGTCAGGTCTTTTGCTGGTTTACCTAGGTGGAGCGATGGGCGTAAACATTTGGTTGCTCAAAGGGTTTGTGGATTCAATTCCGGCCGAGCTGGATGAAGCTGCCAAGATTGATGGCGCATCGTCAGTTCAAACATTCTGGTTGATCTTTGTGCCCCTTGCCTCACCAGTTCTAGCTGTAGTTGCACTTCTGAGTTTTATCGGCACTTTTAATGAGTTTATTTTGGCTCGCTTGTTCTTGGTAGATATGGAGAGCAGAACTGTGGCTGTTGGGCTGCAGCAGTTTATTGGTGGCCAATACTCAGAAAATTGGGGTCCATTCGCAGCTGGATCAATCCTTGCCTCAATTCCAATTGTGATTATCTTCCTATCGCTACAGAAGTACATCGTTAGTGGATTAACGGCAGGTTCGGTTAAGGGTTAGCGCCCGACCAGTGTTTATCTGGTTTTGTAATTAGTAGGAGGAGATAATGTCCTTTATGGATTCTGCTACAAAACCACACCATGACGGATCACAGCTATATGTAAGTTCTGATGCACCAAAGATTGGTTCTGAAGTCACCTTAAGAGTGCGTATACCTAATTCCTACACCTTCGATATTGGCTTAGTGCGTTATTACCTCGATAGCGAAGCATCTGTCGCGCAGTTGGTGAAAGAGGCTGATGGCGAAGTTGAATCTTGGTGGTCAGTAAAAATTATCGTCAAAAACTATGACAACAAGTATCGCTTTCTTTTCTCACGCACCGGAAAATATGAATGGTTAAATGCTTCAGGTTTATTTGCCCATGATGTTCATAGCAATGAAGATTTCCGAATCATTGCCCGACCACGAACAACTAATTGGCTAAAAAGTTCAGTCTTCTACCAAATTTTCCCAGATCGCTTTGCCAAGGGCGTGGAACGAGCTGCACCTGAATGGTCAATACCAATGAAGTGGAATGCACTGCCACATGGTCGCGGTCCAACTACCAGCATCGAATTTTATGGTGGCGATTTTGAAGGAATTACAAAGAACCTAGATCATGTAATCGAATTAGGTGCTAATGGAATTTATTTCACACCATTTTTTCCTTCGAAATCTTGTCACCGTTACGACGCAACCTCATTTGACAAGATTGATCCGCTGTTAGGTGGCGATAAAGCTTTTTTTGAATTTATGAAGGCAGCCAAGAAAGCCAAGATAAAAGTATTGGGCGATATCACCACAAATCACTGTAGCAATGAACATCCTTGGTTCTTAACGGCTCAGAAGAATAAGAGTTCGAAAGAGAATAAATTTTTTTATTGGGATAAGAAGACGCTATTTGGTTACGCCACTTTCTATGCCGTCAAGCAGATGCCTAAGTTAAATTTTGCCTCCGCCGAGTTGCGTAAGCGATTTTATGAAGCGAAGAACTCAGTTATTCAAAAGTGGTTATCACCAAAATATGGCCTAGATGGCTGGCGTATTGATGTCGGTAATCAAACTGGCCGTTATCGCGAAGCTGATATACATGATGAAGTTATGCGCGATATTCGTATCGCAATGGATAAAATGAAGCCAAATACTTGGTTAGTAGCTGAAAATGCCGATATGTGGCCAACTGATTTAGATGGTACTGGCTGGGATGGCACCATGAATTACAACGGATTCATGCGGCCACTTTGGGCTTGGTTTAATCACAATCCAAACCTTGAATCTGGCGGATTCCACGGTTTACCAATTGCAATTCCTAAAACAACGGGTGCGCAATTTGTTAAAGCAATGACGGTGTTTAGCTCTTCAATTCCGTGGCGCAATCTGATTGACAGCATGACGCTTCTTGATTCGCACGACACCGCACGCATGCGCAATGTAGTTGGCGGCGATAAAGAGAAGCACTTGGCAGCCATGGGGTTATTACTTACATACCCGGGAGTGCCATCTATATTTGCTGGAGATGAAATCGGTCTGGAAGGTGTTTCGGGCGAAGATGCTCGCCGCACCATGACTTGGGACGATGCTCACAACTGGGATTATAAATTTTTAGGGTCAGTAAAAGAACTTGTTAAGTTACGCCGCACATCGCCAGCACTAATCGAAGGTGGTCTGCGTTGGGTTGATGTGCAAGATGATCATTTACTGTTCTTGCGCGAAGCTGTCGACCAAAATTTACTTATTCTGGTAGCACGAGATAAAACTAAAGTTGATGTCGATCTAAGCAAGTACGGGTATTCAATTATTGGAACTCACTTCGGTCCTGCAGCGAATGGTTCGCGCTTGAAGTTAAAATCGAGGAATGGCTTAACCGCTATTTGGGAAGTTGCCTAATGAAAAAAGTTATAGCGGTAATTACTTTGGCAATTCTGGGGCTTTCAATTACTGGCGGCTCGGCGGCTGAAAACATCGCAGCTCTTGCCACAAATATCGCTCGAGGCGCTCAAAGTGATGAATCTGCCTACTTTGTCATGACTGATCGATACGCAAATGGCGACAGTTCAAATGACAACGGGGGCCTAAAAGCCGGCGCATATGAGGCAGGTTTTGATCCATCTGATCACGGCATGTTCCATGGTGGCGACTTTAAAGGCCTTACAAACAGCCTCGATCGTATTAAGAAGCTGGGTTTTACTTCGATTTGGGTGACCCCACCCGTTAAGCAGCAAGCAGTACAGGGTAATTCAGCTGCTTATCACGGCTATTGGGGCTTAGATTTCACGACTGTTGACCCGCATTTTGGTACCGAGTATGACTTTAAAGAATTCGTGGTTAAGGCTCATGCAATTGGCTTAAAAGTCATTATCGATATCGTGGTTAATCACACTGCAGATGTAATTCAATATGCTGATAACAATTCTTACGTTAGCCATGATGATTTCCCTTATCTAGACGCAGCTGGAAATCCATTTGAACTAAAACTTGTGGCCGGGAAGGATCCTTTTCCTAAATTAGATGCCAAGATTTCATTCGCTAAGCAACCATCGGTTGATGCGACTAATGCGAATATAAAGAAACCAGCATTTTTAAATGACCTAACTAATTACCATAATCGTGGTAATTCCAATTGGTCCGGCACTTCGGTATTAGATGGTGACTTCTATGGATTAGATGATGTATTTACCGAAAAACCAGAAGTTGTAAAAGGCTGGATCGATGTTTGGAGTACCTGGATTACTAAATTTGGTGTTGATGGTTTTCGTATCGATACCGCGAAACACGTTAATCCTGAATTTTGGCAAGCATTTATCCCAGCAATTTTAAAGGTAGCTAAAGCTGCCGGGAAAAATGATTTTCCAATCTATGGAGAAATATATGATGGGAATCCGCGCAAAACCGCCATGTTTGTCAGAGAACAATCTTTTCCTGGCATCTTAGATTTTGGGTTTCAAGGCACAGTGTCTCGTTTTATCACTAGAGGAACCGAGGCAGAGAAATTAGTAGAACTCTTTAACGCTGACGATCTCTACACAACATCGACAACATCGGCATATGGGCTAACAACTTTCCTAGGCAATCACGACATGGGTCGCATAGGAATGTTTATTGATGATGTATCTAAAAATGATGCCGATGCGCTAGCGAAATCAAAAGTAGCAAATGCGCTGCTATTCCTTTTGCGCGGTGGTCCAGCTCTTTATTATGGTGACGAAAAGGGCATGATCGGTAGAGGCGGAGATAAGGCTGCGCGCCAAGACATGTTCGCTACCAAAGTTTCCTATTGGCAAGACGAGAATCGCATTGGTTCAGGCCCTATTGGCACCCGTAGCTCCTTTAATCTCCAAAACCCACTTGAAGATCAGATAACAAAGATGCAGGCAGTCATTAAAGCTAACCCTGCGCTTCGTTCAGGCACGCAGCAGATTCGCCATGCTAAAGCAGGAGTTTTTGTGGTCACTCGTTATTTAAACGGTCAAGAATATGCAGTTGTGTTTAATGCCGGCAATACTGCCCAGGAAGTTAAGTTCAACGTTAGTACTACTGGTTCTAAGTGGACACCAATTCTTGGTGCCGCTCTTTCCTCATCGGTCTCCGGCGCTAACGCAACGGTAAAAGTTGGTAGTAAGAGTTATGTAGTTCTCAAAGCTGCAGCTAAATTTAAGGCAAAGTTGGCACCTGCTGTAACTATGAATGCACCGCGCCCTGACTTTACGATGGATGACTTTATCGAACTTAGCTCAAGCGTAAGGGGCGATGAATATAACCAAGTAACATTTTTGGTCCGCGCAGAGGGTCAGAGTTGGGAAAATGTTGGAACCTCTGATCATCGCACAGTTAAAGGTGATACTGCAGCAGCTGGTTTATACCGCGTATTTATCGATCCAGAGAAATACCCAGACGGAACTAATCTAGAGATTGTCTCAGTTTTAAGGAACGCTTCCAATAAAACTGCAGTTTCAAAAATTGTTAAATACAAAATTAGTAATTAATAATTTAAGCTAGCCAAAATTTTAAAACTTGGTCTAAATAACTTGCCCAAGATCTTTCGTTGTGACTTGTCTTTTCATAAACCTTAGATACAAAGTCCTGCCCGATTCGATAACCCTTATCTTTCATTAAGTGATCAGCCAATTCTTGGAAAGGTTTGTAATCGGCATCTAGGCTTTTTGTTCCGCGGCTCATCCAAATTTTATGCGTGCCCGGCTTTGGTAGCTCTTCAACAGTACGCTCGACCAAGCGATTGCCACCGATAGTCCAATGTGGAGAAAGTGCCAGTAATGCACTGATCTGCTCAGGACGTTGAATTCCAGCGTAAAGAGTTGATAAGCCACCCATGCTTGCGCCAATCATTGCGCGATTTGAGACCGGGATTTCAAGTTCATAAGCGCTGAGAATTTCGGGGACTATTTGATCAAAAATCATATTCAGATATCGATCGCCGCGTAATTGAGTTAAGTCAGCTTTTACTACGTTAGCTAAATTTACGGGAACATCTTCTTGAAATAACCTTTGCGGAGATAAATCCTTTGCCCGACCATGTTCATCTTGCTTACTGCCACCGTGCCAGATCGCAATAATGGCTGGTGGGGTAGTGCCAAGTTTTTCAGATACCCGAATCGCGCTTTGAGCCATCTCCCATGTGCTGCGACGATGAGTTGAGGTCCTGCCATCGAACACATTCTGGCCATCATGTGCGATCAATAAATGCCGGGTAGTTCCATGAGGAATCCAAAAGTCCACTATACGGTCAGCCGAATTAACTCGGCTGACCTCACCCGGTACGCCGCGAACTTGATACCTCTTAATTAACTCCATAGTGGTTGAATAATGCCATGAGTTCACGAGCAATTATCTGGTTCCGCCGTGATTTGCGTATTTCTGATCACCCAGCGCTACTGGCTGCCATCGAAGCATCTGATGAAATCGTGCCGCTCTTTATAATGGACGACCAGGTTGCTAATAAGGCTGGTGCGAATCGCCAGGCTTACTTGGCAAAAAGTTTACGAGCTCTTGACACTTCGTTAAGTGAGAAATTACTTGTCATCTCAGGCGACCCCAGTAAGGTTCTAAAGGATGTCATGAGTCGGTATGGCGCAACTTCAGTTCACGTTAGTACTGATTACACACCTTATGGTGTTGCGCGTGATGCCAAAGTAATCGAAAATGGAATTGAGTTAATTCATAGTGGTAGTTCTTACGCAGTTGCACCTGGGCGGGTACGCAAGAGTGATGAAACCCCGTATCGCGTTTACACGCCTTTCTATCGTGCTTGGTGTACTCATGGATGGCGCGCACCAGCTGCAAAACCTAAGCAAATCAATGCCGCTGAGCCACTTGCTGGCGATCGTAATTTTCCTGACTGGAGCGCCGATATTGATGTAGAAGCCGGCGAGAGCGTAGCTCTTGATCGTTGGCAAGAATTTCAACGTAAAGGCTTAGATATCTACGATGAGAATCGCAACTTTGCCGGAATTGATGGCACTAGTCGTTTAAGTGCGCACTTACGTTGGGGCGAAATCCACCCACGAACTCTGTTAGCAAAGTTAGGCGATAGTAAAGCGCATGATGTTTTCCGCAAAGAAATTGCTTGGCGCGAATTCTATGCTGACGTACTTCATCATAACCCGCATACAACTTGGGATTATTACGCACCTCGTTTCAAAGAGATGCGGTATGAAGAACCGAATTCAAAATTTAGCGCCTGGTGCGATGGCAAGACCGGCTACCCGTTTGTCGACGCCGCGATGCGACAACTTGTGCAAACTGGCTGGATGCATAATCGCACACGTATGGTTGTTGCTTCATTCTTAGTTAAAGATTTACATCTGGAATGGCAACACGGCGCAAGATTCTTTGGACAGCATCTGATTGATTATGATGTTGCTTCTAATTCACATGGTTGGCAATGGACAGCCGGTTGCGGCACCGATGCTTCACCCTACTACCGCGTCTTTAATCCAATTGAGCAAGGCAAACGTTTTGATGCCGACGGAGATTACATAAAAAAGTTTGTGCCAGAGCTGGCACACTTATCAGCAGCTGAAATTCACGAACCTTGGCTGTATCTAGATGGTTATAGCAATGGGTATGCAGAGCGAATTGTGGATCATGCTGCCGAGCGTATTGAGTCACTCGCACGCCTTGCTGAAATTAAAGCTGACAAACCCCTAGATCCTCGCGTTTAGCTTTATACATTGCTTGATCTGCGCGATGCATCATGTCGCGAGTACCATCATTTGTTACAAAACCAACACTGACGCCAATCATTATCGTTTCACCAGCTATCGAAAATGGGTAACTAGCACTGGCATGAAGCGCTAAAGCAGCCTCCATCGTGCTTTCAAAGTCACCTGAAATCAGGGCGCCAAACTCATCGCCACCCAACCGCGCCAGCGTGGAATGACTCGGTAATGAGCGTCGGAATCGTTGCGAGACTGCGCGCAACAGTTGATCACCTACCTCGTGGCCGTATCGGTCATTGATTGGTTTAAATCCATTTAGATCAAGAAGTAATAACGCACCTTGTGTGTTAGAAAATTCAATTAGCTCAGCCATAAATTTTCGTCGATTCGGCAAGCCAGTTAATTCATCAGTGCGGGCCAAAGTTCGCTCTGTGCCAATTTCTTGAGCTTGTCTAAGCGCAACAACCATTCGGATAAAAGCTAGAAATAGGGTGGCGATTGCTGGACCGACAATAAATCCTGGCAAGTATCCTGGCTTTAGAGCAAGTAGAGACAAAAGTATCGCGCTGAATAGGACTGCGACAGCAATCAATACTGGATGTGTTGGCACTCGCGAATCATCTTCATCGCGTTTATGCCATATTGATTCGACAATAAGAAATAGCGCCATCAACCAAAGTGAATCAGTCCAACTGCCAAATTTATATTTACCGTGACGACTCAACCAAAGATTTATAAAGTCTGCGGCTGCAAATGCCAAAATACCAAGCGAGAGAATAAAGTTTCGCCAGTTAATCCGCTGAAATGGGTTTAGCGAAATTATTAATGCAATTAGCACAATGTCAGCAACTGGAAAAATTACAGCAAAAAATGTCTTTAATTGGTCACTGCTGTAATTCGGTAAAACTGGTTTCATGAGCAAAGCCGTAGCAAGAGCGCTAACACCTAGTGCAACGATTGCAGCATCAATATTTTCAAGTATGGTGCTAGAGATATTTGTACGCAGTAGACGGGGGATAGCAATAAATATAAAGGGGTAAAAGAGGAGGTAGAGAAAATCAGAGATGACTTGCAGATTATTCGGAAGCAAGTAAACGGCAGTTAATGAAGAGATTACAGAGCCGGAAAACCAGAAAAAGAGCGCTAATTCGAGTGAAAGTCGAGTACGTAAATCTTCAGCCTTAAGCGCAAAGATACTTAAAACCAATAAACCCAGCGAAACACTGTTATAAAGCACTAGATCATTAAGAAAATCAGGTCGATCTGTGCTTGACCCGAAAATAAAGGTAGCCACAACAAAAGCCAAGCTGCCAATTCGGAAAAACTTAGAGGCATCCATCTCAAAACTTTAAATACTTGCGAAAGGGGAAAAGAATAGGGCTAGCCAGAGTTACCCAGCCAGCCCTATTCTGCTAATTAATTACTTATTTACCTAAGCGACAAAGTAGGTCACGCGAGTTCTTTGTCAGCGCAAGCGCACTCTTTGCTTGTAGCAACTGGCTAGACGATAATTTCTTATTTTCATTAAGAGTTGTAACAGAGGTGCCAAGCTCTTTAGAACTTTCGATCGTGGCTAAATTCTTAGTGATTGTGCCCTTAAACTGCGAAATTATAGTGGTGTATTCGCTAACCGAATTACTAAGTGATTGCATTTGAAGCTTTGTAAATATATTAGAAGATTTCAACGAATTAATAGCACTTGATAGTTGGCTAATTGCAGTAGATAACTTAGTGATATTGGCTGCATTCTTAGTAGCATTAGCTGTATCAGCCTTTAGCGCTGCCAGCTTTGTTTTTGAGTCATTTAAAGTAACTGTGAAATCTTCAATTTGTTTCGTAATGCCTGCAATCTTGGCAGTTAAGTCTGTAACTTTCTGTTTATTCTCTGTTAAAGCTAATTCATTCTCTTTAATCTTGAGGGCAATATCAGCGTTTTCCTTAGTTAGAGCTTCGATCTGGGTCTGCGTACTCGCGTTAGATTTATTCAGATCAGCAATTTGAGCATCAATTTCAAGATTTACCTCTGCAGTATCTTTCTCAAGAGTTGCTAGGTCTTTTACTGATATCGCGTAAAAAGCTGATTTGGTAATGCAATCATTAGCTAAGTAGTACTTCTTGGCGTTCTTAGTTGACGCAGTTGCTGGTATATAAATTGTGGCATTATTGCCGCTAAGCTTGACAGTGGACTTAACCGCAGTTACACATTTATAAGTAATTTTGCCTACCTTGGTGGTCTTATTAACTACGGTGCAGGTCGAGCCATTGCTAACAGCAGCATATGCGGGTGTTGAAATCAGCATCCCAGCGATAAGCGCCCCAGCAATAGAGAGTGTAGAAACCTTACGTAACATATTGACCTCCATAGATTATGTGGCAATCTTACCGAAACAGATTAGAAGCACCTGCCTGTAACGCGGGAAATGCCTGCGAAATTGGTGTGAGAACTTACTTGTTGCGCTGACGGACACGAACGTTCATGCCAAGTTTGCGAACTAGCGGTCTTGGCCCAAAGCGCAAGAACGAACTCAAAAGAACATATTGCCAGCCAGGAACAGAAACCGCCTCACCTTTTTGCGCATCTGACCAAGCTTTTGCCACGAGCACATCAGCGTCAAGCCACATGAAATTTGGCAAACCATTCATCTTCATGCGGCCACGCTGGTGAAATTCGGTACGCGTGAACCCAGGAGCAAGTGCGGATACTTTTACATTCGTACCAGCTAATTCAGCATGCAGCGATTCAGTTAAAACAGTTAAGTAAGACTTGCTCGCACTATAAGTTCCACCCGCCATCCAGGCGGCAACGGATGAAACATTAATCAACGTGCCAGAATTACGCTCTTTCATGCCGGGCAAGATCGCATGCATCAAGCGCATCGGGGTGCGAACTAAAACATCAAACATCTGCTGTTCCGCAGCAATATCACTTACCAAGAATGATTTATTAATTCCGAAACCAGCATTATTGATTAATACTTCAACTTCATTGGCATCAATGAAATCTTCAATTGTTTTACATCCAGAATCTGTAGCTAGGTCGGCAGCTATAACTCTGGTCTTAACTTTAAAGTTTGCTTCTAGCGCAGCAGCGCGCTCATTCAAGCGCGGTAGATCACGAGCAACTAGAACAAGGTTAAAACCAAGCTCTGCAAGTAAGCGCGAAAAACTTTCGCCAATTCCTGAAGAAGCGCCAGTAACTAGTGCCCACTTACCTTGATTGCTCATGATCTCCGTCAATTCAGTTATGCGAGCGAAGCCGCATCATCAGGAACTATTCCATCGGTTGATTCTTCGCGGATATGCCAACTGCTGTCATATTCCTCGAGCAGATCTAAGAATGGTTTTGCATCAAACCACTCTGGACCATTAACACCATCTGGCTGCCAAATACCTTTATGGATTAGCTCCATAGCAATAACTGGGTTAATTGCGGTCTGCCAAACAACTGCTTGATCTCCGTAATTTTCCATCGACCATGCGTTATCAACCACGTTGTACATGTATACAGCGCGCGGCTTACCTTCTTTATCTAACCCTTTAACCAAAGTCCCAGCACAAGTTTTACCCTTCATGCGCGAACCAAGCGTTGCTGGATCAGGTAGAGCAGCTGCCAATAGATCACGTGGTGAAACTGCAACACCTTGGACATCAACCGTATCTTTGCGATCCATGCCCAACATGTGAATTGTCTTTAGCGTTGTGATGAATTGCGCACCTAAGCCGTACTTGAAGGCAACTTTCTTCGCATCAACTTTCTGGGGGATAAGTACAACTTCTTCATGCTCAACGTTTACACATTCAACCGGCCCAATACCTTCTGGGAAATCGAATACTTCTAAATCACTAAATGGTTCTGTTGTATACCAACCACGACCGTCTTCCCACATTAGTGGCGGATTCAAACATTCTTCAATGGTTGTCCAAATAGAAAACGAAGGCGCAAAATCAAAACCTTCAACTGTTAAATTTGAACCGTCAAAAACAGTTACTGAATCTAAACGATTAAATAGATAGTCAGATGCATACTTAGCAAAAACATCGCTCATGCCGGGTTCGATACCCATGCCAACGAGTGCGTAAATGCCGCGCTCACCCCAGTTCCAGTCACGTGCGAATTGCTCGTCACCTAACTTCACGCCAGTTTCAGTATTTGGATAATGCGGATGCGGGCGCGATAACGACATCGCCATATCAATGTAATTAGTATTCTCAATTTCACAAGCCAAGAAAATTGGCATTACAAAACGTGGATCAACTGCATTGATCACCACATCGGGCTTAGCTTTGCGAATTAACGCACGGATATCTTCTAGTTCGGCAGCATTAACTTCAGCTGCAGAAAAACGGGCATCTTTGACGCGGGCGACTGCTTCTTCGGCTCGAGCAAAATTACGATCCGCAATAACCATAGAAGAGATAAAACTTCTGCGGGATGCGATGTTGGCAATTGCTCTACCGACGCCACCAGCGCCTATTACTAGCGCTTTCATTGTTGGCCTCTCATGAGGAAAAAACTCCATCTCGGTAGAAGTCCGAGGCTACCCTTATGAGCGTGATCTGCCAACCTTATGGGAAGGTAGATTTCACCTATTAATGCAGGTCCCCGTAGCTCAGTGGATAGAGCAACCGCCTCCTAAGCGGTAGGTCGCCGGTTCGACTCCGGCCGAGGACACCAGCATTAATCAATACTATCACGCAATTTTTTTCTAATTGCGACCTACCGCTAATGGTCTTTCCCAAAGACTTTCCCAAAGACTCAAAAATTCGTGTGCAGAATTTTCACATCTTCGCACTATCTCTCGTAATGAACGAGTTACTGAAAGTTAGAGATATCCAAGCCAGGCTGGGAATTAGTCGCTCGGCGGTCTACGCCCTGATACACGAACCCTCCTTCCCGGCTCCCATTGCCATCAATTCTCGAAATTTGAGGTGGGAAGCCACCGAATTCGAACAGTGGTTACTTTCAAGAAAATCTTCATTAAAACCTAAAAGAGAAAAACAGATCTCACCAAAAGGCAAGGTCTTTGTAATGAATGGCGTGCGCTTCAGAAAGGGCGAGTAATGACTATTGATAAAAAAAATAAAGCAAAATACACAACTGATTTTGGAATCAGAATTTACGCACCAAAACCAGGCAAAAACTACTGGAGGATTTCCTATGTAGACCAAGAAGGAAAGTTGAGAGATACAACGGCCACTTCTGAGAGGATGGCACTGGATAAAGCAGCTGATGTTGAGGTACTTCTTAGGAACAATGTAGGAAACCTTCCTCACAATTCAGTCTCCGAAATGATTACTGAGTTTGTGAAAGAAAAGACAAAAGTTCATTCTGGTAGCAGAGCTGAATGGGGGATTAAACACACAAGTAGTCAGGAATCTATTTTCAAGAATCACATCCTCAAAGCTGTAGGCGACAAGAAATGTATGAAATTAACAAATACGGACTTAGTGAAAATCATTGAATCCTGCAAAACAGTAGATTTACGCGATCACGTAGCTGCTTCTCTCTCAACGCTCATTCGATGGGGTTGTGCCAAAGGGTGGCTTCTGCAGAACTCAGACATGCTTCTTAGTGATTTGAACAAAATCGCGAAGCGAAAGACGAAAACCGCGGGAGAGAGCAAACTTCATGTCGATAGTCGTCAGATACCGACTCATCAAATGGTATCTAAAGTAGCAAAAGCAGCCGTTCAGGTAACTGACATCTGGTGGTATGAATTGATGTTCAATTTGGCCGCATACTCAGGCTTACGGTTCGGTGAGATCTGCGATTTAGATTTAACTGATATCAATTTGAATAAAAGAGTAATAAAGGTTGATTATCAATGTCTCAGTAATGGAGGCCATAAATCGCGACAACTTCCAAAATGGGATACACAGCGAGAAACTGTATTTCCCGAAGTCACTCCAAGTGGCTACAAGCTAAAGGCAAATTTAAAGAAGCGGATCAATGAGTTGAATAAAATGACTAACACTCCAGTTCTACAAGATGGAAGTACCCGCAAACTGCTATTTCCAAATCAGGATGGTGGCTGGTTATGTCCTAGTAGTTTTGGGAAAAGAGTACGCCGACCTGCTCAAGAAATTGCTGGTTGGCAGAAGGATGGCAGCGGAAAGTATCTTTGGAATTTTCACTCTCTTCGACACGTATTCTGTACTTATTATTTGGTAAATGAAAAGAAGCTCATAACAGACATCTCCACTACAGCAGGTCATGCGAGTTATTTAACTACTTGGGAAATGTATGTGGGAAACACTCAAGGTGTTTTGGAGAGAATGACTGGGACTGCTCTGGAATCAAACTGAATTTATTGAACTCCCCATTTTTTGCTGGATATAAAGCAAAAAGTGGGGAGTTCCGATTTCTAGAGTCCGTCCCGGTAATCCAGCGGGGGCACGTAGGCATATATGTTTTTGCCGCCTTCACTTATATTCCAGTAGAACTTAGGAAGATCTCTAATCACGTCGGGGTCGACTGAATAAGCCCGTTGAGCACGACCAGATCGTTTGCCATTCCAACCCAGATCGCCTTCGCCATAACTTGTTTCAACAACATGTTTAGTTCCAGTCGCATCAATCATTTCTTGTGGCGATGGAGTCTGGCCAAGCCATCTAATTGGTCCGGTGTTAAGCAACTCTTCCCCGGTAAGACCAAGACTTCCTAACGTCTGAGAAGCAATAACTACTGAGACTCCGCTACTTCTACCTCGGGCTACAAGATTCAAAAGCGTATGAGTTGTGTTAATTCTTCCGAGGGCTCCTGCTTCATCGACGACAAAGAGGATTGGCTTTGGATTATCTTGTCGCATTGATGTTCGTAGCCAAGAATCAAAATCATGCAAAATAGCAGCACCAATTCTTAGATCAGATTCTTTAGTTGCATCCAAACTAAAAACAGCAGTTTCCCAAGGATCACTCCAACTAAATCCTGAGTGAGTGGCTCGTGGTCCTACGCCAGAGAGTGGCGATAAATAGTTTGCCAAACTGCCGCAAATAACCTCACCGACCGGAATCCCCTTCTCCTTTTGTGCGAAAATGGCACGATCTTCTGGATTTTCTGCAAATGAATTGCCGTTTCTAACGCGAGTTAAGATTTCATCAACGTTAGTAGGTGCTGGTGCAGATGTGTAAACAATTACTGCCCAAAGGGCTCTGACCATTCTTGCTCGATAAAAATCTCCATCACTTTGCGTTGGTGCTGGAAGAAAACCAGTAATGCGATCGGCTATATCTTCCTTGCTCCCACGAAATAGATCAATTGGATCACCTGGCCAATTCTTGACTATGGGCTTTGTTTTCATGGTGTCACAGCCAATTGCAGAAAATAATTCTCTCTCCTGACGTCCACCTTTGAAGTCAATAAATACCACTCGCCAATTGGCATCAAGAGCACATGCACCCATACGCGAAAGCAAGTGCGATTTACCAGCACCAGTCGCAGCAATAACCAAGTGGTGTGCACTTGAAGTTGGATTCAGAGGAAAGTTTATTAAGTCCTTGTCAAGATATTTAAAAAGTGTAGAGATATCTGGCGCATTCTTTCTATCCTGCCTCAGCCGATGATCAATCGGATTAGCATTAATTCCAATAACCTTCTCTTTTCTAGAATTCTCCTGCGGAAGAATGAATTTAAGTTTTGAGAAAATCCGATGTGCCCTATCAAAAGCATT
>CAMCXZ010000002.1 GCA_945883725.1 Bifidobacterium breve | reverse complement strand
TAGCGTTTCGGCGACCATAGCGAGAGGGAAACACCCGGTCCCATTCCGAACCCGGAAGTTAAGCCTCTCAGCGTCGATGGTACTGCACGGGTGACCTTGTGGGAGAGTAGAACGTCGCCGGACTTCTTTTATAAAAAGGGGCGCTTTCACGAGCGCCCCTTTTTTATTTTCTCGACAAAGTTACCGAGTAATATTTTTTAAGAAACTTTTTCAAAACGAGTGGTTAAACAAGTTAAATTTCAATAGTGATTAGAGAATGGGTACATGGAAGAGCGTCGCGGAAATTCAGGTAGACCAAATAATTCCGGCCGCCCATCATCCGGTCGCCCATCATCTGGTGGATCATCAAGTGGTCGTCCGGCACGGCCTGATTCAGGTAGACCTTCATCGCGTCCATCGGGACCAAATGCGGATCGACGTCGTGAAGATTTACCAGCGCGCGGTGGTTCATCGTCTAGACCAAGTGCACCAGGTAGAAATCGCGAAGGGCGCGATGTAAATGATCCGCGCGGTATTCGCCCAACGCCTATGGATCGCGATCAATCACGATTACGTCCGAGAATTTTTGAACCAGATATTCCAGAAGATGTTACGGGTGAAGAACTTGAAAAGACTGCTCGCGCAGAGCTATTAAGCCTTTCTGCTGAGAACGCTAAAGTCGTTGCCAGACACTTAGTTTGCATCGCTTTATTTGCAGATGAGGATCCAGAACGCGCACATAAGCATGGCGTTGCAGCAGCTCACCATGCCGGTCGGCTAGCAGTAGTTCGCGAGAGTGCTGGATATGCCGCATATCGCGCAGGACATTATGAAATTGCGCTAAAGGAATTGCGCGCAGCCAATCGAATTTCCGGAGATGTTTCAGCTTGGCCAGTTATGGCTGATTGCGAACGTGGTTTAGGTCGCCCACTAAAGGCGCTCGACATGGCTGGTTCTTCTGAAGTAAAGCGCTTAGATAAAGCTGGCGAAATAGAAATGCGCATTGTTGCAAGTGGTGCTCGCCGAGATCTAGGCGAATTAGATGCAGCGGTAATTACGTTAACTTGTAAAGAGCTTAAAACTGAAGGTGAAGAATGGGCAGTGCGCTTACGTTATGCATATGCCGATGCGCTACATGCCGCGGGTCGCAAAATCGAGGCCACAGAGTGGTTTAATAAATGTGCCGAAATTGACGGCGATGAAATCACTGATGCGCTAGATCGGGCTGCGGAATAGTTCTGTCCACAGCTCAATATCTTCGCTAGGTCCATTTGTCAGCCACCAAATAGAAGATTCAACTCCAAGTTCGATTAAGGAGTCTTTGATGACCGTAATAGAGAAGTTGAGCAAGAAAGCGATTAAAGAAGCAGCAGTTGAGTTGGATTAAACACTGGCGCTAAATGATGTTTTATTGCGAGGCCGCGTTTCCTCGATAGCCGTTGAGAAAGAGTTACCCAGTGGCGACAAAGTTGCAGAGTTTCGAATCATCATAGCGCGAAGTGACGAGCTAGGTTTTGACACAATTGATATCAGTGCCTGGAGTTCAAAACTACGGCGCAGCGCTAGCTCGTTGAAACCTGAGGAGTGGATTGAAGTCTCAGGTTCGATAAAACGACGTTTCTGGCGAGGTGCTACAGGTCTTGCCAGTCGTTGGCAGATAGATGCCAGCGAGATCACGCGACTCTAAGTGCTATTCCGGGCTGCTCTAATTGCGCTTAAAAGTACGCAAGGTAGGCTAGAGGTAAGAGTTTGCTGGCATTAGCTGGCAGCCGCAGTAGAGGAGTAAACGAGATGGCTAACGATCTATTCGATTCATTGCGCACCTATATAAACAAGGTCAGCGTTAATGAGAAGTCAGCAGCAGAGATCGCTAATTCAGTAAATGCCTGGGTTCGCGAGAGCGGCGAAGCGGTCAAGCTAAAAATTGAAGAAGAGGTTGAGTCCACAGTACTTCGCATGGGTTTTGTAAAGCGCGCAGAGTTTGAAGCTTTAGCCGCTGAAGTTGTTAAGTTGGGTGGAAAGTCAGTTGTCGCTAAATCTGGCGCCAAGAAACCTTCTGCAAAGAAAGCGACCGCTCCGAAAAAAGCAGCTGCCAAGAAGGCGACTGCAAAGAAGAGCGCAGCCAAGAAGCCAGCGGCTAAAAAATCTGCAGTCAAGAAAAGTGTTGCCAAGAAAGTGAGCAAGTAAATGGATCAGCAGGAAGTAAACATTGTGGACGAAGTAAAACTTGAACTGAGCGAAATTGATTCGCTAGAGGTTGGCGAGCATGGCCAACGATACGAGGCTCTTGCTCAAAAATTGCAACAAGCTCTAACTTCGATTGATGGGCTCTAAGACTTAACGGTCTAACTGGGAATTTTCGCACATATGAAAACTAGACTCGATGCTGAATTGGTTCGTCGCGAACTAGCGCGTTCGCGCGATCATGCAGCTGATTTGATTGAGTCTCGTTCAGTTTTAGTGGGTGGAATTCCAGCTACTAAGCCAGCATCTCAAGTTGATGCCGAAACTTCCATAACTATTGCTGGCAATCGTGATGATTTTGTTTCCCGCGGCGGACATAAATTAGCGGGTGCGTTAGATACTTTTACAGATATTAAAGTCGAAGGAAAACGCTGTTTAGATGCGGGTGCGTCCACTGGTGGTTTTACCGATGTGTTGTTGCGTCGCGGCGCTGAATGTGTTGTGGCCGCAGACGTTGGTTATGGACAACTGGCATGGGAAATTCAACAGAATCCAAAAGTGGTAATTCTTGATCGTACAAATATTCGTCACTTAACTGGTGAATTAGTCGGCGATCCGATTGACCTCGTAGTGGCTGATTTATCCTTTATTTCACTGACTTTAGTGCTGCCAGCTCTAGCTGCAGTTTCAAAACCTGAAGCTGAATACGTCTTAATGGTTAAACCACAATTTGAAGTTGGTCGCGAACGGTTAGGGGCTGGCGGGGTAGTGCGCGATCCTGCACTACGCAAGGCAGCTGTTATTGAAGTTGCCGAGTCGGCATACGATGTTGGGCTCGGAACTCTTGGCGTTACAGCTAGCCCATTGCCGGGACCGGCGGGAAATGTTGAATATTTCTTATGGCTACGTCGTGGGGCACCTGCCATAGATGAAGCAGCACTTGATCGTGCGATTGAGATTGGCCCGCAATAATGAATCAAAAGCGCGCAGCAGTTTTAGTTATTAATCCTGCTCGAACTGAAGCAGTTGAAGCTGCCAACATCCTGGCCGGCTTGCTTTCAAATGCTGGTTTCGATTTGTTCACAATCTCTGATGTTTCGATCACCGGTGTTGCAAACAGCGCATCAGAAGATTTACCCGTCGTTGAAATCGCGGTAGTCCTCGGAGGTGACGGCACTATCTTGCGCGGAGCTGAATTAACTCGCGAGCGCAATATTCCATTGCTTGGCATCAATATTGGCCACGTTGGATTTCTGGCCGAAGTTATTCGCCCAGAAATCACAGCAGTTGCTAAGTCTGTTATTGATAAAAGTTATGGTCTTGATTCTCGAATGGTGCTTGCTTACGAAGTTATACGTGGCGGCAAAGTAGTTAGTGCTGGTTGGGCGCTAAATGAAGTAACAGTCGAACGTCAGCACACCACGATGGTTGAACTATTTGTTCAGATCGATGGTCGCCCACTGTCGCGCTGGGGCTGCGATGGCTTGATCGCCTCAACCCCAACAGGGTCAACGGCATATGCATTCAGTGCTGGCGGGCCAGTACTGTGGCCAGAAGTTGAAGCACTTGTTCTGTTGCCGATCTCAGCTCATGCCCTTTTCGCCAGACCCATGGTCATTTCACCAAAATCTGAAATTGTGGTTGAAATTGAATCTGACGAAGCGCTGCTTTCAGCTGACGCTTTACGTAAATTCCCATTGGCTAAAGGTGATCAAGTTCGAATTACCCGCGATGCCAGCAAGATTCTTCTTTCACACATTGTGGCAACTACCTTCACAGATCGCATAGTGGCAAAGTTCAAGTTACCGGTTGAAGGATGGCGCGGTGAGTGAACGCTCTTTCCTAAGTGAGATCACTATTAAGAATCTTGGCGTTATTGAATCTGCAACACTTGAGTTTGAACCGGGGCTAACAGTTTTAACTGGTGAGACAGGCGCCGGAAAAACTATGGTCTTGACTGCCCTGAATTTAATTTTAGGCGGCAAAAGTGATGCCGCCCTTGTTCGCACAGGTCAAGAACGGTTAGTTGCGAGTGGCCGATTCGCAGTTACCAAAGAGATTGCAGATAGTGCAAGTGAAAAAGGCGCCGATCTTGAGGGCGATGAATTAATTCTTACGCGAAATGTTAATAGTGATGGAAAGAGCAAAGCAATGGCCGGCGGTATCGCGATCCCGGCTGGAACGCTAGCAGAGCTTGCAGTTGAGTTAATCGAGATACATGGACAAGCAGCTAATTTACAAATCACCAAAAGTTCAAAACAACGCGAACTTCTTGATCGGTATGCCGGTTCTGGAATGCAAAAAGTCCTAGCCACATATCAATTGGAGTTATCAAACTATCAAGGTCTTAAAAGTCGAATCTCCACCTTAAAAAACGCTGCCAGCAAGCGCGATGCCGAGATAGCTGAACTAACTGAATTCACAAATGCATTTAATAAGTTAAAACCGAAAAATGGCGAGTTAACCCAGATTGAGATTGAGATTTCCAAGTTAAGTTCGGTCGAAGAATTCCGAGTTGCGATCACCACCGCACTTGGCGCAGTAGAGGATGAAGAGAACGGCACTCTGACTTCGCTTGGTTTGGCCCGCAAAGCTCTTGATTCAGTACGTGCCAAAGATCCTGAGATTGAAAGCGTTTTTAGCAACTTAACCGACGCGTTCTTCTTGCTGGGCGATGCTAATTCGACTTTGAGCTCTTATCTATCATCGCTTGAAGCTGATCCAGATCGACTAAGTGCGCTGCAGGAACGCAAGGCGGCGCTTAACTCTTGGGTCAAAAAATATGCAATTGGCGACATGGATTTAGACTCCCTCATAGTTCGCGGTGAAAGTTCAAAGGGCGCAATGGCAGATCTCACTGGTGGCGATGAGCTAATCGCTGAGCTAGAGAAAGAATTAGTCGGTGTAAAGAAATCACTGCTAACAAATGCAAAAGATTTATCAGCCGCTCGAAGTAAATCTTCGCTATCTCTGGCAACAGCAGTTAGCGAAGAAATTCATGCACTCTCTATGCCGCACACAAACTTAATTGTTCAGGTCAGTCATCCTGATTATGCCGGCGCGTTAAAGGAATCTGATTTTACTGTGAATGGCTGCGACGAAGTTACGTTATTGCTACAGGCACATAAAGATGGCCCACTCGTGCCGATCGCAAAAGGCGCATCTGGTGGCGAAATGTCTCGCGTTATGTTGGGGCTAGAAGTTGTTCTGGCAAAAGTGCAACCTGTCGGCACCTATATTTTCGATGAAGTTGATGCTGGCGTTGGTGGCAAGGCCGCGATCGAAGTGGGTCGTCGTTTGGCGCTTCTGGCAAAAGATGCCCAAGTAATTGTCGTAACGCATTTACCTCAAGTTGCGGCTTGGGCAGACTCGCATTTCGTGGTTAAGAAAAGTAGTGATGGCAGTGTTGTGGCTAGCGGTGTCAACAAACTCGCCGAAGCCGAACGAATAAATGAGATTGCTCGAATGCTCGCCGGCCTAGAAGATTCAGCTAGCGCGCAAGAACACGCCGCTGAACTCTTAGCAATGCGCGCAAACGGTTAGGGCGGTAGGAATTTACTGATAGGTTTGTATCCCATGAGCGATCATGTGACTAAACACTTATTTGTAACTGGCGGAGTCGCCTCATCACTTGGCAAAGGACTCACCGCTTCATCACTCGGTCGATTATTAGTCTCTCGTGGCCTGCGGGTCACAATGCAAAAACTTGACCCATATCTAAACGTTGACCCAGGCACCATGAACCCTTTCCAACATGGCGAGGTTTTTGTAACAGATGATGGCGCTGAGACTGATCTAGATATCGGGCACTATGAGCGTTTTCTTGATACCAGTCTGCATGGATCTGCCAATGTGACTACCGGCCAAGTTTATTCCAGAGTAATTGCGCGCGAACGTCGTGGCGAATATTTGGGTGAGACCGTGCAAGTGATTCCGCATATCACTAATGAAATTAAAGAACGTATCCGCGCTATGGCAGCGCCTGACATCGATGTGGTTATCACTGAAATCGGTGGCACGGTTGGCGATATTGAATCACAGCCATTCTTAGAAGCTGCTCGTCAAATTCGCCAAGAAGTTGGTCGCGATAATGTGTTCTATTTGCATGTTTCCTTAGTTCCATATATCGGCCCATCTGGAGAATTAAAAACTAAACCAACTCAGCACAGTGTTGTTGCGCTGCGCGCGATAGGAATTGCCCCTGATGCGATTGTGCTTAGATCTGATCGCGAGATTCCCGAGAGTGTTAAACGTAAGATTTCGTTGATGTGCGACGTTGATCAGGCTGCAGTAGTGGCTGCCGTCGATGCACCATCAATTTATGACATTCCAAAAGTCTTACATGCCGAAGGCCTTGATTCATATGTCGTTTCTCGTCTTGGTCTTAAGTGCCACGATGTTGAGTGGGGCGTCTGGGATGCCCTGCTTGAGAAAGTACATAACCCACAGCATCAGATCACAGTTGGTTTAGTTGGAAAATATGTTGACCTGCCTGATGCCTACCTTTCAGTTAGTGAAGCGCTTCGCGCAGGTGGTTTTGCCAACGATGCCAAAATCAATATCAAATGGATTGCTAGCGATGAGTGTGAAAGCGACGCGGGCGCAAGAGCAATGCTTAGCGATGTCGATGCTATTTGCGTTCCTGGTGGATTTGGAATTCGCGGTATCGAAGGAAAACTAGGAGCGCTTAAGTTTGCGCGCGAGAATAAAATTCCAACGTTAGGTCTGTGTTTAGGTCTGCAGTGCATGGTGATTGAAGCAGCTCGCAATCTTGGTGGAATTGCCGATGCCAATAGCGCTGAGTTTGATCCAGAATCGGGCACTCATGTAATTGCTACGATGGCTAGCCAGAAAGAAATTGTCTCTGGTCAAGCCGATATGGGCGGAACAATGCGACTAGGTTTGTATCAAGCCGAACTAACACCAGGTTCAATTGTAGCATCAGTTTATGGAGCAACCTCGATTTCAGAGCGTCACCGCCACCGCTATGAAGTAAATAATAAGTACCGTGATCAAATTTCGAGTGCTGGCCTTATTTTCTCAGGAATCTACGAGCAAGAAAACCTTGTGGAGTTTGTCGAATTACCTAAAGAGGTACATCCTTATTACGTGGGGACACAGGCGCATCCAGAACTGCGCTCGCGTCCTACAAAAGCTCATCCGCTATTCACCGGCTTGGTGGCTGCGGCAATTGCTGGAAAGAAATAGTTTCCAATTAAGGATTAGCCATGCAGGTCGGCATACCTAAAGAGATTAAAGTCCACGAGTCACGAGTGGCAATTTCACCCGATGGCGTTAGCGAGTTAGTGCGCGCAGGTCATGAAGTATTTATTGAAGCCGGTGCTGGCATAGGGTCAGCGATTACTGATGCGGACTTCATTGCGCATGGTGCGAAAATTTTGGCAACAGCTGATGAAATATGGAACACGGCTGAATTAATTTTGAAAGTTAAAGAACCAATCGAAATTGAATACGCACGAATCAAGCCGCACCACACACTCTTCACTTACCTGCATTTAGCAGCCTCAAAGCCTTGCACTGACGCTCTGATTGCCAGTGGTTGCGCAGCGATTGCGTATGAAACCGTTGAGCGAGACGGTCAGTTGCCATTGCTTGCGCCGATGAGTGAAGTTGCTGGTCGGATGGCAACTCAAGTTGGTGCCTATTCGCTGCAGAAACCAAATGGTGGTCGTGGTGTTCTGTTGCCTGGCGTTCCCGGAGTTACACCAGGCAAGGTTGTTGTAATTGGCGGGGGAGTTGCGGGTCTTAACGCAGCTGTAATTGCGATGGGAATGGGTGCTGATGTAACCGTGCTTGATCGTTCTATCCCGCGAATGCAGGAGATTGATTCACTCTATGGCGGCCGTATTAAAACTTTATTCTCAGCTCATGCCTCGATTGAACGCGAAGTACTACAAGCTGATTTAGTTATTGGCGCTGTTCTAGTTCACGGCGCAAAGGCACCTAAGCTAGTTAGCAATGAACTAGTTTCACGAATGAAACATGGCTCAGTATTAGTTGATATCGCAATTGATCAAGGCGGCTGCTTTGAAGATTCAAAACCAACAACACACGCCGAGCCAACATTTAAAGTTCATAGCTCCATTTTCTACTGTGTGGCAAACATGCCTGGCGCAGTTCCAGTTGCTTCAACATATGCGCTTACGAACGCGACCATGCCATACACGCTAGCTCTGGCTAATTTTGGTTGGGAAAGCGCTATTGCCAAAGATCTAGCGTTAGCAAAAGGGTTGAATATCAGCGGCGGAAAAGTGCGTTATCAAGCCGTCGCGCAGGCGCATGCTTATGAGTTTTCGCCAATCGGTTAATAGCTTCCTCGATCATTTACGGATCGAGCGAGGACTAGCGGCAAATTCAATTGCTGCTTACGAGCGCGATCTACGAAAATTGGTTGAGTACTTTGATGCGCAATCGGTTGATACGGGCGCAGTAAGCAGCTCGGATATCACTGCTTTCGAAAGCTCTTTGAAAGCGAATGAATTAGCACCGGCTAGCATTAATCGAATCATGAGCGCGGTACGCACTTTTTACAAATATCAAAATCGCGAGCATGGAATCGTTGATCCAACTACTGAAATTTCTCATAACAAATCTGCCCGACGTCTGCCTAAAGCCCTTACAGTTTCTGAAGTAACCTCGCTAATCGATGCAGGTCTTAGAGAAGGCGATGTTATTTCTCTGCGCGATCATGCAATGCTCGAGCTTTTGTATAGCTCTGGCGCTCGAGTAAGTGAAGTGATCGGCATAAATTTAAGTGACTTTGCGAAATCAAATTTGAGCGGCGATGAGATTACGACGCTTCGAGTTCGCGGCAAAGGTGGCAAGGAACGCATCGTTCCATTGGGAAAGTTTGCAGTAACTGCCATCGATAATTATTTGGTCCGCACCAGACCAGATCTGGCTGCTAAGTCCGGTCGTAAAGAGAGCTCGATGAATGGCGCACTGTTCTTAAATCAAAAAGGCACTCGTATTTCTCGTCAGAGCGCTTGGCAGATTGTGCTCATGGCTGCTGAGCGAGCAGGAATTACTAGCAAGGTTTCGCCGCACGTATTCCGTCACTCTTATGCGACGCATCTCTTGGATGGCGGAGCTGATATTCGCGTGGTTCAGGAGTTACTTGGTCACGCGTCGGTGACCACTACCCAGATTTATACCTTGATCACGATCGATAAAATTCGCGAGAGTTACAGTTCGGCGCACCCGAGAGCGCGATAGGGAATACGCCAACCTTTTATTTTGAATAAGCAAAAGATTTAAAATTTAGGTGAATATGTATTGGGCTTTTTAGGGCTTTGAGTTCTCGCTGCGATATCGATCAGAGGCGTTCTTGAAGTCGATTAGAAGGACGTTGGAGGAAAAAAACTTGTTTATTCCATCAAGTTCTTCATCGGGAATATCAAGATCATCTTCATCGTCGGTGAACTGCATAAGTTCATAATTATATGGAGCAGACTTAATAAATATCGCAAAGAAGATCTCAAGAACCTCATCGTAAGTTAAATTTGAGAGCTTGTTCAGCAAGTAGGAATCCTCACCGAGTACGCGGTCGATTCTGTCGATAACATCCGAAACGATGCTATTTGAATTATTCTTTAATCGCCACCAATCATCGGCATTTGAGAATTCTGCCAAGCCCGCCTTATCGGCAGGATTCCATTCTGTTAATTGATTATTTATGTACCATCGAGAGTTCATAGCCATGAAAAACTTCAACTCGGATTCATACCAATCATTTACACAAGCGATATAAACCTTGAGTTGCTCGATCTGCTCGTCATTTAGATCGACTTCATTGGAATTCCAAGCATCTTCATTTTCGCTGTAGTGCATCCAAAGATTATCGAGTGCCCCGGGATGTCTTTTTTCATAAGCCTGGTACGCAGGGAATTTGATGTCTTCGGCATTCTCCTCGCCAACAAAACTAAAGACGAAAGCAACTGTGGAAGTGTCGCCAGTCCACTCAATTCGCTTTTTCGTGTTCACAGATTAGACGTTACTACTGTATCTAGCACATGTCTAACGCCGTGAATGAACCAAATTAACGTCAGTTTACTTACATTAAATAACTTGGCTTAGATAGTGCTATGTATGAAGTAAAGGAAACATTGTTGAAACTACTGATTTCGTAGGCGGCGAGCAAGAATGCTTTGATCGCCTTTAGCTTCTAAATCAGCAACAATCACGGCGATTGATTCGCGCACAATACGGCCGCGATCTACTGCTAGACCAAGGTCTCCGCGGAGCATTAGACGAGCTTGATCGAGATCGAAAAGTTCATCTGCTGATAAGTACACGGTTATTTTTTCGTCATGACGCTCGCGACCACTGGGGGATTTCTCAACAGTTGTGACGCGGCGACGAGGAATCGAACGAACACCTTTTTTACTCGATGAACGAGTTGGCGCTACCGAAGTGGTTGGCGCTTCGATCACTGGCTCAGGAGCACTCTGTCGAACTGCACTTAAAGCGGGGGAGTTGGAGCGGAAGAGTTCATCGGCTCCTGGCAAGCTAGCTCTACGGGTCATCGGGCGCCTCCTCGGGCAATTAGTTCACGGGCTAAACGTCGGTATGAATTAGCGCCACCTGAAGAGCTGGCATATGTTGTGATTGGTTCGCCGACAACAGTTGTTTCAGGGAAACGAATTGTTTTAGCGATAATGGTTTCAAAAACATCTTCTGGATACTTTTCCAGAATTGTGGTTAGAACTTCGCGATTGTGTACGGTCTTGCGTTCATACATAGTTGCCAAGATTCCGATTAACTTCAAATCTGGATTAAGGAAATTCTTAACTTTATCGAGGTTTCCCTTTAGTTCAATAAAGCCGTGTAGCGCAAAATACTCGCATTGCAGTGGAACAATCACTTCATCAGCTGCGACAAGTGCGTTAATGGTTAACTGACCCATTGTCGGCTGGCAGTCAATCAAGATAACGTCGTAGCGATCTTTCAATGAGTTTAAGGTGCGCTTAAGAAACTGTTGTCCGCCAATTTCAGCACCGAGTGTGGTTTCAGCTGTTCCTAAGTCACGGTTTGCTGGCAAGAAATCGAGCCCAGGTACCGATGACTTCAAAATTATCTGATCAACATCTGCAGTTGGATCCATGAGTGCGTAATAAACAGTTTGTTCTAGCGGCAAGCTGTGAGCATTAACGCCTAGACCAAGTGATAAACCGCCTTGAGGGTCGAAGTCGACTAGTAAAACTTTGCGACCAAGTTCAGTTAAAGCGGCGCCCAAGTTAATGGTTGAAGTTGTCTTGCCAACGCCACCCTTTTGGTTGAAAAGCGCAATAACTTTTGCTGGCAGTCCATCTTGCGGGGCTGCTGGAGTTCGAAAGTTCTTAGGCGTCTTTCCCAAAAGGTTGGCAGTAGTTGCCACATCCTCTTCAATTGTCGATTTAGCGTTCAAGCGTTAAACCTCTTTCTGCTTAGGTGCGTGAGCCTACGCATCGAATAGCCCCTCGAGCAAGTAGTGTTCACCCGTGGAAACGCCGGTCACTAATAGTGCAGGAATCGATGTCGCATCTGATGCCATCGAACCGAGCGCACCCAGCAACGAATTCAGCGTTCACTTAGCCAATTTCGATGGCCCCTTCGATCTGCTCTTACAGCTGATCTCACGCCACAAACTCGATATCACTGAAATTTCCCTGAACCTAGTAACTGATGAATTTATCGCCTTCATTCGCGCCCTTGAACTATCTGGTGAAGGTTGGCGCTTAGATCAGGCCACCGAATTCTTAGTAGTTGCTGCCACCTTGCTTGATCTTAAGGCAGCTCGCTTATTACCTTCGGGTGAAGTTGAAGATGAAGAAGATCTCGCACTCCTTGAGGCACGCGACTTACTCTTTGCCCGCTTACTCCAATATCGCGCATTTAAGGAGATTGCAGCCACCTTTGGCGATCGCATAACCCTGCAAGATAAGGCTTTCCCGCGCGTTGTGGCCCTAGATCCAGCCCTTTCTGCGCTGTTACCTGAGGTCTTAATTGGCGTGGGCGCAGAGCGCTTTGCGGCCATTGCCGACCGAGTTCTAACTCCAAAGACACCGGCCTTAGTTTCAATCGAGCACCTTCATATGCCACTTGTCAGCGTGGCTGAGGAGTCTAAAGGCGTGGTTGAGGCTTTGCGTAAATCTAAAACTTTGAGCTTTCGCAGCCTTATTTCTGATGCCGGCAGCACCTTGGTGGTCGTGGCCCGTTTCCTGAGTTTGCTTGATCTATATCGCCAAGGCGTGCTTCGTTTTGATCAGGTGGCAGCGCTAGGTGAGCTTCAGATCAGCTGGATTGGTAGCGAGTCTGGCGAGGTTGAAGTCTCTGATGAGTTTGATATTCCAGTGGTTTTAGAAGATAGCGAGGGCGAAAATGTCTAATGTAGAACTTGAGCGTTCAATCGAGGCCATCCTGATGGTCGTCGATGAGCCGGTTACCGAGCTGACCTTGGCATCTGTGTTGGTCGTGACGATAGATGAAGTCGTAGCTGCCCTTGAGAACCTCTCCACATCATATGAAGGGCGCGGCTTCGAACTGCGCGCGGTGGCTGGGGGATGGCGCTTCTACAGCCATCCAGATTGCGCGCCAGCAGTTGAGAAATTCGTTCTAGATGGCCAGCAGAATCGCCTAACGCAGGCTGCTTTAGAGACTTTGGCCGTTATCGCATATCGCCAACCTGTTAGCCGTGCACGCGTATCGGCTATCCGAGGCGTAAATGTTGAAGCGGTCATGAAGACCTTAATCACCCGTGGCTTGGTTGAAGAATTTGGCATCGAGCACGAAACCGGGGCCATTCTTTACAAGACCACCAGCTACTTCTTAGAGCGCCTTGGTGTAAACAGTCTAGAAGATCTTCCGGCCTTGGCTCCTTACCTGCCAGACCTTGATCGCCTAGATGAGATTCTTGATTCTCTGACCGATTAGCCCAAGACAGGGGAGAGGCGGTATCTTTACGCCCTTAACCTGACTGTCGAGGAGATAGCCAAATGGCCGAGATGCGCCTTAATAAAATAATTGCCGATGCGGGAATCACTAGCCGCCGTAGCGCCGATGAACTAATAGCCGATGGTCGAGTAACCGTCGATGGACGCCCAGTTCGAGAGCTAGGCGCAAAGATTGACCCAGATAACCATGAAGTAGCAGTTGATGGTGAGACAATTAAACGATCTCTGACTAAGTCTTATTTGGTACTTCATAAACCAAAAGGTGTTTTGTCAACGATGTATGACCCAGAAGGTCGCCCATCTTTGGCCGATTTCATTGATCTTCGCAAGGAACGCTTATTTCATGTTGGACGCCTTGATAAGGACTCAGAAGGCCTAATCCTGCTAACAAATGATGGCGATCTGACTTTTCGTGCAACTCACCCGTCATTCGGGCTCGAAAAGACCTACATTATTGAGTTCGAAGGACGCCTGGAAACAGGGGTAGATAAGGTGCTTTTAAAGGGCGTAGAGCTCGAAGATGGCATGGGTCGAGTGCTTAGCTTTAAGCAACTCTCAGCCAACTGGATCGAAGTTAAAATTCATGAAGGCCGGTATCACATCATCCGTCGCCTAATGGAGGCGGTCGGGGTAGAGGTCCTTAGATTGATCCGAACAAACTTTGGACCGATCTCATTGGGCGACACACCGGAAGGACGCTGGCGAGACCTCAATGAGCAAGAATTGTTAAATATACAGAAGGCTTTAGATTTAAAGTAATTAATTTATTTATCTATATTATGTAGATATCTATTTCTCTATATGTCGATATTACGGAAAATCTTATGTATATTTGTCGATAATAACCCTGAGTATACGCGGGCAAAGCTCAGCACCTGTATCTTTATCGACAATCATGCTCACTCTAGATTTGAGCTATTCCTGCCAAAATTTCCGGTTGAGATTGGTTTCTAGATTAGTGGTTAAGTAGATTTAACGTTAAACACGTTCCTATTAAAAACGAAAAAATGGTACTTCAAGGTACCCTTAACCATGGTTTTAAGAGCAATTCGAGGCGCTACGCAGGTGAGCGTGAATTCAAGCGTGGCCATCGGTGATGGTGTGCGTGAACTCTTGCCTGCCATGCTCAAAGCTAATGACCTCGAAGTTGATCATGTGATCTCAGTTTTGATGACAGCAACCCCGGATTTAACTGCTGATTTTCCAGCTGCCGCGGCTCGCGATGTTGGTTTCGCTGGCACGCCATTGATCTGCGCTGTCGAGATCGATGTGACCGGAGCACTTGACCGAATTATCCGGGTCTTAATGCATGTTGAAAGCGATAAAAGTAAGAACGAAATAAGCCACATCTACCTTCATGGCGCTACAGCTCTGCGCAAAGATTTAGCCCAATAAGGGGCTGCTCGTGAAATCAAAATCTGTTCGTATCGTAGGCGCGGGCCTCATCGGCACTTCAATCGGGCTTGCCTTAAAGGCAGCAGGGGCATCGGTTCTATTCGTTGATATTGATCAAAGTGCGGAACTTTTGGCCAATGACCTAGTAAAGGCCGGGAGAATTGAAAACCCTGACTTGGTAATCATCGCAACCCCTCCGTCGGCCTTTAAAACGGCTATTGAGCGTGAGGCAACCTTAAACCCTGAAGCGATACTTATGGATATTGGTAGCGTAAAGATAAAACCTTTAGTTGAGGTATCAACTTTAGAAGGGCTTTTGTATAGGTTCTGTGGCACTCATCCGATGGCTGGACGCGAGGTTAGTGGCGCAGTATCTGCCCGCGCCGATCTCTTCTTAGATCGCGCTTGGGTCATTACGCCTACCCCCGAAACTTCAGTGGCGGCAAAGGAGATGGTGCTCGAGGTAATTGCTGCCTGTGGAGGGCAAGCAGTAGAGATGAGCGCAAAGGATCATGATGAGCGGGTAGCTCTGATCTCGCATCTTCCGCAAATCACGAGTTCGCTTATGGCAGCCCAACTTGCAGGCTCCAGCCCAGAAGCTCTAGCCCTTGCCGGTGGCGGTTTGAGAGATACCGTTCGAATTGCTGGTTCGGATCCAAAACTATGGGGCGAGATATTGGCTGCGAATGAAGCGGCTCTATTGCCATTATTGATAAGTCTACAAAGTGATCTTTCGGATCTGATTTCTGCGGCCAGCGGCCCAGCGAAATGGGAGTCACTGGTAGCTGCCGGCCGGGTTGGAAAGAGTGCGATTCCAGGCAAGCATGGCGGCAAATCCAGAGAATATAGCTACCTGCCCATTGTTATTGATGACCGTCCTGGGCAACTCGGATCGCTCTTTAATGCTTGCGCAAAAGCTGAAGTCAATATTGAAGATCTCGCTCTAGAACATTCACCAGGTCAATTAACTGCCGTCATTACGCTAGCAATTGCACCTGAAGATATTGGGCGATTGAGTGAATTCTTAACTAAAGATGGCTGGAACGTTCACTCGGTTGGTTAATATCAATTGCGAAGATGAGATTTAGGTAAAGCCTCACGCTGTAAGCAACGTAGAATAAGGGTCATTATGGGCATAGTTGTAGCAATAGATGGCCCTAGTGGTTCGGGTAAATCGAGCACCTCAAAGTCAGTTGCGATGCGATCCACCTGGGATTACCTAGATACTGGCGCTCTTTACCGTGGTCTGACTTGGCTTGCTTTGCAAAATGATCTAACTGAAGCCAGTGCGGTTTTGAAAGCACTTAAATCATCACCTTTGCGATTTGTCGTTGATCCGCTTGAGCCGCGATTATTTGCCGGCGATACTGAAATTACCAATGCAATTCGCACGGTCGAAATCACCGAAAACGTTTCAAAATTCGCAGCCATGCCCGAACTGCGCGCCGAACTTTTAAAGCTACAACGCAAGATTATTTCTGATTCAAAACGCGGAATCGTGGTCGAAGGTCGCGACATCGCAACAGTCGTCGCACCTGATGCGGCGTTAAAGATTTATCTAACCGCTGACCTAACGGCACGAGCCGTGCGTCGTGATGCGCAAGAGAATTCAGTTCAAGGTATCGAAAATGTCGCACAGTCTCTGAGCAGTCGCGATGAATTAGATTCAACTCGCGAAGTTTCGCCACTTGCTTTAGCGCCAGATGCCCTGACTATTGACTCAACACATTTGAGCTTAGAAGAAACTGTCGATCGCATCTGGGAGTTGTTAAAGCAGCGTGAATTACTCGGTTTGCCAGTTGTCGCAATCTTGGGCCGGCCAAACGTTGGAAAATCAACTTTGATTAACCGCTTCATCGGTCGACGTGAAGCAATCGTTGAAGACACCCCTGGCGTTACCCGTGATCGCGTTCAATACGAATGCGAATGGGGCGGTCGCCGGTTTATCGTTATGGATACTGGTGGCTGGGAAGCAAAGCCAGATGGAATTTCAATTCAAGTTAGTGCTGGCGCTGAACAAGCAATGCGCGAAGCAGATGTTCTGGCTTTCGTTGTTGATGCTCAAGTTGGCGCACTCGATGAAGATGACATCTTGGTTAGCGAACTGCGCAAAGCTAAGAAACCAACAATTTTAATCGCTAATAAAGTCGATGATGAAGGCGCAGAATCTGATGCTTATGCGCTCTGGAACCTTGGTTTAGGTGAACCTTATTTTGTTTCAGCTCTACACGGTCGTGGCAGCGGTGACTTACTTGATCATATTGTCGCTGAACTTCCAGAAGTTGGCCGCGCACAAGTTCAAGATGGATACCGTCGCGTTGCGTTAATCGGTCGACCAAATGTTGGTAAATCAAGTTTGTTGAACGCTCTCGCTGGCGAGACTCGTTCAATCGTCGATGATGTCGCGGGCACAACTCGCGATCCAGTTGATGAGTTAATTGAGATCGGTGATCAAGTTTGGCGTTTCATCGATACTGCTGGGTTACGCAAGCGAGCTAATCAAGCAAGTGGTACCGACTACTACGCAACGCTTCGAACACAGACAGCGTTAGAGCGTTGCGAAGTTGCGGCTGTTGTTCTTGATGCATCTAATCCGATTTCCGAACAAGATCTGCGAATTATCACCATGGTTGAAGAAGCTGGAAAAGCCATGGTGATCGTGATGAATAAATGGGATTTAGTGGATGAAGATCGACGCGACCAATTGGATAAAGAAATCGATCGCCATCTTGATCAAGTTGAATGGGCGCAACGAGTAAATGTTGCGGCCAAGACTGGTTGGCACCGCGATCGTTTAGCGCCAGCACTTCGCACAGCTTTAGGCGGTTGGGAACAACGTGTTCCGACGGCGAAGTTGAACTCATTCCTGGGCGCTTTAATTGGTGCAACACCACCACCAGTTCGTGGCGGAAAACAACCGAAAATTTACTACGCAACCCAAGCCGGCATTGCCCCACCTAAGTTCGTGATCTTCTCAAGTGGCTGGATCGAGGCTTCATATCGCCGCTTTATCGAGCGCCGCTTACGCGAAGAGTTTGGCTTCCCAGGCACTCCAGTGATGGTGGCGATCCGAGTCAAGGAACGCGACAAAGAGTAATGCTGACAATTCCTAACGCCTTAACTTTTCTGAGGTTTCTCGGAATCCCGCTCTTTCTTTACTTAGCCCTTGATTTGGAAGCTGACGGTTGGGCGATTGCCGTCTTGGCCGTCGGGGGAGCTACCGATTATTTTGATGGCAAATTAGCGAGAGCTTGGGGTCAGACTTCTCGTTTTGGCGAGATCGCCGACCCGACGATTGATCGCTTTTATATCTTGGCGGTATTGATCGCGCTTTATTTGCGTGATGCGATTCCACTTTGGTTGATCGCAACACTTTTAGGGCGGGATCTAATTCTGGCTCTGCTTTCAATCTGGTTAAGTGCCACGAAACGACCGCTTATTGAAGTCACTTTTCTGGGCAAAGCCGCCACCTTCAATCTCTTGTATGCCTTCCCATTCTTACTACTGGCACTATCGGCTTCTTGGATAGGCACAATTGCCTTCGTTCTAGGTTGGGCTTTTGCCATCTGGGGAACTGCGCTCTATCTATTCACGGGTTTTTCATACTTCATAAATGCGATTCCCCGTACTAAGGTTCGCCCATAATTCTTTTCGATTAAATTCAAAAGACCACTCAGAGACAAGGCGCGAAATGTCGAACATCCCAGCAGATTTGAAGTACACCAAAGAACACGAGTGGGTACGCGACTTGGCAACTGCGGGCACTGTTTCGATGGGAATTACTGACTTTGCGCAAGGCGCTTTGGGTGACATTGTTTATGTGCAGCTACCTAAAGTTGGCGATTTAATTGTTAGCGGCAAAGTGTGTGGCGAGGTTGAGTCAACTAAAAGTGTTTCTGAAATCTTTGCGCCGGTCACTGGAAAAGTAATTTCGATCAATGATTCACTATCTAATTCACCTGAATTTATCAACTCTGATCCTTATAACGCAGGCTGGCTAGTAGAAATCGAACTCACAGAAGCCGCTAGCGATCTGCTGACCCCAGCGGAATACGGACAAATCACCGCTTGACCTAACCCTGTCTCTCTAAATAGGGTAAGCCTTCAGTTAAGGATGAAGTTGTAATTCGAACTTTCATCTCTTGGAATTGGGGGAGTGAAGATGACTGCAGCTGAAGTAGAGCGCGAAGTCACCACCACCATCTCACTAGGAGTTCGACCAGTCGTTGACGGTCAAGTAAATCTAGATACTTTAATTCAGTCACTAGATACCGATAATCAAAGCGTCGTTTCGCAAGTGTTAGCAGCAATTGAGCCAACTGCTCTTCTGTTAGTACTTAAAGGTGCCGGCCGCGGAAATCGCTTCATGATCAACAAATCAGGAGCCACAATTGGTCGCGCAGTTGATTCTGGAATTTTCTTAGATGATGTAACTGTCTCGCGCAAGCACGCAACAATTACTTGTGATCAAGACTTTACCTTCACAGATTTGGGCAGCCTTAACGGGTCATATTTAAATAATGAACGAGCGACAACCGCTGTCTTGAAATCTGGCGATGAGATTCAGATCGGAAAGTTCCACTTAGTTTTTATTAGAAATAAAAGTACTAGCACTAATTCCCAATCAGATAACAAGTAAGAAAAAACGGAGATCATAAGATGAGCGTTCCAGCACGGGCATACCTCAGCATCGGTGAAGTTCTAAATAAGCTTCGTGGTGATTTTGCGGATATTACGATCTCTAAGATTCGCTTCCTTGAATCTGAAGGACTAATTGATCCGCAGCGAACCCCTTCTGGTTATCGCAAATTCACTTCAACTGATCTGGATCGCCTGCGCTATGTGCTACTGGCCCAACGCGATCAGTATTTGCCATTGCGTGTTATCAAAGAAAACCTTGATGCGATCGACCGTGGGCTACAACCTTCAGCTACCGGGGGAGCCGCATCCCCTCGTCCCCAACTCGGGTTGGCAACTGTCGATGGCGAGTTCGCCCCGTCTTCATTCGGCGATACCAATGACCTACGCCTTAGCCGCGAAGAGCTTTTGAAATCCTCGGGTATCAATGATGACCAATTAACCGAACTCGAGTCATTTGGCTTGATCACAGTTCGCGGTCGTCACTATGACGCTGATGCTCTGGCTATTGCCCAAGCGGTTTCAGAGATGGCAGCATTTGGAATCGAACCACGACACATGCGTTCATTTAAATCAGCAGCTGATCGCGAGATTGGTTTAATCGAGCAAGTCATTACTCCATTGGTTCGCCAAAAGAGCACCGAGTCAAAAGCTCGCGCCGAAGAAGTAACTAAGGAAATTGCAGCGCTTTCAATTCGACTACATGCCTCATTGGTTCGTAGCGGCCTACATCGCTTCCGCTAACTAAATGTCCTCTGAAATGATTCCGATGGAGGTCATCGGCGTGCGCGTCGAAATGCCATCTAATCAGCCAATAATTCTGCTGCGCGAAATAGACGGCACGCGCTTTCTTCCAATCTGGGTTGGGGCAGTAGAGGCAACAGCTATTGCCTTTGCTCAGCAAGGACTCCAGCCGCCGCGTCCGTTAACGCATGACTTAATGGCTCAGCTATTTGAGAAGTTTGATGCCAGTTTAGTTGCGGTGCATGTGAACGAACTTCGTGACGGGGTCTTTTACTCCACACTGCAGATGCGCGATTCGTTGGCCAATTTAGTTCAGCTATCTGCTCGACCATCAGATGCTATTGCTTTAGCCCTTAGAACCCAGAGCAATATTTTGGCCAGCTCTGACTTGCTAGATACTGCAGGCATCGAGATTCCTGAAGGCGCTGTGGTAGATGAGGGCGACTCGGGGGATCAGATCGTCGAACTAGAGGCATTTCGCGAGTTCCTGGAAGGCATTAATCCAGAGGATTTCAAGGGGTAATCAGGCGTAAAAGTCTAAACCTAAAGTAGAGGTTTTAACCGTGTCGGTCATTGCCTCGCTCTACTTCGACTCATACTCTTTAGCCACTAGATCACCCCACTAAACAATTGAAATGAGTTCCCCCTCATGAGTCAGACTGACTTCGAAATTGGCTACCGCGGCGCTACTGCTTGCGCTGCAGCTGGAATTACTTACCGCCAACTCGATTACTGGGCGCGTACGGGTTTAGTTGAACCAAGCATTCGTAGCGCTGGGGGATCTGGAACTCAACGTCTGTATGGTTTTCGTGACATTTTGGTTTTGAAAATTGTTAAGCGTTTATTAGATGCTGGTGTGTCACTACAAAACATTCGTACCGCAGTAGATCACTTACGTGGACGTGGCGTTACTGAGTTAGAACGAATCACTTTGATGTCAGATGGTGCCTCGATTTATGAGTGCGCCAGTGCTGATGAAATGTATGACTTGGTGCAAGGTGGCCAAGGGGTATTTGGAATTGCAGTTGGTCGCGTTTGGCACGAAGTTGAAGGTTCACTTTCAAACCTTCAAGGTGAGGTTAATGGTCAAATAGTCGGTGGCGAAAATAACGATGAGCTATCGCAACGTCGGGCGCGCAAAGGCGCGTAATCGCCCGTATTCTGCTCACCTTAACCGGTCAACATAGATCGGGTATTTTAAATCTAAGGTGAGATCGCATGAGCGCGCACGAGAATTTTGAATCACGGCATATTGGTCCCTCTGCGGTCCAAGAGGCAACCATGCTGCATGAGCTCGGGTATGCTGATTTAGAGTCTTTCATTAAAGCAGTAGTGCCAGAAAATATTGCGATGGGTCATCACTTAAAAGATGTTTTGCCACCAGCTCTTTCTGAAGTTGAAACAATTGCCGAGCTTCGCAAACTAGCAAACCAGAATCAAGTCTTCGATTCCTTTATTGGTACTGGATATTACGGAACAATTACTCCGGCTGTGATTTTACGAAACGTTTTAGAAAATCCAGCTTGGTATACGGCCTACACGCCTTACCAACCAGAAATTTCTCAAGGTCGACTAGAAGCACTATTCGCCTTTCAAACTGCGGTCTGTGACTTAACTGCGCTTCCAATTGCTAATGCTTCGATGCTCGATGAAGGAACGGCTGCAGCTGAAGCCATGACACTGGCACGTCGGGTATTTACTGGCGACGATTCGGCGGTTTTCTTAATCGATAAATTCTTACATCCACAAACCAAGGCCGTTGTTGCTACCCGTGCCAAGCCGCTGGCAATTGAAATTGTTGAATTTGATCCAAGCGAACCGCTAACTAATATTTCAAACCAAGAAGTATTTGGCGTGTTAGCTCAATACCCAAATACCAATGGTGAAATTTTAGATTATTCATCTCTTGCTGCTTGGTCGCACGAACGCAACGCGTTATTGATTGCGGCTACTGATTTGTTAGCACTGACATTGATCGCACCGCCGGGGGAGTGGGGCGCTGATATCGCTGTTGGTTCAGCGCAGCGCTTTGGCGTTCCTATGGGGTTCGGCGGACCACATGCCGGCTTCTTAGCTGTACGCAGTGGGTTAGAGCGATCAATGCCGGGTCGACTAATTGGGCAAAGCCTTGATGCACATGGCAATCCAGCTTTTCGCTTAGCTCTGCAAACTCGCGAACAACACATCAGACGCGATAAGGCGACCAGCAATATTTGTACAGCTCAAGTTCTCTTGGCAGTAATGAGTGCCTTTTATGCCATGTGGCATGGCGCTGATGGCCTGAAAGTTATTTCTAATCGAATCCATGCCCAAACTGATTCGTTGGTCAAGGCCCTAGAGGCAAGTGATCATAATGTTCTGACCAAGAATTTCTTTGACACAGTTTTTATCGAAGTAAAAGATGCTGCGCTAATCCATCGCACGGCTAGAGCCCTACAGATTAATCTGCGTGAGGTATCAGCAAATGTGGTTGGCATTTCCTTCGACGAAACAATTACTACTGAGCACCTGTCACGAATCGGTCAGATCTTTGGGGTGAGCATTCCTCAACCTGCTCGTGAAGTTGCCATCAGCAATACTCGTAAGAGTTCGTTCCTAACCCACCCGATTTTTTCTACCAACCGTTCTGAAACAGCGATGATGCGCTATCTGCGTACCTTGGCAGATCGTGACTTAGCGCTAGATCGCACCATGATTCCGTTGGGTTCTTGCACCATGAAATTAAATGCAGCTACCGAGATGGAAGCTGTTACTTGGCCAGAGTTTTCTTCGTTGCATCCATTTGCGCCAGCTGATCAAAGTGCCGGTTCGCGTCAGTTAATTAAAGAGTTAAGTGATTGGTTGATTGCAATTACTGGTTATGACGCAGTATCGCTACAGCCAAATGCTGGCAGCCAAGGGGAGTTCGCTGGCCTATTAGCTATTCGCAATTATCACGATTCGCGTGGCGATCAAGCTCGTAAGATCTGTTTGATTCCATCGAGTGCGCATGGCACTAACGCAGCGAGTGCAGTTATGGCTGGCATGAAAGTCGTCGTAATTGAATGCGATGCTGAAGGAAATGTAAGTATCGAAGATCTTGAAGCCAAGATTGCGGCGCACAGTGGGGAAGTGGCTGCGCTGATGGTTACTTATCCATCTACCCACGGTGTTTTTGAAGTAGAGATTTCACGAATTTGCGCTTTGATTCATGATGCCGGCGGTCAGGTTTATGTTGACGGTGCGAATTTGAATGCCTTGGTTGGCTTGGCCCAACCCGGAAAATTCGGGGCAGATGTATCTCACTTGAATCTGCATAAAACATTTTGTATTCCGCATGGTGGTGGCGGCCCAGGCGTTGGCCCAGTAATTACTAGAGCTCACTTGGCACCTTTCTTGCCGAACCATCCAATGGATGTTTTAGCCGGACCAGTAACTGGCCCAGGTCCGATTTCAGCAGCCCCATTTGGTTCAGCGAGCATCTTGCCAATTAGTTGGGCCTACATCCGCTTGATGGGTGGCGCAGGACTAACTCATGCCACCCAAGTAGCGATTCTTTCAGCTAACTACATCGCTCGAAAACTTACAAATGATTTCCCAGTTCTCTACACGGGTGCCAATGGGCTAGTCGCACATGAATGCATTCTGGATCTCCGCGAGATCACCAAGATCAGTGGCGTAACCGTCGATGACATTGCCAAGCGCTTAATGGACTACGGCTTCCATGCCCCAACAATGAGCTTTCCAGTAGCAGGCACATTCATGATTGAACCTACTGAGAGTGAAGATATTGCCGAACTCGACCGTTTTATTGCCGCCATGAAGGCCATTCGGGCCGAAATCGACCAGATCATTAAAGGTGAAGTAATGGTTGAGGGTTCAGCGCTTAGAAATGCGCCTCATACGATTGAGGCGGTTTTGGACCCTGAATGGGATCGAGCCTATAGCCGGACCACTGGCGCCACGCCTGGAGCCCGAGAGGGGCTTGTTTCGGGTGAGTTAATCGGCACTCGCGGTAAGTATTTTCCTACTGTCGGTCGTGTCGATGGAGTTCACGGCGATCGGAACTTGATCTGTTCTTGCACACCAATAGCTGAATACGCTGAATAAGAAGTAGTCGATTTACGCTTGAAAAGGGGTAGTGGCTAATTCCTTTTAGTTAACATAATGTAACTTATCGGCGTTTAGTCATGCGGGCGGCAACGTTAAGCGCAGCCCCAAATCCAAGGCCAACCAACAAGACCAAAACCCACGCAAACTGGCCCACTCGATCATAAAGAGTTCGGGTTGAGTTCAGCGCCACTGCGCTGTTAATGCTGGCAGTGATGTTCTCTTTCGTAGATTTCCGAACCACACCATTTGTGTCGACAATTCCCGAAATTCCAACTGTTGAAACGCTGACTGAATATCGGGCATGTTCGATACTTCGAATTCGAGTTATTGCCAATTGTTGAGCGCTTTGCGCCGTGTTAGCAAAAGTCGCACTATTTGTCTGAACCACGAATAGGTTGCTCTGGTTAGCTGAACTTTGAATCAGTCGATCATCGATCAATTCAAAACAGATAATTGGAGCAATATTTGCCTGGCCCACCTTATGGATAACAGCTGACTTACCGGGTGAAAAGTCTTCGACTTGGTTGGGCAAATCAGAGAAAAATGTCAATGCAGAACGCAATGGCATTACCTCACCAAATGGCGTCAAATGTCGTTTTAGATATCGAGTAGTTGCTCCAGTTCTTGGTTGCCAAAGAATTGAAGCATTCTGTAATTGCCCATTAGTGCGTAGAACTGCCCCAATGATTAATGGAACTTCTGCTTTGTCGACTAACGAGGCGATTGCGGACCCAACCTTTGGATTATTAAATGGATCTACATCTACTGAATTTTCAGGCCAAATAATTAAATCTGGTTTCTTTCCTTTAGTCAGTGCTTTCTCGGTTGCAATTAAATGTCGATTAAAAACTTCGGTCGCTCGCTCGTTGAAATCGAGTCCCAGTTTCGGAACTGAACCTTGCACAGCAAGAACCTGAAATGTTTGTCGAGGCGAGTTATTTGGTAATACGAAAATTCCGCTAAGAGTTAAAGCAATGGCAATTGCTGGGAGAGTCAGACCACTTCCCCGCTTTGCTAGCTGAAATGCCGCTACACCTAATAAAAGTGTTGCTAATGAGAGCAGCGATACTCCTCCGACGCTAGCCAGCCGGGCATATGGCGCATCGACTTGAGAGAAGCCGATGCGAAGCCAGCCGAAACCGCCGAATGGGAAACGAGCGCGCAACTCCTCAAGTGCCAAGAAAGCAACGGGAAGGAAGAAATACCAGGACTCCCCTATCCGTTTCAGGAAACCCAGCGGAAGATAAAAAAGGATTTGTAGCAAGACCAGAGCGATCCACGGAGTAATGCCAACGTACTTATTGCTCCAGATTAAACCTGCCGCATTGAAAGCGAATGCGAAAATACCAAACGAGTAAAAGTTCTTTCCATATTTTTCAATCGAATGAATAAGCAAAGCAATTGCGAGAGGGGCTGCAAACCAAAGCCCGATTGGTTTAAATGCCGCCGATAGCAAGAGGCCGCTCAGTAAAGAATAAAATGCGAACACGTTCTACCAACCGAGAGCAGCAATTAATCGATCAATACTTGCGCCTAAGCCGTATTGATCCTTAATTTGATAGAGCTTTGATAAGTCAGTTGGTGCTTTAGGCATAGCTAAATCAACTTTAGGAAGCGGTGCATCACGTGCAACGCGTACTAATTTGGGCGCAATACTTAAGTAATCAGCGCCGGCAATGATTTTCTTGGCAAGGGCTGGCGGCAATGATGTGTGAGATTCATGCGCCGCAGCAAGCGCATCTTCAACAGTTGCGAAGTTGTTAGCAATAACTGCAGCCCCCTTTTCGCCGATACCTTTAACGCCAGGTAAACCATCAGATGGGTCGCCGCGGAACATTGCAAATAAATCGTATCGATCACCCGGAATTGCGTACTTATCCGAAACATATTTGATATCTACCAAATCATGTTGCGAAATGCCTTTAGCCAGGTAGACAACTTTAATATCGCGCTTGTCATCAACCATTTGAAAGAGATCACGATCGCCAGTAACAATTCGAATCGGCCCGCGTTCAATTTCAGCATATGTCGCCATGACATCATCAGCTTCATAGTCATCGACGCCTACTACTGGGATTCCAAAAAGATCTAAGATATCTAGCAAAATTGGAATTTGCGGAGTCAGCGTTTCGGGCTCAACTTCTTCTTCGCCTTCTTCTTCTAACCGGTTGGCTTTATACGCTGGAAAAATATCTACGCGCCAACTTGGCCGCCAATCACCATCAAGGCAGGCGACTAATCGATTTGGTTTGTAGATACCAACTAACCGAGCTGTCATATCAAGGTAGCCGCGAATAGCGTTAACTGGGGTGCCGTCTGGTGCCAACATGGTGTCTGGCATTCCGTAGTATGCGCGGAACCAAAGCGAAGCGCTATCGAGCAACATTAAAGTCATAAGTCACCCAGCATATAACTGACTACTCCCCGATCAATCCGCTTAACTGCCTCGCGACAAGTCGGGCGCAATTTCTCACTAGCGGCTGCGATTTGATTCATTAAATCAATTAATTGTTTGGTTGACCTCACGAAGTCGCCGACCGACATGTCGCTTCCTTTTAATACGTTATTTAAAGAGTTGCCATTGGCCCAACGGTAGGAGATGTAACAAAAGCCAAGGTCGGGCGCTTTCTGAGTCTGAACTTGGTGCTTCTCTTCGATTTCCTCTAACTGACCCCAAACATGAGCGATCTCACCCAGCGCGTTTGCCACATTCTGATGTGGAATCTTTGGTGCTAAATCTTCTTGCGAGCGAGACTGATAGATCATGCACGAGACAACCGATAGCAACTCAGCAGGATTTAACTCATCAAGCAAGCCCAATCGAATTGTTTCGGTCAGCAAGAGATCAGATTCGGCATAAATTTTCGCCAGAATTTTTCCTTGAGCGAGCGGCTTTTCACCTTCGATATATCCGAGTTCATCTAGAACTGCGCAGATGCGGTCGAAAGTTTTGGCAATTACATGTGTGCGATTTTCGATTCGATTAGTTAAACCTTCATTTTCACGTCGTAATCGACCAGCTCGTTCTTGCAAACGCGCATGTGCTTCACGTTCATTACAGCCATGGCAGGCGTGATTTCGCAAAGCTTTACGAATTTGATCTATTTCACCTTCGAGATGTTGACGTTGTCGATTATCAAATGTTTTGCGTCCACCGCGCTTAGATAGAAGTGCTTCGAGCTCTTTAACTTCGCTGCGCATGGATGCATATTGATTGAAATCACCTAAGTGACATTGCGCAGATTCAACGAGTTCATCGATAGCTGTTTGGTTACGTCGCACTTGGCGATCAAGTCCGACCACGGCGCGATCGGCCTGGAATTGCGCGAACGAAGATTCCAGTGAACCACGTGCACGCTCTCGACCAAAGCGACTAATTAAATTGATCGCCATGTTGTAGGTAGGCGTGAATGAAGAACGTAATGGGTAAGTTCGAGTAGACGCTAAGCCCGCCGCTGTCGCTGAATCAACTGAAGGCGACCACTGAACAACAGCGTTGCCTTCAATATCAATTCCGCGTCGGCCAGCGCGACCCGTTAACTGGGTGTACTCCCCTGGCGTGATTGGCACATGCGCTTCGCCATTCCATTTAGTTAACTTCTCTAACACCACTGTTCGAGCTGGCATATTGATACCTAGTGCCAACGTCTCAGTGGCAAAAACTGCCTTGATCAAGCCCCGCTTAAAGAGATCTTCAATCGCTTCCTTGAAACTTGGCAACAACCCGGCATGGTGGGCCGCGATGCCACGTTCTAGCGCGCTTAACCATTGGTCAAAACCTAGAACTGCCAAATCTTCCTCCGCCAAGTTCTGGGTGTAGTACAGAGCGGTCTTAGTGATTTCGGCGCGTTCTTCCGAATTAGTTAAGCGAAGTCCCGCATTTAGACATTGATTTACGGCAGCATCACAACCAGCGCGCGAGAAAATGAAAGTAATCGCTGGCAAAAGATTCTCACGATTTAGTTTTTCAATAATGTCAGCTCTTGAAAGCCGGCTTTCGTTTTGACCAAAGCGTTCACGACGATTTCGGTCGGTATGAACCTTGCGCATTGCTTCACGTTCCAGTTTAAGAATCTCTGGGTTTACTTGCCCTGGTTTACTAAATAGATCAACTAATTGTTGACCAATTAGCACATGCTGGTAAAGCGGGATAGGTCTAACTTCGCTAACTACTACTGTGGTATTTCCGCGAATTTCATTTAACCATTCACCAAATTCTTCAGCATTAGAAACAGTGGCCGATAGCGAAACTACCTGCACGCTTTCCATCAGGTGAATCAGTACTTCTTCCCAAACTCCCCCGCGAAATTTATCGGCCAAGTAGTGGACTTCATCCATTACTACCCAGCCTAAATTATTCAGAGTGTTCGAACCGGCATAGAGCATATTTCGCAGAACTTCAGTGGTCATTACTAAAATATCAGCTTCACTGTTAATGCTGGTATCGCCAGTAAGTAAGCCAACCTTTTCTTCGCCAAATCGCTCCACGAATTCAGCAAACTTCTGATTAGAAAGTGCCTTAATTGGGGTGGTGTAGAAACACTTCTTGCCGTTCTTCAGAGCAAAATAAGCAGCAAATTCGCCCACAACTGTCTTTCCGGCACCCGTCGGGGCAGCTACTAATACGCCGTGGCCATCTTCGAGTGCTTGGCAAGCTTGGATCTGAAATTCATCAAAACCAAATTCAAAGGAATTAATAAACTCCTGAGTTACTGCGTGCTTACCGCGTGACTTAGCAGCTGCGTAAGCTTCGGCTGGTGAAAGTTGATCCTGGCCGCTCATGCGGGCCAAGTTAGCAGGCTTTGCGGCAAAGACTCGACTTGAACTGGCAGTTGACCGATACGTTCACCATCTGCGTAGGCCACAGCTGAAGACTCGATGCGAATCTGGCTCGCCCGAAATACCTCAACTTGCGGGTGCTCAATATGAGTGCCTTTATAGACGGTCGGAAAAACCTTGATGAATTCTAATTTTGAAACCGGATGCAGAATCATGACGTCGAAGAGACCATCGTGCAGATCTGAATTTGGGCACACTCGCATGCCACCACCGTAGGACTGACCATTGCCGATCGCGATCAACATGGCCTCGACTTCTAATACTTTCTCATCGGCAAAAATTCTAAATTCGATTGCTTTGAACTTTGGGAATTCAAGAGCAATGGCTGCATTATATTTAGCTGGACCCTTTGGCCACTTCATCTTATTTGCTCGTTCGTTTACCACTGAATCAAAACCACTTGATAGAACTGCGCCAAAATACTCACCATCGACGACACCAACATCTACCAAAGTTGGTTCAGTAGAAATCAGGTGTTCTAGGTAACTAGCTAACTCGTAATCAAACCAACCTAATGTTCGATAGAAATCATTTCCAGTTCCTCCAGGGGCTATTGCTAAAGCAACTTTGAATTCAATTGCGAACTGTAAAAGCAGATGAAATAAGCCATCGCCTCCAACGCTTAGTAATCTGGTCGTCTGGCCACTCTGCAGAGACTCCCTAACAAGTGATCTTGTTTCGGCTGCGCTATTTGGCGAAATCATTCGATATGAAATCCCGCGTGATTGAAGAAAGCCGACTACTTGGGTAGCAAGCGATGCCGCGGCGCCTAAGCCCGCTTTAGGATTTACGACCACCAACCACATGAGGTAAACCTACCGATTTAAATTAATCTATTGGTGACGCCGAAGGATCAAAATCTGCCGAATCTTGCCCTTGTTTGCGTTTGTCTCGACGTCGATCCAATAGCAGCGAAATCAGGCCTGCGAGAAAATAGAGGACAATCAAAGGACCAGCCAGGAAACTCAACGTTATCGGATCAGAGGTTGGAGTTAAGGCGGCGGCAACTAAGGTGATTGAAAATACCCAGATTCGCCAAGGCTTGAGAATTGTTGAACCTCTTAAGAAACCAATTAAATTAAAAGTTAGTAAGAACACTGGAAGTTCAAAAGCCAAACCAAACAAGAGAATAATTCTTAAAACAAAGTCCAAATAGTCATCAAACCTAATTAAGTTCGTCAAAGAATCTGGGGTGAATCCAAAAAGGACCTTAATTGCGATTGGTAAAATCAGGTAACCAATCGTTGCGCCGAGAGCAAAAAATGGCGTGGCAGCGAACAAGAACAAAATTGAGTAACGCTTCTCTTTGCGGTGCAGCGCTGGTGCGATAAATGACCAAAGCTGATAGAGCCACACTGGTGCAGCCAAAATTAAACCGCTTAAGATGGCCACTTTAATTTGTAGATTGAGTGGACCCAAGACACCATTTATGTAGAGTGAGCCACATTCATCAGAGGCCGTCGCTCTTGCTGTTGCGAGATCACAAACTGGCTTGGCAAGCTGCGTGATTATTGGATCGTAGAGAAACCACCCCGCCGTAGATGCCACGAGGATTGCAATAACCGATCGCAAAAAACGTTTGCGAAATTCATTTAGATGTTCGAGCAAGGGCATCTTGCCTTTATTGCGTTTAGACATTGCGAAAATGACTACTTAGAAGATGAATCGTCATCTTTCTTGTCGTCGTCCTTCATCTCTTTCATTTCAGACTTGAAAATACGAAGTGAGCGACCAAGTGATCTAGCTGAATCGGGAAGGCGCTTAGCCCCGAAAAGGACGGCTATGACAATCAGAATTATGACTAACTCTTGACCACGTGGCATCTAATTACTCCCTTAGTTTCAGCTTCTATGGGTAAACGCTAGCGTACTAATTAGCGCCCACGCCCAGTTCGATCTTTAGAAATTAGTGATAATTCTCCAAAGCCGCCTTGGCTCGAGCATGTATTGCTGCCCGTAACTCTTTTGGCGTGAGAGCTTCAACCTGACCCGCCAGCGACAATATTGCCCGGGATATCCAAGGCGCACTAAAGCCCTGGATAGTCGCCGTTGAAGAATTGGCCGCGACTTGTGGCAGCACCTCAAGCACCTGACGAGATGCTGCGTGAACCTTAACTTCGTACCGAATCGCATCTTCATTCTCGACCACTTGATTGTTTGGCCATCCTTGATCGGCAATCTCAATAACATCGACAATTCGGTCAGCTCGAAAGTTGCGAATTGATTTTGCGCTGCTGCAGTAACCCTGCAGATATTCATGTGAGCCGGACTGTGAGAGTTCGTAAGGCGCAACGTTTCGCTTTGTAACCTGATCATTTGCAGCAGAGTGATAGGTAATTTCGAGCCAACCGCGACGACGAATGGCACGCAGGATCAATGCGCGAAATTCAGAATTTAAACTTGCCTCAATTTGAACTTGTGGCGCGGAAATTAATTGCGTGCGAAGTTGATCTTGTAAGTTGGCGATTTCAGAAGTCAAAGATTCATTGGAATTGCTTAGCTCAGCGCTCAGGAGATCAAGGCCCATGAAGACTGAAAGTGCTTCGGCTCGATCAAGTGCCCGCGGAGCTGCCAAAGTCTCTGCGTTACGGATTGAAACGAAACCAGACTCAAACTCGAGATCAATAAGTTCAAGCGGTGTGTAACCAGGCAGACCGCACATCCAGAGCGTATTTAAATCATCAGTAATTTCTTTAACGGTGGTGTTAAAAGTTTTTGCGAGATCTGCGATTGCGATTCCTTGGTGCGTCGTTAAGTAAGGCACTAAATCTAATAGCCTTGCGGTGCGTGCTAAACCAGGATCTTTTTTAGCCATGAATCTTCACCAACTTTTCAAGCGCGGACTTCACAGCGCCTCGTAGTTGCGGAGGCGATGAAACAATTACATCTTCGCCGTGCCAGAGAACCAAGCTGGTTATGAAATCAAGATCAAAAATAGGCATTTCTAATAGATCCCAGTCATCGGCAGTTTCGACAGTAGTAGCCATTCGTCGCAGTTGATAACCAGCACCAGGTCGAACTTGTAAAACAGCCAGAGGTGTCTCTATCGCTGGCTCGAGCTCAGCGATCTCAAAACTTGGTGGGATTAGGTAACTTTGTGATTTTCCAATTGAGACAACTTCACCCTGAATTCGATCAACTCGGAAGATTCTGATGGCGTTCTTTTCAGTATCTAGCCCAATTAGATACCAGTGTGATTTGCGCGCTTGAACGCCATAAACCTGTAGTTGGCGCTTCTGAGCAACGCCTTGGATGTTTAGGTAATCAAATTCGATAGTTGTAAGTGAAGTGAGAGCATCTAGTGCACCTCGCAAGTTCTCATCTGCGCCAACCAGTTTCGGTGCCATCACTGGTAATTGAGATGTGTCAGTATCTAAACCAATTGAAGTTAATTTACGGAGTGCTTGCTGCGATAGATCGGTAAATGCGGCATCTTGCCAAGCCTGGGCAGCGAGTGAAAGCAAAGTCACTTGGGTTGGAGTTAAATCACGTAATGAGAGGGCATAACTTTCTGGTCGAATTCGATATCCGGCTTCATCATCGAAAAGTGGATCAAGTCCCCCAACTTCGATTTGAATGCCCAGCTTACGTAGATCATCTTTATCACGTTCGAACATGCGCTCTTTGGCTTCAGCGCTACCTTCGTATCCCTCGATGTTTCTAAAAATTTCATTCTTGGTCAAATATCTCTTGGTCGCAAGCAAGGCGATCGTTAAATTAACTAGGCGCTCATTCTTCCGCGACACCGTAGGCTCCTTTCGCAGGACGACGTCTACGAGCTAATACTTCAACGCCTGGTGCCATACGTCGGCTAATAATTAGAAAACCGGTGTGAGCAATCATTCGCTGTTGTGGGCGCACGGCGAGGCCTTCGTGGTGCCATCCTCGAATCATTGACTCATTACTTTCAGGTTCAGTAAAGCGACCATCAGCTTTTAACGCTTCAGCTGTTGCTGATAACTGGGTAGTTGTTGCCACATAAGCTAAGAAAACGCCGCCAGGTCGTAGAACATTGGCTGCCATATCGACGCATTCCCATGGCGCTAACATATCTAGAACGACGCGATCGAACTGATGTGAAAATTCTTTCTCTTGAACCGAACCTAAATCGCAGCTCCAGTTGCTAGGTGTCTCGCCAAAATAATCCGCCACATTGGCTTTAGCGATATCAGCAAATTCTTCACGTCGCTCAACTGAATGAACTAACCCTTCGGCACCGACTGCGCGCAGCAAGGTAATAGTTAATGCGCCACTACCAACTCCGGCTTCGAGAACTCGCGCACCTGGATAAATGTCCGCAAAACCTAAAATGAAAGCCGCATCTTTCGGATAAACAATGGTTGCTCCACGCGGCATGGACAATACGTAGTCACCCAGTAAAGGTTTAAATGCGGTGAACTTTAAGCCGGCAGTCGTGCTGATAACTGAACCTTCCGGAATTCCGACTAATTCGTCATGAACGATCCAGCCTTTATGGGTATGCCATTCCTTGCCCGCTGTAATGGTCAAGGAATACATCTTGCCTTTGGGATCGGTGAGTTGAATTCGGTCGCCATAGGCGAAAGTTCCCGCTTGCAGCGAAGCAAGTGATTTCGGAGCCGGTGTATTTTCGGACATAAGCGCATCCTAGTTCAGCCGAGCTGCGAAAGTCAGCCCAACTTTGTCGCACCTATGGCCTATCTTGAGGCAATGGCAAATATGCGGCTATCCCCTAGTCGAGTTTCGGACTTCACAAATTGTCCACAACTCTACAAATATCGCAGTATTGATAAATTGCCCGAACCGCCAAGTATCGATGCCGAACGCGGAACACTAGTTCACACCGTGCTTCACGATTTATTTGAATCCCCGGCTGAACTTAGAAATTTGGAAACTGCTATTGAGCTCTTGCCCTCTCGTTGGAAAGCCCAATTAGCTGCGAAACCTGATTTAGCACCATTGATTAGCAATGAAAAAGAATGGATCGATCGCGCCAATGCACTTTTGGCTACCTACTTCAAGTTAGAAAAGCCAGAAACTTTTGAGCCGACTTTTCGTGAGTTACATCTTGAATTCGATTTGAACTCAGATCTTTATCTACATGGCTATGTGGATCGCCTAGATGTTGCATCTACCGGAGAAGTTCGCATTGTTGATTATAAAACTGGAAAATCACCAAAGCCCGGTTGGGAAGCTAAGGCGCTTTTTCAGTTACAGGTTTACGCGCTACTCTATTACAAAACCAATAATGTGCTTCCACGATTGCTGCTGCTAATTTATTTAGGTGATGGCGCTCTTGTGCGCAGCACACCCACGTTGGCAGATTTAGCGGCGACTGAGGCAACATTGATTCGAATAGCAAATGAGATCAAAATGGCAATCGAAAAAGATCTTTGGCCAACCAAGCCCTCGCGTCTATGCGATTGGTGCTACTTTAAAGCGATCTGTCCTGCGCATACTTAAGCGCTAACTTTTCGTAGCTCCAATTAACAAGTGAAGTAGTTGTATCAACTCTGACGGATTTCTCAATCGGGACTATGTGCGGCACAGCTAGCACCCACGCACCTGAAGCTTTCGCTGCGGTGACACCCGTTAATGAATCTTCCAGAATCAAACAGTTTGTGATGTTGTGATCACCACTTGATGCTGCCAGCAAGTACCCTTCTGGGTCAGGCTTTGTTATCTTCACATCGTTACAGGATATCGATCTGACGAATGGGCTCACCTCGAAATTGCTTAAAGCAGCATCGACTAAAGACCGCGGGCTAGCCGAAACTAGTGTTAATGAAATGCCATGAGATTGAAGATCGTCAATTAGTTCAATCGCTCCAGGCATAAAAAGTAAGCCTTTTCCAAACTTCGCGATCATGCGGTCAATCATCTCCAACATTAGAGATTCACCATCACGTTTTCCACCAATTAAATCTGACATGTAGTTACCGACACGATCAAGTGGGCCGCCCAAAGAGAAAGCTTGATCTGAAGCAGACCACTGATAACCAAATTCAGACATGAGCTCAGTTTCAGCTTCCAGCCAGAGCGTTTCGGAGTCAACCAATAAACCGTCCATATCAAAGAAAACTGCGCTATAGAAATCCGAATGCGCGTCAGTTGGCATTGAAATATTTAGCCTCAGGGTGGTGCACGATGATTGCGCTGGTTGATTGTTCTGGGTGAAGTTGGAATTCTTCCGAAAGTTCAACACCAATTCGACCAGGTTCCAATAATTCGCAGAGCTGCACTTGCTGCTCGATATCTGGGCAAGCTGGGTAACCGAACGAGTAACGAGAACCCCGATAACCCTGATCAAGAATGCCCTGCAGATCGGGCGCATCTTCAGCTCGCACCTGCATCTCTTCGCGAATACGTTGATGCCAGTACTCAGCGAGAGCTTCAGTTAGCTGTACAGATAAGCCATGAAGTTCTAGATATTCCCGATATTCATTTTTTGCAAATAATTCAGCAGCGGCTTTGCTGATTGTGTTACCCATGGTGACAACATGGAAAGCAACGACATCGACCTTGCCAGAATCTTTGCTAACAAAGAAATCACTAATGCATAAGCGGCGATCACGGCGTTGACGCGGGAATGAGAAACGAGTTCGTTCTTTTCCTTTATCCGGTCCTTCGTGATGCAGGATTACCAATTCGTTTCCTTCGCTTACGCATGGGAAATATCCATACACAACTGCCGCTTCTAGCCAACCTTCGGACTGAACCTGATTTAGCAGAGCTCGTAGGTGTGGTCGGCCTTCAGTTTCAGCCATTGCTTCGTACTCACCACGCGCACCTTTGAGTCCCCATTGCCCCATAAACAGTGCGCGCTCATCAAGCATTCCTGAATAATCTGCTAACGGAACTCCTTTAACAATTCGTGATCCAAAGAATGGTACGTTAGGGATATCGATATCTAGTGCTACATCGCTGCGCTTAGTATCGATTTCTTCACTTATCTCGATATTGCGAGTGGATTTAACTTTTCGTTCGCGCAGCGCAGGCAGTGCCGCCCCTGGCTCACCACGTTTAACCGCCATGATTGAATCCATTAAACGCAAACCTTCAAAAGCATCACGCGCGTAGCGAACTTCGCCCGGAAAAATTTCGGCCAAATCTTGTTCTACGAAAGCACGGGTAAGAGCTGCGCCACCTAAAACAATCGGCCACTTTTGATCTAAACCGCGTGCCGTAATCTCTTCCAGATTTTCTTTCATGATCACGGTGGATTTAACCAATAGACCACTCATGCCAATGGCATCAACGTTATGTTCTTGAGCGGCATCAACAATTTGATTGATGGTTTGCTTAATTCCGATATTAACAACTTGGTATCCGTTATTAGACAAAATAATGTCTACTAAGTTTTTACCGATGTCATGAACGTCGCCCTTAACAGTTGCTAGCAACATGCGACCGCGACCTTGGTCATCAGTCTTTTCCATATGCGGCTCTAGGTAAGCAACTGCGCTCTTCATAACTTCAGCGCTTTGTAGCACGAAAGGTAATTGCATCTCGCCTTTACCAAATAGTTCACCGACTACCTTCATGCCTTCGAGCAGATGATCATTAATTATCTGAAGTGGCTTAATTCCTTGCGTCATTGCCAAATCTAGATCAGCATCTAGTCCGACTTTCTCGCCATCAATAATGCGGCGCTGTAGTCGTTCTTCTAGCGGTAATGCAGCTAAACCAGCTGCGCGTAAATTACGAGTAGCGGCAACTTCGACACCTTCAAATAACTGAAGAAATTCAGTTAGTGGATCGTAAGTACATTCACCATCGGCATAAGTGCGACGATCATAAATTAGATCAAGAGCGACTTCGCGGGCTCGATCATCAATGCGAGCCATCGGCGTAATCTTGGAAGGATGCACGATTGCCGAATCAAGCCCAGCCTCCACGCACTCATGTAGGAATACTGAGTTAAGAACGATGCGAGATGCAGCGTTTAACCCGAACGAAACATTGCTTACGCCAAGAGTAGTTTGTACCTCAGGAAACTCAAGTTTTAAAGCACGTATTGCTTCGATGGTCTCGATTCCGTCACGTCGAGTTTCCTCTTGACCGGTTGCGATCGGGAATGTTAAACAATCGATCAAGATGTCTCCGGTATTCATCCCCCAGTTAGTAGTTAAATCAAGTATTAATCGGCGAGCTACTTTTAGTTTCCACTCTTTGTTACGCGCTTGGCCTTCTTCGTCGATGGTTAATGCAACAACGCTAGCGCCGTGCTCTTGCACCAGCGGCATGATTTTGGCGAAGCGTGATGTCGGACCATCGCCATCCTCGTAATTAACTGAGTTGATAACGCTGCGGCCACCTAGTTGCTCAAGGCCTGCTTTGAGAACAGCCGGTTCAGTTGAATCTAAAACAATCGGCAAAGTAGATGCGGTCGCAAAACGGCTGGCAAGTTCAGTCATATCTCGTGCGCCATCGCGACCAACATAATCAACTGAAAGATCGAGCATGTGTGCACCTTCGCGAATTTGATCGCGAGCGATTTCTACACAAGTTTGCCAATCTTCAGCGACTAAGGCGTCGCGGAATGCTCTGGAACCATTTGCGTTAGTACGTTCGCCAATGGCTAAATAAGTTTTATCCTGGCGAAATGGCACAAATTGATAGAGCGAAGAAGCGCCTGCTTCGGTAACCGGGTTACGATCCTTGATCTGATGACCCTTAAATTTCTCGACAACTGCGGCTAAGTGCGCTGGAGTGGTTCCGCAACAACCGCCCAAAAGTGAGATGCCATAGTCGGCCACGAAAGTATCAAGTGCGGTCGCTAGTTCATCAGGACCAAGTGGATATTCCGCCCCTTTCTTGCCCAGAATTGGTAGCCCAGCATTAGGCATAACCGAAAGTGGAACTTGAGAATTCTGAGATAGATAGCGCAAGTGTTCGGACATTTCAGCTGGGCCAGTGGCGCAGTTAAGGCCGATCAAATCAATTTCTAGCGGTGCTAACGCATTTAGTGCAGCGCTGATTTCAGAACCTAACAACATAGTTCCGGTTTGCTCGACCGTTACCTGGGCAATCAAAATTACATCGCGCTTAACTTTGGCCATCGCGGCGCGCGATCCATTTACTGCGGCCTTGGCTTGCAGCAAATCTTGAGTAGTTTCGATTAGAAGTGCATCAGATCCACCATCTAATAAACCTTGTGCAGCTGTTTCATAGGCATCTCGTAAAAATTCATATGTCGTGTGACCCAAAGTTGGCAATTTAGTTCCAGGCCCGAGTGACCCTAATACGAATCGTGGTTTATCGGCAGTTGAGAATTTATCCGCGCACTCTCGCGCAATTTTTGCTCCGGCAAAAGCTAATTCGTAGATTCGATCCTCAATGCCGTATTCGGCCAAGTTCGCCCAGTTGGCACCAAAAGTATTTGTTTCAATCGCATCCACACCAACTGCTAAATATTCATTGTGAACACTGGCAACAATGCCGGGACGAGAAATATTAAGAATCTCGTTGCAGCCCTCGTGGTTCTGAAAGTCGTCGAGGGTTGGATCGGCTGCTTGCAACATCGTGCCCATGGCACCATCGGCAATCACGATGCGCTCGGCCAACGCCTGACGAAGCAAAGAAGGCGTTTTTACGAGGCTCATTGGCCCAAGGTTACCAGTAGATCATTTTTCGCGTTTAGATCGCGATACCTAAGAAGGTATCAATGGCTCTGCTTAGCTCGCCACTACTGCCACCAGTTAGACCGCTTTCGGTCTGCTCTATCCAGCTATCGATAGCCTTTATTGCGCGAACTGTGTCCAAATTATCGGCCAAACTAGCAATAATCAAAGCAATGCACTCTTTGGTAGGTGCAACCTCATTGCGACTAAGAGCACTTTGCAGGCGACCCATTCGATTTTTTGCTTCATCTAACACTGCATCAGTCCACATGCGATCTCGGCCATACGCAGCACTTAGAAGTGCCAACCGAATAATCATTGGATCAACGCCAGCTGCGATTAATTTATTTACAAAGACCAAATTACCTTTGCTCTTACTCATCTTTTCGCCATCGAGACCGACCATGCCAGCGTGAACATACGTTTGCGCGTAAGGCTTGCCAGTCATGATGGCAACTTGAGATGCGCCCATTTCGTGATGTGGAAAAATTAAGTCACTGCCACCGCCTTGAATATCAATTGCATAATCATCAGTTGGATCTGGTTTCAAATATGCCAATGCAATGGCACTGCATTCGATATGCCAACCAGGTCGGCCGGCGCCAAACGGTGATGGCCATGATGGTTCACCTGGTCGAGCGGCTAACCAGACTAAACAATCGAGGACATCTCTCTTGCCAACTCGATCTGGATCTCCCCCGCGTTGTGAGAAAATTTCCTGCATCTCAACTTGCGAATAGTGCGAACGCGTTCCAAATTCAGCATCACTGCGAACCGAGAAGTAGAGATCGTCATCAACTGAATAAATCGTGTTTGCTGATTTCAGAACTTCAATCGCTTCAGTAACTAACGGAATTGCTTCAACGGCTCCGATATAACTTTCCGGTGGCAAGATATGCAGATTTACCATATCGCTGCGGAACAGTTCGATCTGGGAATGCGCTAACTCTTCCCAATCTATACCGTCACGTTTAGCACGTTCGAGCAGCGGATCATCAATATCAGTTATGTTCTGCACATATCGAACTTCAGCGCCGGTAGCTAGCAAGTAGCGATTTATTAAATCGAAAGTTAAGTAAGTTGCCGCATGCCCTAAATGTGTTGCGTCATAAGGAGTGATGCCGCATACATACATTCGATAGAGGCTCTTAGTTGGCAGCGCTTTCTTTGTTCCGGAAAGCGTGTCTTTCAGAGCTAGCTTCGGCAGCGCGTATTTAGGATCGACTGCCGGAATCGCTACTGTTGGCCAAGAACGCATTGACCTATCCTAGAACGGTGGCCATGGAACCGCTGGCCAATCTGGGCTAGGCGAAGGAAAGACTTTTGCTTCCAGTAAACGTGAAACGCGTAGTTTTAAAGCGTTGTATTCCTCGGTGGTGATTAGTTGCTGAATCAAGTCACCCACTTCGCCATCGAGTTTTTTCTCAAGAACTTTCAACATGGCAACTTCTGAATCCAGCAGCGCCAACTGTTCCCATTGCCATAAAACTGTTCGCAATTTATCTTCGGAATGAAACGTTACTCCGTGATCGCATCCGTAAATATGACCGTCGGGTGTTGGCAATAGATGACCAATTTTGCGGTCGGTGTTATTAATTACCACATCAAATAGAGCGAGATTGCGAAGTCCGGGCAAGTCCTTTCGATACAACTCAGCTAGGTCAACTTCTTCATCGATATCAATCCACAGTTGCACCATTCCAAAACCAAATGGTCCTTCGCGCAACAGCGTTGATGGAACACAATTAAGTTCTATCGCTTCGCTAATCAGATAAGCGGCGTATTCACGGTTAGCTAATGTGCCATCAGGAAAATCCCACAGCGGTCGCTCCCCCGTTACTGGCTTATAGATGCAGTTAAATGATTTCTCGCCAACGGTAATCTCACCAAAGAGCGTCGCATTCGATGCATCTACTAATCGACCAGTAACTTTGAGATCACCATAACCAAGTGCGGCTAGGATCTCATCGCGATTATCTGCGGTAACCATTGGCCCTCGGACAAAGATGACCCGTGTTATCAATTGGAATTCCGCAAAACGGGCAAGGCAGACGTCCTGCGCCAACTACCGCAGCTGTTCGCTTTGCGAACGCATCTGCTTGGGCCAGAGTTAACGACACCCGAAGTAAATCAGGTGCTTCATCTTCGTCATCATCAACTAACTCTTCTTCATCAGAATCAGCCGGAGTGGCACACTGCAACTCAACTAAAACCATTTCGGTTTCGGTTACAAAGGAAAGACCAATAACGCCAACCCGAAACTCTTCGAAAATAGGTTGCTCTAGTGGTTCGGTATCGACGCCCAAACGTGCGTAACCAATTAACGGATTGCCACGCTTAATCTCCCGCAGTATCGCACCCACTCGATCGCCCAAAGCGGCAGCCTGAATTTTCTCTAAACCAACGGAGGTAATCCTCGAACCAGTTCTAGCTTGGATAAAGAAACTGCGATCTCCTGGTTCGCCAACAGTTCCGCAAACAAAACGTTCTACTGGATTAAAATCATAAACAATCCGGTTCACTTAGTTAAGCCTTTGCCCCCGCCGAGTAAATGGCCGCGCTTACTTTTACTCTGTAGTAGTTCAGTAACTGAGGAATCTGAATCATTAAGACGAGTCAGGCGAATTGCGCCACCATTGGATTCTAGAATTGTGATTGAAGCCGGGTCGATCACAATGCGTTGGAAATCATCTAGATGCATTCCCAATGAACTCGCAACAATTGCTTTTATAACATCACCATGAGAGACCATGATGGTAAGTTCTAAATCCGAGGCAAAGAAATTGTGAACCGGCAACATTGCGCGAACCTGCATTTGGGCAATGCTTTCACCTTCTGGGAAAGTAACGGCACTGGGTTGACCTTGCACTTTGCGCCACAACTTGGCTCGCGAAAGGGTTGTCAGTTTCTTGCCAGACCATTTTCCATAATCGACTTCAACCAAATTAGGTTCGGAAATCACCTTCACATTTTTGCCATATTTGGCCAACCAAGGCGCCAAAGTTTCAGCGCAACGATCCATTGGGCTAACTTGAACTTGGGAGATAGTTAATTTGCCTAGTCGATCAGCCAATCTTTCAGCTTGCTCTTGTCCCGATTTCGACAAGTGCACATTGGGCAATTGGCCAGAGAGAACTCCGGCTGCATTCGCTGTTGAATGAGCATGACGGACTAAAACAATTTTTGGCACCCTGAAAGGTTATCGCAGTAATTCGGCCCTCGCCTTGCTAGGTTTGCGCCATGGAAATTAGGCGTGCGGGCGATAGTGGCTTATCGCTATCTCGACTCGGTCTCGGAACAATGACCTGGGGTCGCGATACTGATGAACATGAGGCCGCAGACCAAATGCGAGCATATTTAGATGCTGGTGGAAACTTCATTGACACCGCGGCGGTATATGGCGATGGCGATAGCGAACGAGTAATCGGTGGGCTAGCTGGTTCACTTTTTAAACGCGAAGAGATTGTCTTGGCAACAAAGGCAGGGATAACTTTTCCAGATGGGGTTCGTACCGTAAATAATTCAAGAGCTGCCTTGATGGCCGAGCTAGATAATTCACTGGCCCGACTTGGTACTGACTACGTAGATTTATGGCAGATCCATACTTGGGATAACGAGAATCCAATTTCGGATGCGCTATCTGCCCTGGATTGGGCATATAACTCCGGGCGTGCTCGCTATGTTGGAATTTCAAATTTTTCTGGATGGCAAACAGCTCATTGCGTAACCCGTCAGAGTAACCAAGGTGGAAAAGCTCCGATTACGACAATTCAATCGGAGTACTCACTTTTAAACCGCGAAGTAGAGCGCGAGATTATTCCTGCTTCGCAAAGTTTAGGTTTTGGTTTCCTGCCCTGGTCACCTCTTGGCAGAGGTGTGCTAACTGGAAAATATCGCAACGGTTTACCGAGTGATTCGCGTGGTGCAAGTGCGCACTTTGCCGGTTTCGTCGAACCCTATTTGGATGCACGTTCATCGCGAATAGTCGAAGCGGTTTGTGTTGCAGCCGACGGACTTGGCTTTTCTCCACTTGAAGTTTCACTAGCTTGGGTGCGAGATGCACCGGGTGTAACGAGTGCAATCGTTGGCGCTCGAACTGGTGCACAACTCCGCGGAATTCTAACTTCGGAACAAATCAGTTTGCCCGAAGTTGTTCGCGAAGCCTTAAGCGAAGTGTCAGCAGTTCTTTAAGAAACGTTCCATCATATGAACGCCACATTTCAAACCATCTAGAGGTACTCGTTCGTCAACGCCATGAAAGAGTGCCATAAAATCTAGATCGGCTGGCAGTTTCAAAGGCGCAAAACCGTATCCAACTATTCCTAGTTCGGAGAGTGCTTTGTTATCAGTTCCACCACTCATCAAGTATGGAACTGCAATTGCGTCTGGATCTTCAGCCATTAGCGCTTGAATCATCGCTTCAACTAAATCGCCGCTGAAGTCGACTTCAAGTGAAATATCACGGGTAATCGTTTCAATTTCGATATCAGGGCCAACAATCTCGCGAATTGTTTGATTGAACTCATCTTCGTAACCCGGCAGGAATCGCCCATCGACAACTGCAGATGCTGATTGTGGAATTACATTCGCTTTGTAGCCTGAATTCAGCATGGTCGGATTGGCAGTGTTCTGTAAGGTCGCACCGAACATGCGTTTGGCCGGGCCTAGTTCATCAAGAAGTGGACGGAAATCAGATTCGTCATATTTGTTTCCAGTTGCCTTCGCGACATGAGTAAAGAGTGACTTAATAGTCTTGGTATATCGCTGTGGCCAAATATGTTTACCAATTTTTGCCACTGCCTCGCTCAGTGCTGTTACCGCATTATCATTATTTATCATCGAGCCATGACCTGCATTGCCCTTGGCCGTTAATTTGATCCAGTGAATTCCTTTTTGCGCTGTCTCGATAAAATAGAGACGCTTACCGTTCTTCACCGTGATTGAAAAACCACCTACTTCAGAAACTGCCTCGGTGCAGCCAGCAAAAACTTCTGGATGTTTCGCGGTCATAAAACGTGAGCCGTATTCGCTGCCAGCTTCCTCATCGGCAAAGAAAGCTAAAACAATATCGCGTGGCGGCACATAACCTTCGCGTTTCCATTTTCTAACAATCGCCAGAATCATGGCATCCACATTCTTCATATCCACTGCCCCGCGACCCCAAATAAAACCATCTTTTATCTCGCCACTAAATGGATCTACCGACCAATCTTTTGCATCAGCTGGGACTACGTCGATGTGTCCATGTAGTACTAACCCAGGTCTGCTCGAATCGCTGCCGCTTATTCTGGCAATTACATTGACACGATTGGGCGCTGATTCATAAACATCTGCAGTGATACCAACTTGCGCGAGCGCATCGACAACATAGGCAGCAATAGCGCTTTCATCACCTTTACCTTCGCCAAAATTGACACTCGGGATTCGAATCAAATCTTGGCAAATACGAATTGTCTCTTCTTCCAGCGATATGCGTTCTTGATTCATAGGGACACTCTTTCAGTTTCCACGCCAAAATGTGAAGTAAACGGACCTTTTGCTGTGATGTGACCTCTATTGCTATCCTTGCGCTTCGTTGAAAAACCACTCGTCCGGGTGGCGGAATTGGCAGACGCGCTAGCTTGAGGTGTTAGTGCCCGCAAGGGCTTAGGGGTTCAAGTCCCCTCCCGGACACATATATTTCTTAGCAACTCGAGACCGAGAGGTAGAGCGCATGAAGATTGCCGAAGCGCTCGCTCTGATTCGCCCAGTTCCCGATTTCCCAATCCCCGGCGTTTTATTTCAAGATATAGCACCTCTTATCGCAAATCCGAGAGCCTTTGAATTAGTTACTAAGGAATTTGCTCAAACCGAATCACCATTTAACGTAGTCGCCGGTGTTGAATCTCGTGGTTTCATTTTAGCTAGCGCAATAGCTATTGATAGCGCTGTTGGGTTTGTTCCGATCCGCAAGGCAGGCAAATTGCCTGGCGCCGTCATTAAACGCGAATACGGTTTGGAGTATGGCAGTGACAGCCTCGAAATGCAGATAGATGCTCTTGCACATGTCAGGGATCCAAAGGTTCTATTAATAGATGACGTACTAGCAACTGGTGGGACCTTAATTGCCGCACTTGAACTGATCGCGGATTTAGCAGGTGAAGTTTGCGAAGTTGCGGTCTTGCTAGAAATCAGCGCGCTTGGCGGTCGAGATCGAATCTTGGCTGCTTTCCCAGATTTAAAGATTCGGGCGCTGGTGCAGATTTGAAATCAAGTACCAATAAGATTCTCGAAATCCAAGGGCTTCGCGCTCTTGCCGCGACCTTAGTTCTGATTTTTCATGCGAAATTAATTTCGGGTGGATTTATTGGTGTGGATATTTTCTATGTTATCTCTGGCTTCTTGATCACTGGATTATTGCTAACAGAGCTCAATTCAACGGGGCGGATATCGCTTAAGGCATTTTACTTAAGACGAAGTAAGCGACTGCTACCAGCTTCGTTCCTGGTTCTATTTGTTACAGCACTGATCGCCTGGCTGTTGCTGCCTCCCATCTCACGTGGCTCTATCGGGCGCGACCTAATTGCAACCACTTTATATATATCCAATTATCTTTTTGCTTGGTGGCAAAACGATTATCAGAATCTGAACGCAACACCGTCACCATTTATTCACTATTGGTCACTGGCGGTTGAAGAGCAGTTCTACATTTTCTGGCCGCTTTTCATTATTGCACTTGCAAAATTTAGAAGCGCTCGAAAGTTTCTAGTTGGATTCTCATTAGTAACGATTACCACTTTCGCACTTGGAGTTTGGCTTACGATTGTTGCTCCGATCTGGGCTTTCTATTCATTGCCCACGCGAGCCTGGGAACTAAGCGTTGGCGCCTTGATTGCGCTGTTGCCCACGTTAAGGCGAAGAAGTCGCTTGCTATCAATTCTCGGCGTTGTCGCGTTAGTTGTATCTGCTTTGTGGTTTAACGAAAGTACTGCCTTTCCTGGTTTTTACGCCTTGTTGCCGGTGCTCGGAACCGCCGCCTTGTTATCGAGTATCGGAGCATGGCCAGAACCTTTGAAATGGTTAGCCACTAATCGAGTATCTGTTTGGTTAGGCAAGATTTCTTATCCACTTTATCTTTGGCACTGGCCAGTTTTAGTTCTACCAATCGCACTTTTCGCTCGTGATTTATCTCTCCGCGAACGAATCCTTGCATTAGCTGTCACCGTCATTTTAGCTGACTTAACAACGAGATATGTCGAAGAACCAATTCGCACCAAGAGCTTTGCGCCACGACGAATTGTTTTAACCACAATGACATCGATGACTTTGGCTCTCTTAATTGGTTTTGGCATAACGCAAACCACTACATCGGCGATTTTGATCGACGGAAAACAAGTCACCTTGGCCAGCATTGAGGCTCGCCCAACACCATATGACGATGGGTGTCACCTTAATTACCATAAATCATTCTCACCTCTTTGCGAATTTGGAAAGTTGGATAGTGAAAAAACGGTAGTCCTTTATGGAGATTCCCATGCAGTGCAGTGGTTTCCAGCGCTGGAGAAATTGGCTGAAGAAAAGGGATTTAAGCTAATCACCTTGACCAAGTCGGCCTGTCCGTCAATAGATGTTGTGCGCGAGAGTGTGGGCGCATTCAAAATGAGCAACTGCGCGACGTGGCGTGAGAACTCGATTAAACGAATTACCGAGGTGAAACCAGATCTGATCATCCTTTCCTCCTTTGAACATTTCGCGCCCTATGGAAACCCAAGTGAGGTCGAGAAGTGGTGGCAAGATGGCTCTTTGCGCACTTACGCAACTCTCAAATCCTTAACTCCTAAGCTCGTATATCTAATGGATACGCCACTACCAAAACGAAATATTCCTGATTGTTTGGCAAGTACTAGTGCTGATAAATGCTTAGCTGATTCGAAAATAGGATTACCACAGGATGCTGACTTCGAAATAATTGATCCAGCAGCATGGCTCTGCCAAGTAGATTGCCCGGGTATCGTGCGTGGAAATGTGGCCTACCGTGATGCTTCGCACATTAGCGTTGCAACTTCATTGGAACTATCCGATTCACTTTGGCAAGCACTCGTTAACAAGGGATTTAAGCTTTGATGTGGCAGGATTGCCGGCATGGCTGAGTTGACGTATTACTGCGGAACGATGGACAGTGGTAAGTCGACGCTTGCGCTTCAAACAGCTCATAACCACCAAAGTCGCGGTCGTACTGGATTGATCTTTACGAATCAGGATCGAGCTGGCGTTGGAGTAATTTCCTCTCGCCTTGGGCTACAGAGTGCAGCCATTGAAGTAGGACCTGAGTTAGATATTCACAGATTTGTAGTCGATCAGTTATCCATTGGATCTCGGGTTGATTACATTATTTGTGACGAAGCTCAGTTCTATGAACCAATTCAAATCGACCAGTTAGCCCGCATAGTCGATGGTCTTGGAATCGATGTATATGCCTTTGGAATCTTGGCGGATTTTCGAACCAAGCTTTTTCCGGGTTCGGCTCGGTTAGTTGAACTAGCCGATCGCGTAAATACTCTTCAAGTAGAAGCGCTTTGCTGGTGTGGTCAGCGCGCTACTCATAATGCACGAACTATTAACGGCATCATGGTTACTGAGGGCGAACAAGTAGTTGTCGGAGATACCAATAATGCCGACGAAGTTGCTTATGAAGTTCTTTGTCGCCGCCATCACATGCGTCAGTTAACTGCTCGCGTTTCTCGAGCAGGACATACTTCAAGTGAGCCACTCCCCTTTAATTCATAAAGGATAGGTGGGTTAGCTGTTCTTTAAACGAATTGATGTACCACTAGCGCAAAGACTGGCGCGATAGCTAGAGCTGGCAACAAATTAGCCACAGCGACTTCCTTTATCTTTAACAAGCGAAGTGCGATACAAAGCAACATCAGGCCACCAACAATTGTCATAGCGGCGATCTGATAATCACTTAAAATCGATCCCAAGCCGAGACCAACTAAAGTCCAAGTGCCTTGATAGATTCCCACTGGAATTGCGGATGCAGCTACCCCCCAACCCAGAGATGTAGCAAAAGCCATAGCAGCGAAAAAGTCGAGGGTAGATTTCAAAATCAATTGATCAATCCCGGTGCCCATGCCATCGCTTATCGAGCCGAGGATTGCTAGTGGTCCAATTGCAAAGAGCAGCGATGCGCTGACGAATCCCTCGATAAATGGACTTTCCTTAGAGGCACGGAAACGTTTCCGCAAATTTTCACCGAGAACTTCAAGCTTCTCTTCCAGATGCAGTGCGCTACCGATCAAGGCTCCAATTAGGAGTGAACCCAAAACGCAAAGTAGCGTCCAACCCTTAGGTAGTGCCGATACATATTCAGAAGACCAGAGCGGAATCAACGCACTTGCAGCTGCTAATAAAGTGACTAGTCCTAGGATATCGGTAACTAAATCTCGTAGCTTTTCACTAACTCGTGAACCGATGAGAACACCAAGGGCTGCTCCACCGATGATGGTGAAGGTATTGATTAACGTTCCAAGGCCTGGGAATTCCATTAGGGCGCAATGCTATCTCGGCAAGTTCAGAAGTGGGCTATCCTCGGCAAATGTCATTGACCTCGCGCTTTATGGATTTCTTACGACCACATAAGACGATTCCAGTAACGCCATGGCGTGCGCAGAGTCGTTGGGACTTATCGGTCTCTCGAGTTGCGATCCTTTGTTTTGGGCTATTTATTTTTGGTATCGGTGATTCAGTGCTCATTCAATCAAACTTGGGTAACGCACCTTGGTCAGTTTTGGCACAAGGTTTAGCAAAAACATTTGACTCAGAGATCGGGTTACTTACTTTTATAATCAGTGCCATCGTTCTTCTGCTTTGGATACCGCTAAAGGAGAAGCCAGGTTTTGGAACGATCGCAAATATTGTGATCATCGCAGCTGCCATTCAATTAGGTATCGACTTCATTCCACCTGCCGAAAATACGATCGTCGGATTGCTCTATGTATTCTCAGGAATTGCTTTAGTAGGTGCTGGCTCCAGTCTTTACATAACTTGTGGTCTAGGGCCGGGACCTCGAGATGGCTTGATGACAGCTCTTCACCATAAGACGGGTATCCGAGTCGGTCGGGTGCGATTGGCGATCGAAGGAACGGTTTTGATATTTGGAGCTCTGCTAGGCGGGGCGCTAGGCGTAGGAACTGCCCTGTTTGCGCTCTTAATCGGGCAATCAATCGCAATTTTCTTAGGGATCGTGGCTCGGCTTACCTCAAAAACTTCTCAGTAAGCCTTAGGTTTACTCCTAAGTTCCCTACGTTAGCTGGACGTTCTTCGGCTCGGAGTCGCAAACACCTCCGTCAACAAAATTAGAAAGGCTAAATTCATGCTGGATTCGTATTTCAAAATCTCAGAACGTGGTTCGTCGGTCGCTCAAGAAATTCGAGGCGGACTCGTAACTTTCTTTACCATGGCCTACATCGTGGCCCTAAACCCGTTGATTCTTGCAACTACAGATGGAGCTGGTCAGTTCATCGGTGGTGGCGACAGAACTAATGCGATCATAATCGTCGCAGCAGGTACCGCTCTTGTTGCGGGTGTCCTCACAATACTCATGGGAGCTATCGCTAATTTTCCTTTAGCACTAGCAACTGGTTTGGGTTTGAACACCTTCGTTGCCGTATCCATAGCCAAGAATTCAACTTGGGAGCAAGCGATGGGCTTGGTATTAATCGAAGGTGTTTTGATTCTCATTTTGGTTTTAACAGGATTCCGCGTGGCAGTGTTCAAAGCCATTCCGACTTCACTGAAAATCGCGATCTCGGTAGGTATTGGTCTATTCATCGCTCTTATTGGCCTAGTTGATGCTGGCTTTGTTAGAAGAACCCCTAACGTCGTTTGGGGAAGTACTAATTCGAAGCCATCTGCAGTACCACTAGAACTTGGCGATGGTGGGCAGTTGGTCGGCTGGCCGATCGTTATTTTTGCTTTCGGTCTATTCCTAACAATCGTTCTCATGATCAAAAAAGTCAAGGGTTCTATTCTGATTGGAATTGTCACTTCAACTCTTCTTGCTATCTTTGTTGAGGCTCAATTCAAAATAGGCAATAGCTTCCTAAGTCCTACCGAATCTAATCCTCGTGGTTGGGCGCTGAATAATCCAGCGCTACCTAAAGACGCTAGCGGTAATCTAAATCTTGCAGATACCCCACGTTTTGACACACTCGGCATAGGGTTCCAAGACATCTTTGGTGCATTCACTAATCCAAAGACCGGAATGCTTGCGGCTCTGCTTCTAGTCTTCACTCTTCTATTGGCTGATTTCTTTGACACCATGGGAACCATGACGGCCATTGGAAATCAAGCGGGTCTGACTGATCGCGATGGAAATATTGAAAGTGCTAATCGGATCCTGATTGTTGACTCAATCGCAGCAGCAGCAGGTGGAGCAGCTGGCGTATCTTCAAACACCAGTTACATCGAATCAGCAACGGGTGTTGGTGAAGGCGCACGTACTGGGCTTGCATCGATTGTGACAGGTCTGGCATTCCTTCTGACCACATTCTTAGCACCATTGGTAGCAATCATTCCTTACGAGGCTGCGACTCCATCGTTGATCATCGTTGGTTTCCTAATGATGAGCCAGATTAAGAATATTGATTGGGACGATCTAGGAATAGGAATCCCAGCATTCTTAACCATTATCTTGATGCCATTCTCCTATAACATCTCAGTAGGTATCGGAGCTGGTTTCGTAACTCACGTAGTAATTCGTTATGTGCAAGGCCGCGGAAAAGAAGTTCATCCACTTCTTCTTCTAGTAGCTGGTCTGTTTATGATCTACTTCTTAGCATCACCAATAAATGCTTGGCTCGCATAAGCTAAGTAAACTTAATGAAAACGGGCCACGAGAAATCGTGGCCCGTTTTCTATTACGGCAAACGCCAATTTATCGGAATCTGATCCGAAGAGATTAATAGCTCATTGCATTTAGTAAACGGTTTACTCCCAAAGAACCCTCGATAGGCCGAAAGCGGGCTCGGGTGCACCGACTGGACTTTCTGATCTTCGGCGAAAGCGGATCCCAACTTCTGGGCCTGACTCCCCCAAAGGATTGCCACACATCCACGATTAGCCAGAACTTCTAAGACAGCGGCGGTAATACGTTGCCAACCAATTGATAAATGATCTGACTTATTATCAAGATTTAGAGTTAGAGAGCTGTTTAAAAGCGCGACCCCGTTTCGAGCCCAATCCGATAAGTCGCCATTTTTTGGTTGGCTAAAACCTGTATCCGATACATACTCGGTAAATATATTCTTAAGTGAAGCCGGAAGTTTTCTAACCTCAGGATTAACACTAAACGCTAATCCAGTTGCATATCCTGGCGTCGGATAAGGGTCTTGGCCCACGATCACGGCGCGGTAATGATCAATCGAATAGTTAAAGACCCGAAATACGTTCTCATTTGCCGGTGCGATTCGTTGCGAAGCAACGATGTTTTGGATCTCGGTTAGCTCTGATTGGTACCTAGCAAATAATGGCTGCCAACTCTTATCGATTTGAGCGAGCAAAGAACCGAGCACCCTCTTTGGTAACCGTAAGTGGGTAGTTGAAAACCTCAGAAACATTTTGAGTGGTCAAGACATCATTGATCTCGCCAGAGTAGGCAATCTGGCCGTTCTTAATAAGCAGTGCGTGCGTGGTGCCTACCGGAATCTCCTCGAGATGGTGCGTGACAATAATTGAAGCTGGTGACGATGGATCACTTGCAAAAGTGGCAAATCGAGTTAACAGATCTTCTCGACCCGGCAGATCTAGTCCAGAAGTAGGTTCATCAAGTAAAATTAATTCGGGATCAACCATTAGAGCGCGAGCTATTGTTACGCGCTTGCGTTCACCCTCACTTAGTGTTCCGTAAGCACGATCGCCCAAACTTCTAACTCCAAAAGTTGTCAGCAACGCGATGGCTCGGGATTCATCCCAGAGATCATAGGTTTCATTCCAGCGACCACTGATTGCGTAAGCCGCAGTTAGAACGACATCTCGAACAAGTTCTCCATCTGGGATTCCGGTCGTGCTGTTAGCCGAGACCAGACCGATTCTGGTTCGTAATTCAAAGAGATCAACTTTGCCCATTGCTTTATCAAGGATTAGCGCAGAACCCGAAGATGGAAAAATACGAGTGGCGATTAATTGCAGAAGTGTGGATTTGCCGGCGCCATTCGGGCCTAAAATCACCCATCGTTGCCCAGTTCGCAAGGTCAGCGACAGTGGCCCCAAGATAGTTGAGGCCCCGCGACGAACGGTTACTTCGTCGAGAGTTAGAACGGTATCGCTTGCCATAGAACGAAAAGATAGCGTGGATTCACGGTAATCTGCGCATATGAGCAGCGATGCGCAACACACTGGCCTTATTCTTCTAACTGGCTCAGATGCCCCTGGCATCACCCAAGCGCTATTTGCCACCCTAGAACCTTTTGCTATCACCGTGTTGGATATTGAGCAGGTCGTGATTAGTGATCGCTTGATATTGACTGTTTTGATTGGTTTGAGCCCGGCGCATGCTGGTGCGATAGAAGCTGATTTAAATGAATGTGCCGTGAAGCTAGATGTGGACATCGCGACGCTCTTTTCAGATTCCGCGACTAGTTCGATTCAAGCTAAGCAAGGTCTCTTACATGTTGTAGCTTTATCGCAAAAGCTGCAGCCAAGTGCAATCGCAGCGATCGCCACCGCAATTTCTGCCCAAGGTGGAAACATCGAACGTATTTTTCGTACTGCTTCATACCCTGTTACGGCAGTTGAGTTTCAAGTGTCGGCAGCAAGCGTTGATCAATTACGCACCTCTCTTGCTCTAGTTGCCCGTGAAGTGGGAATAGATATTGCTGTCTCCCCTGGTGGATTAGCGAGATTGGCCAAGAAATTAGTTGTAATGGATGTGGATTCCACTCTTATCCAGCAGGAAGTTATCGAGTTGCTTGCAGCCAAGGTCGGCGTCGAAAAGCAAGTTATCGAGATAACTAATGCGGCAATGGCTGGCGAGTTAGACTTCGAAGCTTCATTGCGTGCTCGGGTAGCGCTTTTAGCTGGTGCTTCTGAGGAAATTCTTGACCAAGTGCGAAACGAAATTAAGTTAACTCCAGGAGCTCGGACTCTGGTTAAGACGTTGCAGAAGTTGGGTCACGAAGTAGCTGTTGTTTCAGGTGGGTTCACTTGCGTTATTGAGCCATTGCTAACCGAATTGGGAATCACTAACTACCGCGCTAATAATCTTGAAATTGTTGGTGGAAAATTGACTGGAAAAGTTCTTCAGCCGATTATTGATCGAGCAGCTAAGGCCCAAGCGCTGCGAGATTTTGCAACTAAAGCCGGTGTTACTCTCGAACAAACTATTGCTATCGGTGATGGCGCTAATGACTTAGACATGATTGCAGCGGCAGGTCTAGGTATCGCATTTAATGCAAAGCCTGCCGTCCGTGCAGCTGCAGACAGTTCACTATCTGCGCCTTATTTGGATTCAGTACTTTATTTGCTCGGTATTACGCGCGAAGATGTGGAAGCTGCAAATATTTAAGTTATAAGCGACAAGCGTGGATATCAGTAACCAAAATACCGCGAGCTCCAATTGTCCAAAGATCATCCATCACGGCGTTAGTGTCCAGGCGTGGAACCATTGCACGCACCGCGACCCAGTCTGCCTTTTGTAGTGGTGAAATAGTTGGTGACTCCAAGCCCGGGGTTAGTTCGCAAGCCCGATCGAGAGCACTCTTTGGAATATCGTAATCAAGCAACACGTATTGTCTGGCTGTAACTACACCCTGCAGTCGGCGCATAAGAATCTCAAGACCATCGGCTTGGCTGGAGTTCTTAATCAAGATTGCTTCACTGTTAAGAATTGGCTCACCAAAAATTTTAAGACCAGCTTGTCGCAACGTGTTTCCAGTACTGACCACATCGGCGATTACATCTGCAACTCCCAGTCGCACACTGCTCTCGACTGCGCCATCTAAACGAACAACATCGGCATAGATCTTCAATTCCTTCAAGTGCGCCGCTACTAGACCTGGATAGGCAGTCGCAATCCGTTTGCCGGCGAGATCACCTATCTTCCATTCGCGATCTGTACCACCGGCAAATCTAAAAGTAGAACCGCCGAATCCTAAACTTAAGATTTCCTTTGCTGGTGCACCTGAATCAATTAGCAAATCACGCCCGGTGATTCCCGCTTCCAATTCGCCAGAACCAACATAAATCGCAATATCGCGTGGCCGCAAGTAATAAAACTCAACACCATTTTCAGGATCCAGTAAAACTAAATCGCGAGAATCAACTCGTTGACGATAGCCTGCCTCTTTAAGAATTGAGATCGACGCTTCAGCAAGTGAACCCTTATTAGGAACTGCAATTCGAATCATTTTCTGCTCCTATAAGTATCGATAAACATCGGCAATTGAAATTTGGCGAGCTAACATAAGAACTTGCAAGTGATAGAGCAATTGGCTTATCTCTTCGGCCAGAGCCTCATCGCTCTCATGTTCGGCAGCCAGCCATACTTCGCCAGCCTCTTCTAGAACTTTCTTGCCAATTGAATGAACCCCAGCGCCAACCGCAACTACGGTGGCTGAGTCCGGCGATTGAGCTGCCACTTTTTCTGTTAGTTCGGCAAAGAGCGATTCAAATGACTTCATGGGATCAGTTTACTTCAAGAGCAAAGAACGTGGACCACTATTTATTTCTCAGTTAGCCGCTGACTGATTGAGCTTTTTCGCGCAGAATAGAGACCATTTGCGCAGGGTCTGCGCTATTAAACACCGCACTACCAGCAACGAAAGTATCGGCACCAGCTGTGGCCGCGGATTCGATCGTTTCAAGTGAGATACCGCCATCAACCTGTAGCCAAATTGCTTTTGTCCCGATTTCTTTACGCGCACGTGCAATCTTAGGTAACTGGTCGGTCATAAATTTCTGGCCACCAAAACCAGGCTCGACCGTCATGATAAGAAGCATGTCGAGATCATCTAGAAATTCTAGATACGGATCAAGTGAAGTCTTCGGCTTAAGTGCTAGCGATGCTCGTGCTCCATTGCTACGAATCGCTTTTAAGGTGCCCCGAATATCGATTGTGGCCTCAGCATGAATGGTGACACTCGCACATCCGACTTCAGCATACTTTGGCGCTATTAGATCTACGTCGGCAACCATTAGATGCGCATCCACTGGCAATTTACTTACGGCAATAATTTCTGATGCCTGCTTGAAATCAAAGGTGAAGTTGGGAACGAAAACATCATCCATTACATCTAGATGAACCAAATCGGAAGTGGCAGAAATTCGCTCTATCTCTCCACCCAAATTTGAAAAATCAGCATTGAGAATACTTGGTGTGATTCTGATCTGATGAGACATGAATCAAGCCTAACCCGTCTTTTGAAAGATAGTCATGAACATTGCATCCGTGTTATGAATTTGCGGCCAAAGCAAAAGCGAACCATCATCAATTGCACTTATTAATCCACTTGGGAAATACGGCCGGAGATCTACTTTTATGAGTTCCGGATGTTTTTTCAAAATAGCCGAAACTTGGAACTTCGTTTCAGCTAGATGAGGCGAACAAGTGACGTATGCAAAAAAACCGTTTGGATTTAAAACTGCAATCGCAGCATCACTTAACTCAATTTGTAGATCAGTAAGAGTTCGCAGGTCGGCAAGGGTTCGTCGCCAGCGAACTTCAGGTCGACGCCTAAGAGCGCCGAGCCCAGTACATGGCACATCTGCCAAGATGGCATCAAAAGTGCGACCAGTGTTATCGATTTGCCGACCATCACCAACTAATACTTGGCCAAACTCGACTACTTGCGAAACTAAATTTGCTCGAGGTTCAGAAATTTCATTAGCCGTGAATGTGTGATCACCAAGTGCAGCAATGCTTGAAATGAGTGCGGCTTTACCGCCAGGTCCGGCACAAAGATCTAGCCAGCTATGTGCGTTCTTGCTAACTGCAGCAAATATTTCGGCAACCAATTGAGAGCCTTCATCCTGTACGCCAGCGCGTCGCTCTCTAATTGCGGGTATCGCACCAGGAGAGCCTGATAGTCGAACGCCATATGGAGAATATTGCGTGGGCACTCCCCCAAGTTCTACTAACTCAGATTGGGTAGAACGACCAGGCCAGGAAACTAACGTTGGTTGCGCTGGAATGTTGTTTGCGATCAAAGCTGCTGTCACATCTGCTTCGCTTTTAAGTAGATCAAAATAGGCTGAAACGATCCATTGCGGATGGGAATATTTGATCGAAAGTCGCTCGATCGGATCTTTGAGATCGGCAAGAGGAGCCAACCACTCTTCGAGTGATTCCTTCAAAACAGCGCGAAGTAAAGCGTTTAGGAATGAACCTTGGGCTTCGCCTAATCTTTTGCGAGCGATATCAACTGAGGCAGAAACGGCGGCATGATCTGGCACGCGCATCTCATGTATCTGTTGTAACGCCATGCGTCCAACATCTATAACACCTGGATCTATTTGATCCCAGGAGCGATTAGAAACTTGCGCCAAAATCCAATCATGACGACCTTGCATTCGTAGAGTCCCATAAAGAAGTTCAGTTGCAAAAGCCTTATCTCGGTCATCGAACTTGCTGGCAGTTAGAGCTTGCGGTAAAAGTAGATTGGAGTAACCATCGCTGCGATTAACTTCAGTTAGTAAATCGAAAACCAGAAGTCGAGTCGCATCTGGATTTGCACGCTTATAGGTGCGCGGAACCGGCTTATTCAATGGTTTCCCCAGCGGAAAAACGAGCGCCATTTGCCCATGCCGCAGCCGACATGGATTTCTTGCCAGCCGGAGTTACTTCAAGAAGTTCAACCGCAGTTGTAGAAGTTCCCACAAAAACCGAACCGTTTGCTGAAGTAATTTCTCCAACCGGCAGTGACTGATCGCTGCCTTTCGCCCTGGTTATCCGAAGAGCTTCACCTCGGAACTTTGCTGTTGCTCCAGGATTAGGCGCGAAACCCAAAATCTTATTCACAATCTCTGCAGCGGAGCTAGACCAATGAATTTGAGCCTCAGCCTTATCCAATTTGGCAGCACTGGTGGCCAGTGAGTGATCTTGCAAGACAGGTTGAATGCCGTTTTCGATTGCGTAAAGAGTTTGCTCAATCGCACTTGGCCCTAATTGCGCTAGTTCAGTAAGTAGTTCGCCAGCCGTTGTGTTTGGCTTAATCGGATGTTTTGTTTGTAGATAGATCGGACCAGCATCCATGCCTGCATCAAGTTGGAAAACAGTAATACCTGTTTCCGTAAGGCCATCGATGATGGCGCGTTGAGCAGGGGCGGCACCTCGCAATTTTGGTAGAAGCGAGAAATGCAGATTTATGAAGCCGTGCTTTGGTTGGTTGAGAATGTATTCAGGCAACAAAACGCCATACCCGATCGTTACCACCAGATCGAAACTCTTAAGCCGATCATCAAAATCGACTGCCTTATTGGGGCAATAAAGTTCAATGCCGTTGGCGGTTGCCCACTTTGAAACTGCGGTTGGCGTGAGTTCGCGACCCCTACCAACTTGGCTATCGGGGCGAGAAATGATGAGTGCTAGTTCATGATCAGATGCGAGCAAATATTCTAAAGTCGGGATAGCAACTTCAGGCGACGCGGCAACCGCAATCTTCACTAGTTTCCTAAACCATTGGTGAAATGCGGAGATACCTTAATTACTGGTGAAGTGCCGTTGGCAATCGCGGAACCAAACCATTCTGATTCACGAATCTCTTTCATTGCCAGCTTACGATCAGCAGTTGTTAACCGGTCAATAAAGACAATGCCATCTAAATGGTCAGTCTCATGCTGGATTGCTCGTGCGAGCAGTTCGCTTCCTTCAACTCTGATTGGATCTCCATACATATTAAAACCTTTGGCAACGACTCGCATCGCACGCGGCGTTGGGTAACGTAAATCAGGGAAACTTAAGCATCCTTCTTCGCCATCTTGTAGCTCGTCGCTTAAATCTAACGTCGGATTAATTAGATGCCCAAGTTCGTCATCAACATCCCAGACGAAGACACGTAGCGATACTCCGATTTGTGGTGCGGCTAAACCAGCCCCTGGGGCTTCAATCATCGTCTCGGTTAAGTCGGCAACGAGATTTCGGAGTTCTTTATCAAAGTCGACCACACTCGCCGCTGGAGTAACCAGCACTGGGTCTCCGAAAAGGCGGATTGGTTGAATCGACATGGGCGCAATCCTATCAACAGCGTGGACTTAATCGAGCGAGTATGGATTGACGCGATATGCCAGCAATGGCTTCTTTGAGATGGCTCGTCGTTTATTGATCTCACGTAATAACGAAACGATTTCCAACTGCTCGATTGGATCTACCAAGAGTGTGAGCTTTGCACCTTCACCTGCTGTTGGCCCATAAACTCGAAGCGTTTTAGGTGCCCTGCTTTCTTCTTTGGCACTCTCTAACGCACTCTTGAGTCTTACGAGTTCCGCCGAATCGGCCAGAACAAGTACAGCGCCAGATATTGGTGGAAGTTGAAGCGAAATCCGTTGCTCAATCTCTCGTTTAGAAATCGTAGCCGGATTCCAGGTCGTTAGCGCACTAGTAATTGGCGCTCCGTCATCATGAACCAACGCAACAACCCCAGTGTCGCCAACTAAGGCGCTTGCGGCAAAGAAATTAGAGTACGCAGATTCGACACCGTTTGAAGAGGTTGAACTTAAGAAGCGATCAACTTGCAGGATAACGACAGCGGAGTAACCCTTCTCAGCAATTGGTTCAACACCTGGAGTTGATATTACCAGCGCTGGTTCAGCACTCACCGAATCTCGTGGATCACCTGCCGTAGATTGAATTACGATTTGATTTGGGAAAGATCTTCCTATCTCTTCGGCAAATCGCTCGATACCGCGGCTGGTAAGGAAAACTCTTGCCTCACCACACCAACCACATTTCCAGTTTTGATATTTCTTACTACATATGACACAGGCTGGGTCACTTTTGGCGCTACTTTTGCTTAACTTGCCGCCACATTCGCACAAAGCAATATTGCGACATTTAGCACAACTAATAGCAGTCGCGTAACCTTTTGCCGGAACCAAGAAAAGAACTGGACCAGTCGCAATTGCTTTTCGAACTTGTTGATAAATCTTGCTCGGAATCAATTCACCGTTACTACTAGCCTGAGCAACAACTGAAATCTTAGCTCGCGCCGCCTGATACAAAATTTCCTTCTTATCAATATCTATCGCAACATCCAAGCTGGGGACGTAGCCAGTTAAATGGAGATCTAAATTGGAAATCTTTGAGCGTATCCAGGCAACTTCACGAGTATTCCAATATGGAGTTCTACGTTCGTAGTAATGCTCGCTATTTTCTTGATGAAGGTAGATTTCAGTGAGATCGGGAATTGGCGCAAATATGGCAGCACGCATTCCGACTACTAACTTGGTGCCACCAAGAGACACAGCAAGAAAATTGCGATACCGATCGGCCCGGGGCAAATTTGAGTCCAATGAGGTGAACTCAATGGCCGAATTAGCGAGAGCCGCAGTTAACCGATTCAAATCGCGAGCAGTAGGCACAATTACTAACTTTGTGCCGATGACCTTGCTAGTTCCGATTAAAGAAATCAGAGCAGAAATAGGATCCAACTTTGGTGGCAGTAAATGGAAGGTAGCAGTAGATTCTGAGTTAGAGATCGCAGGTGCAACGTTTGCCGCTAGGCCTTTTTCAGAACTTGCTACACGAGGCGGTATTGCGCTTCTGATTACATCATATGGTGAACCGCCCCAATAACTGGCGGTCAATGAAATCAATTCAAGTGTCTCACCACTTGCAACAGGAAACTCCCCCAGTAATTTATAGATCGATTTCAGCTCTCGGGCATCATCTGTTAAAGAGGTGCGGTTAATAACAATTCCTTCAAGATGCTTATCCTTAAAAGGCACTTGGACGCGTGAACCAATCCTGATTTGCAAACTTAGTTTCTCTGGAATCAGGTAAGAGAAAGGCTCCGTTAAAGTCGGGATTCCAGTATCAACCCAAACTGAGGCAACCGGTAAATCACTTGCCGGTGGTCCAGCCGGCTGCGGAGCTCGTTGGATTTTGAGTTTTAACGGGCGCAGCATGCTTTAAGTCTATGAGATGAAAGTTGTACCGGGGCCTCTACTTGATTGCGGCTTGTAGAGCAGCTGCGCGATCAGTCTTTTCCCACGTGAATTCGGCGAGCTCGCGACCAAAGTGTCCGTAGGAGCTGGTGAGCGAATAGATAGGACGCAATAGATCGAGATCACGAATGATCGCAGCTGGGCGTAGATCAAATACCGAAAGAACTGCGTCTTGAATTCTAGAAACTGGCACCTTTTCAGTACCAAAAGTTTCAATGAAAAGACCTACTGGTTGTGCTTTTCCAATGGCATAGGCCACCTGAACCTCACATCGTGAAGCAAGACCTGCTGCCACAATATTTTTTGCGACCCAACGCATCGCATATGCCGCAGAGCGGTCCACCTTCGATGGATCTTTTCCGCTAAATGCGCCGCCGCCATGACGAGCCATGCCGCCATACGTATCAACGATGATTTTGCGACCGGTTAAACCAGCATCTCCCATAGGGCCGCCGATTACGAAACGGCCAGTTGGGTTAATCAGCGTGCGCAGATCGGACCTAGGCAAATCAACATCGGCAAGAACTGGATTGATTACTAAATCAATAATCTCCGGCGTCAACTTCTTGGCCACATCGACATCAGCGCTATGTTGAGAAGAGATAACAATCGTATTTAGCGCGATCGCCCTATCGCCATCGTATTCAATGGTTACTTGAGTTTTTCCATCTGGGCGCAAATATGCTAACTCGCCAGATTTACGAACTGCAGATAATCGCTGAGCTAATCTGTGCGCTAAAGAGATAGGCAATGGCATCAATTCTTTAGTGTCTTCGCAGGCATAGCCAAACATTAAGCCCTGATCGCCCGCACCTTGCAAATCGAGTGGATCAACTGAAGAATCTAATCTTTTCTCGTAAGCATCATCTACGCCTTGGGCGATATCTTGTGATTGCTGCCCGATCGAAAGTGAAACACCGCAAGAATTTCCGTCAAAACCTTTATCTGATGAGTCGTAGCCGATATTCAAAACGGTGTCGCGCACGATGCTCATTACATCGGCATAACCATTTGTGGTCACTTCACCGGCGACATGTACCTGACCAGTTGTGATTAAGGTTTCAACCGCAACGCGCGATTTAGAATCTTGGCTCAGCAATGAGTCGAGGATGGCATCAGAGATTTGATCTGCGATCTTATCTGGATGACCTTCGGTTACGGATTCAGAAGTAAATAGGCGCTTTGACATTGGGCTAACTTAACTTATCAATGACCAGATCGAGTAATTGCCCTGCCAGTGTCGCCTTATTACTCTTACTAACTGGTATCTCTTTGCCATCGGATGTTACAAACACACCTTGGGTTGAATCGCTACCGAATATTTCACCTGTTGAGACATCATTTAGATAAATCAGATCCAAGCCTTTTGCAACCAACTTGCGATTAGCCTCAGCAATATTCAGCGAAGTTTCAGCTGCAAAACCAACGATGACTTGCTTGCGCTTTTGCTGTGAAATTTGGGCAACTAGATCAGGATTCTCGACTAAAGAAATCTCGCGGTATGAATCCTTCTTCAACTTTTCAGCACCTACTTGTGCGGGCCGAGCATCAGCTACTGCTGCTGCCATCACCAATAAATCAGTATTTCGGAAATGTCTCTCTAACTCGAGTCCCAAATCTTTCGCACTCTCGACTCTAACTACTGTGGCCCCTACTGGATCAGGCAGATTTACATTTGCGCTCAAAATTGTTACATCGGCCCCGCGAGCAAGTGCGGCCTGTGCGACTGCGTAGCCTTGTTTTCCAGATGAGCGGTTGCCGATATATCTCACTGGATCAATTGGTTCACGAGTTCCACCGGCAGTAACCAAGACTCGCTTGCCAAGTAAATCTTGGGTATCTGCGATCACAGTTGCCAAGTAGGAAAGAATTTCGGATGTTTCAGGCAGACGCCCAACGCCACTGTCGGCACCGGTTAGACGTCCGGTCGCTGGCCGCATCACGTTAAAACCTCGCTCTTGCAATAACGCGATGTTGGCAACAGTTGCAGCGTTATTCCACATATTGGGATGCATTGCAGGGATCAGAACTTTTATTGCGTTACTCGCGAGAACGAGATTTGTTAGTAAATCATCAGCGCGACCCATTGCAATACGAGCAATCAAATCGGCTGTTGCTGGTGAAATAAGAATCAAGTCATTTTCAGCAGCAAGCTTTACATGCCTAACTTCATCAACTGATTCCCAAACTTGGGTAGTTACCTTCTTGCCAGAGAGTGCTTCCCAGGTTGCAGTTCCGACAAAATTAAGTGCTGACGGTGTTGGCACTACTGTGACATCGTAGCTTCGTTCTTGCATTCGACGCAGAAGATCGCAGGATTTATAGGCAGCTATTCCACCACCAACGCCAAGAATTACTTTGCTAATTCGTTTCGGCATTTCAAATACCCCGCCTATTGGGAAAAATTAAGCAGTTGGCTCGAGATTCTCGATAGTCAATAAACCTTCATTGATCTCACGAAGTGCAATTGAAAGTGGCTTCTCGTGAACGTGTGTCTCAACTAGTGGACCCACATATTCAAGAAGACCTTCACCTAGTTGTGAGTAATAAGCGTTGATCTGGCGTGCGCGCTTTGCGGCGTAGAGAACCAAGCTGTACTTAGAGCCGGCCTTATCGAGAAGTTCGTCGATAGGTGGATTTGTAATGCCGTCCATGTGTCCTCCAGTATCAAGTGATCATTCAAAAGTGTGAAAAAATCTGCTTCGATCAAGAGGCCAAGGATACCAGTTCACGAAGAACCTGGGTTACCGAGTGATTTACGATGCGATGGTCGAAATTAGGGGCGTGAGCGAGTTCTTCCTGCGCCAATTCAAGGCGTTGTGCCCTGCGTTCCGTTGAGTCAGTTCCTCGAGCCTCAAGTCGCGTTACTAGCTCTTCCCATGAAGGTGGCTCCAAAAACACCAGAATCGCTTCGGTACTGACCTTTCGCACTTGCTCAGCGCCAGCGATATCTATCTCCAAAAGTACGTTTTTGCCTCTTGTTAACGCATCCTCTACTTGTGCTTTCGGAGTTGCATACCTTGCCCCTGCAAATTCGGCCCACTCTAAAAAATCACCAGCCGCTTTACGCGATTCAAACTCGGCATCTGTAATAAAGAAATAATCGATTCCATCGTGTTCATTATGGCGAGGCACTCTGGTTGTCGCACTTACGGAAACGTAGAAATTTGCTTCTTTGCGAAGTTCTTTAGCAACGGTACTTTTACCGACTCCCCCTGGTCCAGATAGGACCAATAACTTTCCGCGTTCGATCAGCGTGGGACTGGCAAACTCTGCTAGCAGCGCAGGGAGTTGTTTCGCACCTAAGCCCTGAATACGTCGGGTTGGTGAAATATTTAATCGTTCCATTACCGAACGGGCTCTTACTTTTCCAACACCCGAGATTGATTCTAGAAGTTCGAACACTCTCATTTTCGCAACCGCTTCGTCAGTTTTGCTCAGTTCGAAAACTTGGCTTAGCGAATACTCAGTACTTTTAATCTGTGCCTTTACCTCAGCTCGCCGCTTACGTGAAGCAGCCGCCTTTGCCAGAGCTCGCGCGCGATCTTCTGGCGTGAGTTTCGGAGGTTGCATGGGGTAAATCTATCGGGCTAAGAGCGGTTCACAAATCTGCGCCAAGTTTGCGCTAAACGCGGCTTCACCTTGACTCCAGAATCGCGTGATAGGTCGACCAATAACCACATAACTTGCGCCTGCCTCCATTGCGGCCAATGGGGTCATAGTACGAACTTGATCATCAAGTGGTGCGCTGGCATCAATTGGGCGAACACCTGGCGTGATGATTGCTGGTTGGTTACCAATTGCGGCGCGAATAGCTGCGACCTCCATCGGCGAACATACGATCGCCTTAGCACCGGCGGATATTGCCAATTTTGCCAAACCAACTGCGCTTTCTAGGGCGTTACTGCGATAACCAATCTCAATTAAATCTGACTCGCCCAAACTCGTCAGAATTGTTACCGCAGTTACTTCACTTGAAGCAAGCTCCTTTGCGGCCGCTGCAATCATCGCTTGCCCACCTGAGGCATGGACCGTTAAGAAGCGGGGCTTCAAATCTGAAACTGCAGCTGCTGCTTGACCTACGGTATTTGGGATGTCATGCAGTTTGAGATCGAGAAAAAGATCTAGCTCATGATCTGCGCAGACTGCTCGTACCCCTTCGGCACCGAAATTTAAAAAGAATTCAAGACCTAACTTAATTCCAGTTATGTGTGGAGCTATCAATCTCGCCCATTGTTTTGCTACCTCTAGATCCGAAGTGTCGGTAGCTAAAATAATTGGTGCTTTCATCGGACACTGTTTTCTGGTCGATGCGCGAACCCAACAGCTTCCCGAAGCGAGCTAAAACCTTTAACTGTCAAAATCTGACGCAACTCGTTTTGAATTTTAACAATCGCAGTTGGATTTCCAAAAGAGGCAGTACCTACCGAAACTCCACTTGCGCCAGCCATAATTAACTCAAAGGCGTCAGCACCAGATGAAACTCCACCCATACCTAAAATCGGAACTTTCGGTAACGCTTCGTGTACTTGATAAATCGCACGAACCGCAATTGGTCTAATGGCCGGGCCTGATAGACCACCCGTACGCCCACCTAAATGAGGACGCATGGTATTTGGGTTAATCACCATTCCAAGCACAGTATTAATCAGAGCCAATCCATCGGCGCCAGCATCGATAACACCGCGAGCGATTGAAACGATATCTGTCACATCTGGTGAGAGTTTGGCGATGATTGGTAAATCTCCGCCGATGGTTCGCCGAACTCCTTCAATCACTGTTTGCGCTGATTCGAGATGACAAGCAAAAACCATGCCGCGATTTTCCACATTGGGACAAGAGATATTTACTTCAAGTGCGGATATTCCAGCGACGCCACGAAGTCGACGAGCAAGGGACGCAAATTCTTCAGCAGTCTCGCCAGCAATCGAAACAATCACGCGTGCTTTTTGTTCAACGAGCCAAGCTAAATCGTTCGATAAAAAAGTATCAATACCTGGACCTTGTAATCCAATCGAATTAAGCATGCCACTTGGAGTCTCAGCCATTCGCGGAGTCGCGCGGCCAGCACGCGGTTTAGTCATAATTGATTTAGTTACGATCGCGCCCATATCCCGCAGATCAAAGAACTGAGATAACTCTTTACCTGAACTAGCACAGCCACTTGCCGTGAAGATTGGAGTTGGAAACCAGGCATTTCCGAGCGTTGTAGAGAAATCTAATTGCGACATCAAAGCACTAACGTCTTACCTACGAGATCCCATTCGATGGCCGAGCCATCCATGACTGGGCCATCAATACAAGAACGAAGATTGTTGATCTTGCCGCTCTCATCTTTAACTGGCAGTACACAAGTCATACAGATACCGATACCGCATGCCATGGCTTCTTCAACTGCGCACTGATGAACTACATCTCCCCCAGCCAAAATTTCAGAAATAGCTTTTAGCATTGCCATCGGACCGCAAGAGTAAATAACATCGATTTGCAGCTCAGAAACTAGCTGGGCGATAGGCGCTGTGATGCGACCAGTTTCGCCCATAGATCCATCTTCAGTAAAAATGCGTAATGAGTTAACACTTCGTTTACCTTCTAGTGGTGCGTAAATTTTTGACCCAGTGCTGGCACCCAACAACATGTCAACGCGGCAACCGCGTTCTTTTAAGACTTCAGCTAGACCAAATAGCGGCGCTGACCCATAACCTCCACCGACTAAGAGTGCATTGACGCTAGTTGTTGGAATTCCAAAAGCAGTTCCGAGTGGCAGCGTAATATCAATTTGCTCACCTTCGGATAGTCCGCAGAGCCACGATGAACCACTGCCAAAGGGTGCCACGATTAACTCAATTGCACCGCCATATTGTGGTGAAGTAGTTGTGCGCGAAATCGCAAAAGCTCGTCGAAGCACCATTCTGGAATTTGGTCCACCAACACTAATTGCTACGAAGTTTCCAGGCTTGCATTGCGAAACTAGTTCACCAACGCTGATCAGTATCTGGTGGTACTGACCCACTTTCTTATTGCCAACAATCGTTGCCAATAATTGAGCAGCACTTCGGTTGATTCCGGTCATGGTTAAGCCAACCACTTCTGGATGGATTTAACACTCATCTCGCCCTGTTGTAGCGCCGCGATACCCGAAACTGCAGCCGCAAAACCAGCCGTAGTTGTGATGCACGGAATTGAACGCTGGATAGCAGCTGTACGAATCATCCAGCCATCGGCTCTAGTACCCCGACCAACCGGCGTATTTATGACTAAATCTATTTCGCCAGCATGTAAGAGATCAACAATTGTGCGTTGCCCCATAGCTCCTTGACCTTCAGAATACTTACGAACTTCAGTCACAGAAATACCAGATTCACGTAAATAGGCAGCGGTTCCAGTTGTCGCCAAAATAGTGAAACCCAAATCAATCAATGATTTTGCCGGTGCAATCCCTTGACTCTTATCCTTATCAGCTAGCGAAACGAAAACCTTGCCAGATTTTGGAAGTGGGCCGAATGAGGAAATTTGGCTCTTAGCATAACTTTCACCGAAGGTGGCAGCGATTCCCATCACTTCACCAGTTGAACGCATCTCTGGGCCGAGCACGGAATCGACCCCGCGACCATCCACTCGACGGAAACGATTCCAAGGCAGAACAGCTTCTTTGACTGAAATGCCTTTTGCTTCACCGTTGCCAGCAGGCAACATTCCTTCACTTCGAAGTTGTGCAATTGTGGCACCAACTGAAATACGTGCCGCAGCTTTTGCTAACGGAACGCCCGTTGCTTTACTTACAAATGGCACGGTCCGAGATGCACGAGGGTTTGCTTCTAAAACATAGAGTTGCTTATCTGCAATAGCGAACTGGATATTTATCAAACCCAATACGCCAACACCACGGGCAATTTTCTCCGTAGCAATTGCTATTTCAGTAGCCATCTCAGGAGTTAAAGTCATCGCCGGAAGGACACATGCACTATCGCCGGAGTGGATTCCAGCCTCTTCGATGTGTTCCATAACGCCACCTAAGAAAAGCTCATTGCCATCGAATAAAGCATCAACGTCGATTTCAATAGCGCTATCTAAGAATCGATCAACTAATACTGGCCGATCTGGCGTGATATCAGTTGCACGAGCGATGAAGCCAGATAGTGATTCATCATCGTAAACAATTTCCATGCCTCGACCGCCAAGGACAAAACTTGGTCGTACTAGGACTGGATAACCTATTTCGTGAGCAATCTTTAGAGCTTCCATTTGAGAGGCTGCCATACCGAATTTGGGCGCAACTAGTTGCTGTTGGGCTAGAACTTCACCGAATTCGCCACGATCTTCGGCCAAGTTAATTGCATCTGGTGAAGTACCCAAAATATTTACACCGGCCGCCTTTAAACCAGCCGCTAACCCAAGCGGAGTTTGCCCGCCCAGTTGAGTGATTACGCCCAACACCGGACCAGCTAACTCTTCAGCCCTAACAACTTCTAAGACATCTTCTAGTGTCAACGGTTCAAAGTAAAGTCGATCACTAGTGTCGTAATCTGTCGAAACTGTTTCGGGATTGCAGTTAATCATTACTGTTTCAAAATCCGATTCACGCAATGTGAAAGAAGCATGCACACAGGAGTAATCGAACTCGATGCCTTGGCCGATGCGGTTTGGACCAGATCCCAGAATTATTACCGCCGGCTTGGTTCGTGGCTTAACTTCGCTCTCTTCTTCATAACTTGAGTAGTGATATGGCGTAAAGGCTTCAAACTCGGCGGCACAAGTGTCAACCGTCTTATAAACCGCGTGCACATTTAAACTTCCTCGCGCTGCTCGGACATCTGATTCAGTGATTCCGCGCAAGTCTGCGATCTGCTTATCTGAAAATCCCAATTGCTTTGCATTGCGCAAAATTTCATCAGTTAATTCACCAGGGATTGCGATTACTTTCGCCGCATCATTTAACTCAATAATCTGGTTTAAGAACCACGGGTCAATCTTGCACGCGTTAAATACTTCAGCAATTGAAGCGCCCCACCAGAGAGCCCGTTGAACTTGTTGCAGGCGATATTCGGTAGGAATTTCGATTGCGGTAAGTAGAGCTGCGAGCTCGCCTGAAGCCGGCCCTGCTGGCCAAGAAAACGGTGCTTCTTTGCGCTCTAGTGAGCGCAGAGCTTTCTGAAGAGCTTCAGCAAAGGAACGCCCAATGGCCATAGCCTCACCAACTGATTTCATGGTCGTGGTTAAGCGAGGGTCGGCATCAGCGAACTTTTCAAAGGCAAACCGTGGTGCTTTAACAACTACATAGTCCAGAGTTGGCTCAAATGAAGCAGGCGTTACTTTGGTGATGTCATTTTGAATCTCATCTAGCGAGTAACCAATAGCTAACTTCGTTGCGATTTTGGCGATTGGGAACCCAGTTGCCTTTGAGGCAAGTGCACTTGATCGAGAAACTCGCGGATTCATTTCAATCACAATTATGCGACCATCAACTGGATTTACTGCGAACTGGATATTACAGCCACCAGTTGCAACACCAACTTCACGAATAATATCGATCGAAAGATTGCGCAGACGTTGATATTCAACATCAGTTAAAGTCATCGCTGGAGCTACGGTTATTGAATCTCCGGTGTGAACTCCCATAGGATCAACGTTCTCGATAGTACAAACAATCACGACGTTATCTTTGTGATCGCGCATTACTTCAAGTTCATACTCTTTCCAACCAATAATTGATTCTTCGATTAAAACTTCAGTTGTTGGACTATGAGTTAAGCCAGCTCCGGCGATCTGTCGCAAAGATGGCTCATCAAAGGCAATTCCCGAACCTAAACCACCCATCGTAAAAGATGGGCGAACTACGACTGGGTAATTCAATAAACCAGCCGCAGCTAGAACTTCATCAATGGTGTGGCAGATGATCGACTTGGAAGACTCTCCCCCGACTTTTTCAACAATTGCTCTGAATAGTTCGCGGTTCTCGCCGCGATTAATTGCCGGAATATCGGCGCCAATTAATTTCACATTGAACTTCGCAAGCGTTCCTCTTTCACTCAAAGCGATAGCAGCATTGAGCGCTGTTTGCCCGCCTAGCGTTGCCAGAATCGCATCCGGTCGTTCGATCTCAATAATCTTTTCAATGTATTCGGCTGTAATCGGTTCGATATATGTAGCATCGGCGAATTCTGGGTCAGTCATGATGGTGGCCGGGTTTGAGTTAACCAAAATAACTCGAATACCTTCGGCGCGTAGCACGCGACAAGCTTGGGTTCCCGAATAATCAAACTCGCATGCCTGTCCAATTACAATCGGGCCGCTGCCTATTACGAGAACGCTTTTGATTGAATTATCTCTAGGCATTGACTGCTCTAACTGGATTTGCAGTCATTAAGTCAACGAAACGATCAAATAGATAGTTCGCATCATGTGGTCCAGCTGCAGCTTCTGGGTGATACTGCACGCTAAAGGCTGGCTGCTCAAGAAGAGCTAAACCTTCAACAACATCATCGTTTAAGTTCACATGCGTAACATGCCCGAGTCCGAAAACAGTCGTGAACGTGCCGGTAGTGGGAGCTTTGATGGCAAACCCATGATTGTGAGCAGTGATTTCAACTTTGCCAGTAACTTTGTCGATCACCGGTTGATTAATTCCGCGGTGCCCAAATTGCAGTTTGTAGGATTCGAAACCGAGCGCTCGACCAAGAATCTGATGGCCAAAACAGATTCCAAATATCGGAATCTTTGCCGATAAGACTTCGCGCACCAATTCAACTGTCTCATTCATAGTCGAGGGATCACCGGGACCATTGGAGATAAAAACACCATCTGGATTGAGCGAAAGAATTTGCGAAAAGTTTGTGTTGGCTGGCAAAACGTGGACTTCGATACCACGGGCAGCCATTGAACGCGGAGTAGCTGCCTTTATTCCTAGATCAAGAGCTGCCACTGTGAATTTCTTTTCACCGATAGCTGGCACAACGTATGGCTTATCGGTAGATACATCTTGAGTTAAATAGGCACCTGACATCGCACCACTTGATCGAACTTGGGTGACCATTTCTTCAATCGAAAGATCTGTGCCTGAAAAAATTCCAACCTTCATAGCCCCGCGATCACGCAGGTGTCTAGTAAGAGCCCTGGTGTCTACTCCACTGATGCCCACAACATTCTGCGCGATCAAATCATCTTCTAGCGAACGCTCGCTTCGCCAGTTACTTACCACTGACGAAGGATTGCGCACTACGAAACCACTTACCCAAATTTGCTTTGATTCTTCATCAGGTGAATTCATGCCGGTGTTACCAATATGTGGCGCTGTCATGATCACCACTTGCTTGTGATAGCTCGGATCAGTCAGGGTCTCTTGGTATCCAGTCATGCCAGTTGAGAAAACTGCTTCGCCAAAAGTAGTCCCGGTAGCTGCCCAGGAATTACCTGTAAAGATCCGGCCATCTTCTAAAACTAAAAGCGCCTTACTCACCAAAGACCAACTTTCCATTAAAGAAGGTGTGCGTAACAACGCCAGGTAGTTCAAAACCATGGAACGGTGTGTTCTTGGATCTAGTAGACATCAAGTCACGATCAACTACCCACTTCGCCGCGGTGTCTACAACAGTGAGATTGGCGATGCTTCCAACTTCTAGCGACTGGCCGTGATTTTCATATCGAGCGATACGAGCTGGCGCGATAGATAGACGTTGCGCGACATCTTCATAGGTCATCGCTCCAGTTTCAACCATTGTTTTGATCACGATTGAAAGCGCGGTTTCTAGACCAACCATGCCAAAACTAGCTACTGACCATTCACAATCCTTGCTTTCAGAACTGTGCGGCGCGTGATCGGTTGCCACGATGTCGATCGTTCCATCTGCTAAACCAGCACGTAACGCTAGGACATCGCTCTCTAAACGCAATGGCGGGTTCACTTTAAAGATCGGATCGTAATTCTTGGCATAATCATCAGTGAGCAATAGGTGATGTGGCGTCACTTCAGCAGTTACTTGAATACCACGCGCTTTTGCCCAACGAATAATCTCTACGCCACCGGCTGTTGTTAGATGACAAATATGTAAACGTGATTTTGTATGTTCAGCTAGCAAGACATCGCGTGCAATAATGGCTTCTTCGGCAACTGCGGGCCAACCTTTGAGACCAAGTTGGGCAGACATTTCGCCTTCGTTCATCTGCGCATCTTGAGTAAGAGTTGGTTCTTGCGCGTGCTGAGCGATAACTCCGTCGAACTTTTTCACATATTCCAAAGCACGACGCATGATGAGCGGATCAAATACACATTTCCCGTCATCGCTAAAAACTCTGACTCGCGCAGCCGAATCTGCCATTGCGCCAATTTCGGAAAGTGTCTGACCATTAAGGCCTTGAGTTACCGCACCGATTGGAAAAACATCACAAAGCCCAGCCGCTTGACCTAGGCGATAAACTTGCTCAACAACTCCGGCGGTATCGGCAACTGGTGAAGTATTAGCCATTGCGCTAATTGCTGTGAACCCGCCGCGAACCGCAGAAAGTGAACCGGTTGCAACTGTTTCAGATTCTTCGAAACCAGGTTCGCGTAGATGTGTATGAAGATCAACTAACCCTGGCAGAACCTGCTTGCCCGCCAAATCAATAACCTGATGACCTTTAGCCAATGAATTAGCGACAACTAAGTGCCCATCTTGAATCGCTAAGTCAGCCTTGCTGCCATTAGGCAGGGTTGCATTCTTCAATAAGTAGCTCATCAGTTGATCCCGCCTTCGATTGGTGCCCCACCTAGTAATAGATAAAGAATCGCCATTCGCACACTAACGCCATTGCTTACTTGTTCTACGATAACTGATCTTGCGCTATCGGCAGCCTCTGCAGTGATTTCAAGCCCACGGTTCATTGGGCCCGGATGCATGATGATGGCATTTGGGTTTAGCGCATTCACGCGGTCGCGATTTAAGCCGAAGTATCTTGAATATTCGCGAGCGCTAGGAAAGAAAATCTCATGCATTCTTTCCTGTTGAATTCGCAACATCATAATTGCGTCCACTTGTGGAATCACTGAATCTAAATCATATGAAACTGTTAATGGCCAGCTATCTACACCAAAGGGCAATAGCGTTGGCGGCGCGACTAGCGTAACGTGAGCACCTAACTTGGTTAACAATAAAACATTTGAGCGAGCCACTCGAGAATGCAGAATGTCACCGACTATTGCAACCCGTAGGCCAGCTAAATCACTAGCGCCTTTACCCAGATGCTTGCGAATCGTAAAAGCGTCAAGTAAAGCTTGGCTTGGATGCTCATGGGTACCATCGCCGGCGTTTATTACCGAACCACTCATCCATTGATTATCCGCTAATCGAAATGGTGCACCTGAAGCTGGATGGCGGATTACAACCGCGTCAGCGCCCATAGCTTGCAAAGTCTGCGCCGTGTCCTTTAGAGATTCACCCTTACTTAGACTCGAACCTTTTGCTGAAAAATTAATTACATCCGCTGAGAGTCGCTTGGCTGCCGCTTCGAAAGAAATTCTGGTTCGAGTTGAGTCTTCAGCAAACAAGTTAACGATGGTGCGACCACGCAGTGTCGGAAGCTTCTTCATCGGACCATCTGAGATACGAGCTAGTTCGGCTGCCGTATCAAGAATCAAAATAGCTTCATCGCGAGAGAGATCGTTGATGCTTAGCAAATGTTTCACTTGACTCCCCCTTCAGAAATTGTTACTTCGTCCAGCCCATCAACTTCGACCAAATTGACTTTGATTATTTCACTGCGAGAAGTTGGGATATTTTTGCCAACAAAATCTGCCTTAATCGGCAGCTCGCGATGACCGCGATCTACTAGTACAGCCAGAGAGACACTGGTGGGACGACCGATTTCACCGAGGGCATCTAGTGCTGCGCGAATGGTGCGGCCGGAGAAAAGAACATCATCGACTAGAACAACGTGGCGACCTTCAACACCGGCTACCGGGATCAAAGTCGGCAATAGAGCTTTAGGTGAACGAGTTCGCAGGTCATCGCGGTGCATCGTGGTATCAAGAGTTCCAACCGCGACTTGTCCGCCTTCAATGGCATTTATCGCCGTTGCGATACGAGTCGCTAAGTGAGCTCCACGAGTGGGAATTCCTAAGAGAGTGATTGAGTCAGCACCGTCATAGCGCTCTAGAATTTCATGAGCTATGCGGACTATTGCGCGCGAGATATCGGGCGCAGGCAGAACTGTTTTCATATAAATCTCCTTCCCCACCTCGCAGGATGGGTCTTAAAGGATGCGGCGCAAGAATAGCACCATGATGGCCAAACCTGTGGATGGACAAAGTCGCCGAATTTCTTAAGAGACTAACTTTGGGCTCATGACTATCAATCCCCAACCCGATGCTTTCGCTCGTCCATTTCCCAGCAATATCGAGATCGGTCGGCGCATGCGCGCTGCTCGAAAGAAGCGTGGTTGGACTATCGCCGAAATGGCTGGAATCGGGAAAATAAAGGCCGTCGTAATTGGCTCGTACGAACGTGGCTCTCGAAATATGCCCATCTCTCGGCTCGGTGAAATCGCCAGAATTCTCGGAGTTGATGTGGCCTATCTACTTGGTCAGCCAATATCCCGGCAGGAAACAGATCTAGTTCTGACTTTAGATCTACGAGCAATTAGTCGGCCGAGCTTTACAAACCCAGATCGCCTAACTGTGGTAGTTAGTTATTGCGCTGGAATAGTTAAAAAACGTAGTGACTGGAATGGTGAGGTGCTCTCGATCAGAGAGTCAGACCTGTTGAATATGAGTTTTGCGTTGGGCATTGAGCAAGCCGACCTACTGCATTGGCTTACAACAGAAAACTATCTTCTTAAAGAGATAAATCACTCTTAATTGAGGTGATCTTTGCCAGAACGCCATGAATATAACCGGCAGATTCCTCGGTTGAAAGATCCTTGGCAAGTATTAGCGCTTCATCTATCGCAACTGCATCAGGAATCTGCGTAGCCCAGAGAATTTCAAAGATCGCAATACGTAGGATGTTTCGATCAACGGCGGCCAGTCGGTCTAAGTCCCAGCCTTGAATATAAGTTGCGATCAATTCGTCAATTTTACGCTTATGTTCGGCAACACCGGTCACCAGCTCTTTGGTGTAATCGCGAACCGGTGGCAGTTCTGCATCATCACTTATGTTGAGGCGTGTTTCAATAATTGCTAACGGATCACTCTTGCGGATATCAGCTTCGTAGAGAATATCCAGACTGTGTTTTCGAGCTTTGCTACGAGCAGACACTAGTTAGCGCGACCTTGATAGGATCCATCTCTAGTATCAACCATAATTTTCTCATCTTGTTTGATGAAGAGTGGAACCTGAATCTGAATTCCAGTTTCAACTGTTGCTGGCTTTGTGCCACCAGATGAGCGATCACCTTGTAGGCCAGGCTCGGTATAGGTAACGGTTAATTGAACGGAGGCCGGCAACTCAATATAGAGCGGATTGCTTTCGTGAATAGCCACAATTGCCTCAGTATTTTCCAACATGTAGTTGGCCGCATCTCCTACTGTTGCAGCTGAAATATTCATTTGATCATAAGTTTTATTATCCATGAATACGAAATCTTCACCCTCTTTGTAGAGGAACTGCATTTCGCGCTTTTCCAGAATAGCTATCTCGATTTTGACACCAGCATTTAGAGTTTTTTCAACCACTTTGCCAGTTAAAACTTGACGCATCTTGGTGCGCACGAATGCTGGACCTTTGCCGGGCTTAACATGTTGGAATTCGATTACCGTCCAAAGTGAACCTTCGATATCAAGACACATGCCGTTTTTAAGATCACTCGTGGTTGCCACTTGGAAACTCCCCTTATTGCGAAACTTGACGCAAGCTGTTTGCCACCGCAGTTCGGTGGACTCGAATAAGTGCTTAGGATACCGAATACCTATGCGAATACTTAAATCCGCACCCGCATTGCTACCTTGCTCGCTATTACTTAGTTAGGCCTTTAAGCGCTGAAATCGCCAAAGCGTATGAATTCGGACCAAATCCGCCGATCGTGCCGTTTGCAACACCCGAGATAACTGATGTATGGCGAAACTCTTCGCGGGCTAATGGATTAGATAAATGCACTTCAATCAATGGTGACTTAACTAATTCCGCGGCATCCCGTATTGCATATGAGTAATGTGTAAATGCGGCTGGATTTATGATTACCGGCGTTGAATTATCAGCTGCCTCATGTAACCAATAAATAATGGTGGCTTCGTCATCACTTTGTCTGACATCTGCCGTAAAACCATGGCTCTTGGCCGACTCTTCAATGAAGGATTTGAGTTGCGGATAGTTGAAATCACCGTAGATGCTTGAGTCGCGAATATCTAAACGAGCAAGGTTAGGACCATTAATTACTAAGATCTTCATGAGCAAAGCCTCTCATAAGCTGCAAGCAAGTCGCTTTCACTAGGCGCTTCGATACGGAGCGTCTTACCGATCTCGCTGATCGCCACAAACCGCAATGTCCCTGATCGTGATTTCTTGTCGATTGCCATATTGGCGCGCAACACTGGCCAGTGACGGCTCTCATATGAGGTTGGCAACCCGAGATCGCCCAGAATTTGCCGGTGTAAATCCCGTATCTCATCGGAAAGAATGCCGATTTGATTGGCAAGATTAGCGGCGAAAACTAAGCCAATAGATACACATTCTCCATGTCGTAAAGAGTAATTACTGTGTGACTCAATGGCATGACCGAGGGTGTGACCATAGTTTAAAATCTCACGATCAAAACTTTCCTTGAAATCTCCACTGACTACTTTTGCTTTTACTGCCACAGTGCGAGTAATTAGTTCAAAAGTAAGGACTTGATCATTGCGAACTTCGGCTAAATTTCTAGCCTTAAGAAGTTTGACTATCTCGGGATCGACAATAAAACCGGACTTTAGAACCTCGGCTAGCCCAGCCGCGAAATCACGATCACTTAGCGTTTCTAACCAGGACAGATCAACTAAAACTGAAATTGGTGAATAGAACGAACCAATTAGATTCTTGCCGTACTCGCTGTTAATCCCGGTCTTGCCACCGACTGCAGCATCAACCATTGCCGCAAGTGTTGTGGGAACCGCAACCCAGTCAATGCCACGCAACCAACTACTAGCCACAAATCCAGATAGATCAGTAACAGCCCCGCCGCCTACCGCCACAACCAAGTCATTACGTGTGAAACCAGCAGCGCCTAACCAATCTAGAACTTTTTGGAAAGTCGCAAAGGATTTTCCTGCCTCAGAATCTGGCACCGTGAAAATATGAACCTGCGCATTCGTAGCTGGCACATTAACAATGCGATCACGCATAGCTTCAGAAACAATGACTGCGACTTGGCCACGGTGTACTAGATAAGGCTCAATAGCTTTCTGCCAGTTAACATCGATAACAACTTCATAATCACGATCAGCGGTAACGGTAATACTTTTCATTACGCCACCGCCAAAATATCTGCACAGATTTCATTAACGGAACGGTCATCAACTGGTACTACCGCTGTCGCCAAACTTTCATAAATTGGTCTACGAGAGTTCATTAGCTCATTCCACTGCGCTCGTGGATTGCCTAGTAAAAGTGGGCGATCGCGGTTGAACCCAACTCTTGCCGCTGCTTTGCCCAGAGAAATATCTAAGAAAATAACCGTTGCACCGCTGCTTCGTATCAATTCCTGTGCTTGTGGTGAGATTGGTGCGCCTCCCCCAAGAGAGATAACGCCATTGTCAGATTGCAAGACTTCGGCCAGAACACTCAATTCTTCAGTGCGAAAAAAGGGTTCACCTAAGTCAACAAAAATGTCTGAAATTTTCTTAGCTAATTTAGCCTCAATCAGGGAATCAGTATCGGCGAACTTAACCTTCATCTTCTTAGCTAGCGAATGTCCAATTGTGCTCTTTCCGGCACCAGGTGGACCAATCAAAATAATCTGACTGCTCATTTTATCGAGAGGTGCGCGATATAACTTTCGAAATTGCGCTTAGTTTCACCAACGCTATCGCCACCAAATTTTTCTAGTACTGCTTCAGCAAGTACAAGTGCCACCATTGCTTCGGCTACAACTCCTGCGGCAGGAACAGCGCAAACATCAGATCGCTGGTTGATTGCTTTCGCTGCTTCGCCAGTCTTTACATCGATCGTATCGAGCGCCTTTGGTACGGTTGAAATAGGTTTCATTGCAGCGCGCACGCGCAGAATTTCTCCGTTAGACATGCCGCCTTCAGTACCGCCCGCCCGATCAGTGCGTCGACGAATTGCGCCATCTGGACCGCGCTCAATCTCATCATGTGCTACCGAGCCACGACGTGTTGCAGTTGTGAATCCATCGCCAACTTCAACACCCTTAATAGCTTGAATACCCATCATGGCAGCAGCTAAACGCGCATCTAGGCGACGATCCCAGTGCACGTGCGAACCTAATCCTGGCGGCAAGTTATATGCCAACACTTCGACAACGCCACCTAAAGTGTCGCCATCTGAATGCGCAGATTCAATTTCAGTAATCATCGCAGCACTTGTCTCTGCGTCAGCACAACGAACTGGATCTTCATCAATTCGTTCCATGTCGCCTTCGCTAGGCAACAAAGTATGTTCAGGAACCCGAACTGAGCCAATTGATAAGACGTGACTTAATATTGTGATGCCGCATGTTTGTGTCAAGAAAGCACGAGCAACAGCGCCGAGTGCAACACGGGCCGCAGTTTCGCGAGCACTGGCACGTTCTAAAATCGCGCGAGCATCATCGAAGTCGTACTTCTGCATTCCTACTAAATCTGCGTGCCCTGGTCGCGGACGACTCAGCGGTGCATTTCGACCTAGGTCTCTAATCTCTTCTTCTGGAACGGGATCTGCCGACATGACTTTTTCCCATTTTGGCCACTCTGAGTTTGCTACCTGAATTGAAATTGGTCCGCCTTGAGTTAAACCCAAACGAATTCCACCAAGGATGGTGACTTTATCGGCCTCAAAATTCTGTCTCGCACCACGTCCAACGCCTAACCGGCGGCGGGCCAGATGGTAATCAATGTCGGCAGTTGTAATCTGAACCGAAGCCGGAATGCCCTCAATGATCGCACTGAGAGCTGGGCCGTGAGACTCACCCGCAGTTAGCCAACGCATGGGCCAATTCTCTCAGATGAATCACTTTTATGTCGCCATATTAAGCGCCGCAGCCGCCAAGATAGCTGGGGCGAATGCGATTCGTTGCGGGAAACTTCGTTTAAGGACAAGTTCGGCTGTTAGCTGTAACCATGAGAGCGCTATTAGAAGAAAAATTGGATTTCTCAGATTGTCGTAATGCAACCAAGGTGCCAGAAAGAGCAGCAACTTCACGTCTCCCATTCCGATTAATGAGGCCAACCCAGCCAACGCTGCGATGACCATAAAGGCGAACACACCTAAAGAGAATTGAAACTTTTCCTCGATCAGGCGCAGTGCGGGCCAGACTAGAAGTAAGCCCAATATCAGTGAGAAATTGGTAATTCGATATGTATGTAAATCCATTACGGCAATAGCCACGGCCCATAATGCGCAAACACCCAGTGCTATTGAATTGATAGTCATGTCAGAAAAGGTAGCCGCAAATTTTAAGACGGCTCGAGCCCTTACAAATTAGTGTGTAAAAACTTCTTACAGTCGTTTCAAAGCAGCTTCTCGCATCAGAGGTGCGAGTTGTGATCTCTTAACTGGCGTGTCAGCGAAAATAGCGATCTGCGAAATGGCTTGGTGAACCAACAAATCTAGGCCATCAATACTTTCAAGGCCCACATTTCGCCAGAAACCCATCAAAGCGGTAGGCCAAGGATTGTAAAGTGATTCAAATAGAAGTGCGCTTGCGCCAGCAATCTTTCCAACTAGCTCGTCAGCAGCACCGGCAGGTGAAGTATTGATTATCAAATCATATTTTGACCAATTGATATGCTCATCAAAACCGATTATTGAAACTGGCGCAAAAAGAGCTGACTTTGTCAAACTTGCGCTGCGATGTTCGCTGCGACTTGCAACATCGATGGAGACTCCGACGCTATCGAAAGCCGCAATTGCTGCCCGAGCTGTTGCTCCCCCGCCCAAAATCAAAATGTTTTGAAATGTAGCATTCGTCTTTGCTGCGACACTTTGTTGGAAACCAACCACATCAGTATTATCAACTTTCCAGGAATCTCCGACTTTGATCAAAGTATTGCCACTTCTAATTCGTTGAGCTAATTCAGAAGTTGGGAAACCTAAATCAACCAGTTCTTCCTTTAGTGGCATAGTCAATGAAAAGCTATTTAATTCTGGCGGTGTTGATTCTAGATATTTCGCGAGTTTGCCGCCACGAACTTCTACAGCTGTGTACTTGGCCGAGATTTCTAAACATTCATAGGCAACTTGATGAATAACCGGGGAAAGAGAATGCGAAATTGGCGAACCCAGTACTGCGCCATTAAACGTCCTCACTCGAATGCACCCGCCTTTCGATTCTTTTGATACAGCAACTTCCATGTATTGAACTCAGAAAATGATTTAGTAAAGCGCGTATCTCCTGGTGCCACGGTTATAAAGAATAGCCAATCTCCATCGGCTGGTGCGATGGCCGCTTTAAGTGCTGCCAAACCTGGATTTCCGATAGGAGCTGGCGGCAATCCGTAATTCTGGTAAGTGTTGTATGGCGACTTTAACTTCGTTGAATTATTGCTCAGGAATATCTGACCGCGAGTATTTTTCAGATAGTGAACAGTCGAATCGAGTTGCAGCGGCATGCCGATCGCCAGACGGTTTCTAATTACTCGAGAGATTTGAGCGAAATCTTTAGTATCACCTTCGGCTTGGACTAGCGATGCGACTGTGACCAATTGTTGAATATTCATTTTTCCAGCTGGATCGAAAAAATCAAGGTTTGAAACCACTTGTTCGAACTTATTGACCATACTTTGCAGTGCTTCAACCTGAGTGGTTCCTTCAGCGAAACTATATTGCGCAGGAAATAGAACACCTTCGAGCGATGTGATGCCTTTTGGGAGGGCTACCTTCTTGGCCGATTGAGCGGGATCTTCTGACCAAATTCTCGTCTTAGTCATATTTCTAAAAATTTCAGAATTCCACGCGCCTTCTACAATTTTGATTAAGTCAACTATGCGCATTGGATCAAGCAATTGCTCAAGTGCAGCTTTCCCACTGATTTTTAGAGAGAGCAAGTGTGTGCCAGGCGCGATAGATGCTGCTTTCGGATTCGCGACTGCTGCTCTAAAGAAACTTTCCGCCGACGCAACTACTCCAGCCGTTTGAAGTACTTTCGCAATCTCCGCTCCAGTTGCCCCAGATGGGATCGAAATTGAAACGTTCTCCTCGGTATTCGAAACGACTCGATCCGGAAAGTTCGCGTATCCCGCACCTGATTGGTTCATCTCGCGCAATCCAAGGGTAAGAGCGAGGATAAAAATACCAGCAATACTTAGGCGCTTCAGAGATTGGCGATTAAGCATCTTTCGCCTTTTCCATCGCTAACCCTTGTTCAAGAATCGCCACCGCTGCTGCCATATCAATTTTGCTGCGAGCATTCTTGGCATTTATTCCGCTTTGCCGCATTGCATTTATGGCTGAAACTGTTGATAAGCGTTCATCGATCATGGTTACGGGTAGATTGAATATTGAACGCAATTCTTCACCGAATACTGATGCTTTTTGCGCCGAAGTGCTCGATTGACCAGAAAGATTAAGTGGATCACCGACGTAAAATGCAACAGGTTCATGCTCGGCTATAAGTTCTGATATTTGCGCCATGAGTTTGGGATCGCCACTAGAAAGAGTGGTCAGAGGCGACGCCAAAATGGAATCTGGATCTGAAATGGCAACACCGATTCGCACATCACCATAATCAAAGGCGATCCGGCGACCTCTTTGCATTTGAGTTATAGCGCTGCCACTGCAGCTGTTATTGCGGCAAGCGCTTCGCCAGCTTTGCTGGCATCTGTTCCGCCACCTTGAGCGAAATCATCTTTACCGCCACCGCCACCACCAAGTACGGCTGAGCCAATTTTCACCAGTGCACCTGATTTAGCGCCAAGAGCACGAGCTGAATCAGAAGCAGCAACGACCAGGACTGACTTGCCGGCTGCTGAACTGATGAGTGCAATTACCGAAGTTGTAAAACGATTTCGTAGATCAAGTGAAATTGTGCGCAGATCATCGCCAGAAATTTCACCAGGTAACACTGCGGTGATCAAATCAATTTGACCAACTTTAGCAACTGACTCAGCGATGGCCGAGACGGTGCCTAAAGCTTGCGCCGAGCGAACCGCGGCTAACTCTTTTTCAATCTCTTTGATTTTCTCTAACAGATCATTAATGCGCTCAGGCAATTCATCAACGCGAGCACCCTTAATGATTTGAGTCAATGAGTTCAAAAGTAAATGCTCTCTGGCCAAGAACTTGTACGCATCCACGCCCACTAAAGCTTCAACGCGTCTAACGCCAGCACCAATTGAAGATTCACTAAGTAGCTTTACAACACCTAGTTGACCGGATCGCGTTACGTGTGTGCCCCCGCATAGTTCACGCGCCCAATCGCCGACACTCACAACCCGAACTGTGTCGCCATATTTTTCGCCAAACAAAGCCATCGCACCAATTGCTTTTGCCTCAGCTTGCGACATGCTCTGCGCAGTAACTTCAAGGTTATCTAGCAACAAAGTATTAACGCGTGACTCAACTTCATCGAGGGCGGCATCTGAAACTGCGCCAGTTGCTGGGAAATCAAAACGGAATCGGCCTGGTGAGTTTTCAGAGCCTGCTTGCGTAGCGGTTTCACCCAGAACTTCGCGGAAAGCTTTATGCACCATATGTGTTGCAGTGTGTGCGCGAGAAATAGCATCACGACGTTCTTGGTCAATAGTCGCAAGAGCGCTTTGGCCAACTTCAACCTCACCGCTCACTACTCGCCCGCGGTGAACTGATAGACCATTTACCGGCGCTTGGACATCGTCGATCTCAACAATTGCGCCATTGGCCAATTTGATAATTCCGGCGTCAGCTAACTGGCCGCCTCCCTCTGCATAAAACGGCGTGCGATCAAGAATTACTTCAACTTCGTCACCACTTTTTGCGCTTTTCGCAATTACTCCATCAACTAATAGACCATTGATCTTGCCTTCGGCTTCAGTATGCGTGTAGCCAAGGAAAGTTGATAAGCCTGATCCATCTGCGATCTGCTTGTACTGCGACAAGTCGGTGTGGCCAGATTTCTTAGCGCGCGCATCTGCTTTAGCGCGATCTTTCTGTTCTTTCATTAGACGCTGAAAACCTTCAGTGTCGATCTGTAATCCAACTTCTTGCGCCATTTCAAGAGTTAAGTCATATGGGAAACCGTAGGTATCGTGCAATTTAAATACCTCTTCGCCGCCCAGAGTGGAAACCTTCTTGGCCTTAAGCGCTGTTGCCGCTAGATCAAAAATTTGGGTTCCGCTCTTAAGAGTTTGTAAGAAACTTTCTTCTTCAGCTACTGACACGGCCAAAATACGGTCTTGCGCAGCGACTAGTTCTGGATATTGCGGAGCCATAGCGCCAATAGCAGCTCTTGTTAACTCAGAAATAATTGGATCATGAGAGCCGAGTAAACGCATATTTCGAATAGTACGACGCATCATTCTGCGTAATACATAGCCACGGCCTTCATTTCCGGGCGTTACGCCATCACCAATAAGCATTGCTGAAGTTCGGGCATGATCGGCAATAACTCGTAGTGAAATATCTGACTTTTCATCCTTGCCATAGTTGATGCCAGTTAATGAACTAGCCATATTCAATATTTGCATAGTGGTATCAATTTCATAGATGTTCTCAACACCTTGAAGAAGTGCCGCTGTACGTTCTAGACCTAAACCAGTATCAATACTTTTAGCTGGCAGCTCTCCTAGAATTGGATAATCATCTTTGCTGGTGCCTGCTCCACGTTCATTCTGCATGAACACTAAGTTCCAGATTTCTAAGTAACGATTTTCATCGGCTATTGGACCACCCTCAGCGCCATAAGCCGGACCGCGATCGTAATAAATTTCAGAACATGGACCGCATGGCCCCGGTACACCCATAGACCAGAAGTTATCGGCCATTCCGCGACGTTGGATTCGCTCCTTTGGCACACCCATCTTGTGATGCCAAATATCAGCAGCTTCATCATCAGTATGAAAAACAGTCACCCATAACTTGTCTTCTGGAAAGCCATATCCGCCCTGAGCAATTGGCTTAGTTAGTAACTCCCAGGCAAGTGCGATTGCGCCTTCTTTGAAGTAATCACCGAATGAGAAGTTGCCGCACATCTGAAAAAATGAAGCGTGACGAGTTGTCTTGCCAACTTCGTCAATATCTAGAGTACGAACACACTTTTGGACTGATGTTGCGCGTGCATAGGGCGGTGTTACTTCACCTAAGAAGAATGGCTTGAATGGCACCATGCCGGCATTCACCAAGAGCAAATTGGGATCATCGGCAATTAAGGATGCAGATGGAACTACAGTATGCGTTAAACCTTGAGCGTTCTCAGATTCGAAAAAGCGCAGCCAACGTGAACGTATCTCGGCAGATTCCACTGTTGCTGATCACTCTGCCTTTGTCTTTTTAGCTTTACGCTTCTTTGACGCACCAGCTGCGCCAATAAGCGCTCCGGCAATCTTTAGCGCGGGTCCGCCTTTATCAACAAAACTTGAAGTTGCCTCAGATGCTTTAGTGGAAATATTCTCAACGTTTTTGGTGATTTTGTTAAAACTCTCGAGCGGCCCATTTACTAAATTTACGGTCTGTGTGACACCATCTAGCAGTGGCACTGTCTCTTCGGTAAGGGACTTAAGAGAGACCGATGCCTCGTCGATTAAACGACCAAAGCGAATAACTGCGTAGGCAATAGCGACGGCTATTGCAAATAGCGACACTGCACAAATGATTAAGGCAATCCCGCCTGCGCTCATGACATCTCCTCTAGCTAAATAATTAAGTAAATCCTACCGCTTAGGCGTCGAACTACTTCGTCTCAGCCACTTCTGGAACCCAGTCAATTGCCGCTTCCTTGCGTTGGGCAGGAGTGATTGGAGTTGGCGCACCAGTTAATGGGTCACCACCGGATGCAGTCTTTGGAAATGCGATCACTTCGCGAATTGATTCTGATCCACTTAGAAGTGCGCATACCCGATCTAGCCCTAAGGCAATTCCGCCGTGAGGAGGTGGTCCGTAATTGAAGGCATCTAGCAAGAAGCCAAACTTGCTGTTTGCTTCTTCATCAGTTAATCCGATGACTTCGAAGACCTGCTTTTGCATATTGCGATCGTGAATACGAATTGAACCGCCGCCTAATTCGGTACCGTTTAAAACAATGTCATAGGCATAGGCCAGAGCCGATGCTGGATTATCCTTAAAAGTTGTAGCGAACTCTGGCTTTGGACCAGTAAATGGGTGGTGAACTGCAGTCCAGCCGCCGCCATCTGTTGGTTCAAACATTGGCGCATCTACAACCCAGAGAAATTCCCAAGCGCCTTCATTAATTAGATTGCAACGCTTACCAATTTCATTACGAACTGCGCCCAACAAATTCTGCGAAGCAGCGCGTTCGCCGGCAGCGAAGAAAATCGCATCGCCATGTGCAGCACTTGCCGCAGCAACAATTCCGGCTAGCTCTTTCTCGGAAAGATTCTTGGCCACTGGGCCACCTAAGGTGCCGTCAGCATCTACTAAAATATAAGCAAGTCCTTTTGCTCCGCGCGCTTTAGCCCAGTCTTGCCATGCATCCAACTCGCGACGAGGGGAATCTGCTCCCCCTGGCATAACAACTGCGCCAACGTAGGGAGCTTGGAATACGCGGAATGGAGTTTCACTAAAGAAGTTAGTTAGCTCAACTAGTTTCTGACCAAATCGAAGATCTGGTTTGTCTGAACCATAATCTGCCATCGCATCGGCATAAGTCATCCGCTTAAGTGGCAGGGCAATCTCGTAGTTAACGGTTTCGCGCCAAACTGTCGAAACAATTTTCTCGGCTATTGCCAAGATGTCTTCTTGATCGATGAAGGACATTTCAATGTCGAGCTGCGTAAATTCTGGTTGCCGATCAGCGCGAAAATCTTCATCGCGGAAACAACGAGCTATTTGGTAGTACTTCTCCATGCCAGCAACCATTAAAAGTTGCTTGAACAACTGCGGTGATTGTGGCAAGGCATACCAAGAACCTGGTTGCAAACGAACTGGAACCAAGAAATCGCGAGCACCTTCTGGTGTTGACCTAGTTAAGTAAGGCGTTTCAATATCCAGGAATTCTTCAGAATCCATAACTCGACGAATCGCAGCCGTCACCTTTGAGCGCATGCGAAGATTAGCGGCTGGCTTTTCACGACGAAGATCTAAATATCGATACTTCAACCTAACTTCTTCCGAAATATTTGATTCATCGCCACTATCGACCGGAAAAGGCAAGGCTGCAGCTTCGCTCAGCACGATCACTTCGTCGGCCATAATTTCGATCTCACCTGTTGCGACATTGGTATTTTCGTTACCTGCTGGGCGCTCAGAAACAACACCAGTGATTTTTAGACACCACTCGGCGCGCAACATATTGGCGATAGCTTCATCGCGGATAACTACTTGAACCCAACCAGTGGCATCGCGAAAATCAATGAAGGCAACTCCACCGTGATCACGGCGACGTGCAACCCAACCAGCCAAGGTGATGGTCTGCCCAACTTGGCTCTTGCGGATTGTGCCTGCCCCGTGCGTACGGATCAATTTAGCTACCTAGCTTCCTTATTGGTTAATCAATTCGAATTACGTAGTCCTGCGCCTATTTCAAAGCGCTGGCTAAGGAGTCAAGTCTAACCGAGTTCACAGATCCGCTGCTCATCTCTTTGACTTCACCGACCCCACTGGCCATTTCTTCATCGCCAATAACTATCGAATATCGTGCGCCACTCTTATCAGCCATCTTCATAGCTGTTTTTAGGGCGCGATCGCCGAATGCCAACTCAATCTGAAAGCCAGCGGCACGTAGATCGGCTGCGAACTTTAGGGCGGCCGATTTAGCTGGTTGCCCCATTGGAATAATAAATAGATCGCTCACGAAAGTTTCTGGAATAACTACGCCTTCGGCCTCAACGGCTAGAAGTGCGCGATCTAGTCCGATTCCAAAACCAATTCCAGATATATCTTGGCCACCAATTTCACCCATTAAACCGTCATATCGGCCACCGCCGCCTATACCTGATTGCGCACCAAGTAAATCGTGCACAAATTCAAATGTCGTGCCGGTGTAATAGTCGAGACCACGGACCATGCGTGGATTAATCGTAAAGGAAATCCCCATCGTAGTTAGATGTTCTTGTGCTTCGGTGAAATTTGCTTTTGACCCTGGCGATAAATAATCCAACAGAATTGGCGCATTTGCCATTAGATCACGAACTTCATCACGCTTGTCATCAAATAACCGCAGTGGATTTAACTTCGCTCGCTCTTTTGTTTCATCATCTAAATCGAGGCCAGCGATAAATTTCACCAGATCTATCCGATGTGCAGCGCGTGACTCGGCATCACCGAGCGAAGTCAGCTCTAGGCGATATTTAGTCAAGCCTAACTTCTTAAAACCAGCATCTGCAATAGAAATTACTTCGGCATCAAGTGCTGCATCGTGAGTTCCGATTGCTTCGATGCCGATTGAATAAAATTGACGATAGCGACCTTTCTGCGGACGTTCTGCCCGGAAAAATGGACCGCAGTAATAAACTTTTGCTGGCAGCGAGCCGCGATCTAACCCATGTTCGTTAACTGCACGTAGTGCGCCAACAGTTCCTTCCGGGCGCAAGGTGATTGAACGCCCACCACGATCTTCAAAGGTATACATCTCTTTAGAAACCACATCAGTTGAGGCACCAATGCGGGTGAATAATTCAGTATCTTCAAAAATTGGTAGCTCAAGTAATTGATAGCCAGCCGCAGTAATGGTGCTCTCTAAAGTTGAACGTACCCATGCAAAAGCGTTACTGCGAGGTGGGACATACTCACTAACGCCTTTAGGTGCTTGAAACCTCATCATCTACTCGCTCTCGCAGCTTCAATTAAATACGGATTGTTCTTTCGCTCATAACCAATCTTAGTTTCTGGACCGTGACCCGGGAGAACTCTTATTTCATCGTCCAAAGTCAGAACTTTCTTGCTCAGCGTTATCTGCATATCTGCACTTGAGCCAGTAGGCAGATCGGTTCGTCCGACTGAACCTGCGAACAACACATCACCACTAAGGAGTGTCTGCCCATCAACTAAAAACATTAGCGAACCTCGAGTATGACCTGGGCTATGAATTGCCTTGATCTTTAGACCAACTAATTCGAATTCTTCGCCACTCTTTAACTCCCTAACTTCTCTTGGTTCGCTAAAACTCATTCCGTCCAACATCCTACGAAACTCAGGCGTGATAGCAGCGGTCGGATCATTCAAAAGATTTCGATCTTCGCTGTGAATGTAGGCGGGGATTCCATAACCATCACAAACCGGCACGACCGAAAATGTGTGGTCAAGATGTCCGTGAGTTATCAGAGTTGCTACTGGCTTTAAATGGTGCTTGTCCAGCAAATCTGCGAGCTCCATCGAAACATCTGGCATGCCTGGATCAATAACGATGCACTCAGAGCCTTCGCCAGTAGCCAAAACCCAACAATTAGTGGCATACATCTGAGCTGGGAAGCCTGTAACTAGCATCGCTACCTCACCCTTTCACGCTCAATTCCAATATCTGGCAAATGCCCATTGGAAATACCCTAGGCGGACAGGGTACCTTTACCTTTCCAACCAACGACGTAGTGCGGCGATGATTTCGATCATTTTTGTACATCGTCACCCCAATGATTCGCCATCTATCAATTAACCCAATAGCGAAGGCTCTTGCGAGATTTTCTCGAGAGCTACCGCGCTGAAAGGATCCACCATGATCGAGAATCCAATTACTCCCACCCAATCCCCCGCAGTTGTATCTGCAGCTTCAGCACTTATTGGGGACCCGGCTCGATTCGGTCGCGTTGGTGAAGATGGCACTGTCTTTGTAATTACGCCAGAAGGCGATAAGCCGGTTGGTTCCTACCCCGGCAAAAGTAACGAAGAAGCGCTCGCTTACTTCGTCCGTAAATTTGAAGCGATTGCATCTGAAGTTGCTTTGTTATCTGCGCGCATTAAATCTGGGGCTATGGTTCCAGGGGACGCAACAACTGCGGTAGTAAAATTGCGCGAGCAAGTTCGCGAATTAAATGGTGTCGGAGACTTGGCCGCATTAGCTGTGGCAGTTGAGCAATTATCACCGCTGATTGAAGATCATCGCGGCGCTTACGAGGCGAAGAAGGCTGCGGAAGAAATTGTTAAAGCTGAGCGTCTAGCTCAAGTATTAATTGAAAAAGAAAAGATTGTTGCTGAAGCGGAATCCCTTAGCGATTCAACTAGTTGGAAAGTAACCGGCGATCGCCTAAAGGCGCTGCTGGATGAGTGGAAGTCTGCCCCGCGTTTAGATAAGAAAACTGATACCGATCTCTGGAAGCGTTTCTCATCATCACGAAATAAGTTCGATAAGCGTCGTCGCACCCACTTCGCATCTCTTGAAGAAGTAACTTCTCTCGTATCCGAAGCTAAGAAGAAATTAGTAACAGAGGCTGAAAGTCTTGCGACTTCAACCGACTGGGTTGCAACAGCTCGTCGTTTCAAAGCACTTATGGATGCCTGGAAAGCTGCCGGTCGCGGCAAGATGAGCGATGACACCAAACTCTGGGCGCGCTTTAAAGCATCCCAAGATACTTTCTTTGCCGCAAAGAATGCTGATCTAGAAAAGCGCGAAGTTACGATGGGTGCAAATCTAGAAAAGCGCAATACGTTGATCATGGAAATTGAGAGTTTGCTACCGATTACCGATTTAGCTGAGCAGAAGAAAGTACTTCGTGAATTGCAGAACCAGTGGAGCAAAATTGGCATGACTGCTCGTGATAAGCGCGCAGCTCTTGATGCCCGCTTAGAAGTTGTTGAGGCTGCATACAAAGAGGCTGAAGCGACAATTTGGCGTAAATCTGATCCAGCCGCAAAGGCACGTGCTGCGGATGTGGTTCGCCAACTCTCAGAGGCTATCGCCAATTACGAAAAAGCTGCTGCTAAAGCCACCGCTGCCGGGAATACTAAGAAGGCACAAGAGGCCGCTGATTCAGCAGTTGCTCGTAAAGTTTGGCTAGAAGAAGCTGAAAAGAATCTAGCTGAATTCAGTTAACTAGTTATTGAAGGTGCGATAAACATCGTAAACGCCTTCAATATTTCTAACCGCACTTAATACCGCATCGAGATGTGTTGCATCAGCCATTTCAAACGTAAATCTTGAAATTGCTGTGCGATCTTTTGAGGTTGTCACCGACGCACTTAAAATGTTCACATGCTGCTCTGATAGCGTGCGAGTTACATCTGCTAACAATCTTGCCCGATCAAGTGCTTCAACTTGGATATTTACGAGGAATACGCTGGCCGCGCCAGCTAACCATTTAACTTCAACAACGCGCTCGCCTTGGTGTGATTTCAAATCAGCCGCGTTTATGCAATCGCTGCGATGCACAGAGACGCCATTGCCTTTGGTTATGAATCCCATAATCACATCGCCTGGCACTGGTGTGCAGCACCGAGCCAACTTCACATACACATCTCCGATTCCAGCAACCTCAATCGAACTACTTGAGCGTCTGGCGGTTTGAACGCCAGTTGGAAAAGTTGGAACAGTTGCTTCTGGATGAGAGTCTTCCTCCCCCATTGAAGCGATTAGTTTTTCAATAATTGAAGCTGAGGAAACGTGTCCATCACCGACTGCGCTATATAGCGCCGAAATGTCTGGATAGTGCAGTTCGTGCGAAAGTTCTAGCAAAGCATGGCCTGCGAAAATCTTTTGAAGTGGAAGGCCGGCTTTTCGCATTTGACGTGCAATTGATTCTCGCCCAGCTTCGATTGCTTCTTCTCGGCGCTCTTTGCTAAACCACGCTTTTATCTTCGATCGCGCTCGAGGACTCTTTACGAAATTTAGCCAATCGCGACTTGGTGCGGCGTGCTCGCCTTTATTTAGAACCACTTCGACAACATCGCCATTGCTCAGCTTTGACTCCAACGGCACTAACCGACCATTTACCTTTGCTCCAGCACAACGATTTCCAACATCGGTATGTACTGAATAAGCAAAGTCCACTGGCGTTGACCCACCTGGCAGGGCAATCACACTCCCCTTCGGCGTGAAAACAAATACTTCGGGAGACCCTAAATCAAAACGTAACGAATCTAAGAACTCGGATGGATCTTCGGTTTCCTTCTGCCATTCATGTAGTTGGCGCAACCAAAGCATTTCAGGTGATGACGAGTTAGCTTCGGCGCCCTGCTTATATTTCCAGTGCGCTGCGATACCGAACTCAGCACGAGAATGCATGTCATATGTGCGAATTTGGATTTCGATGGCCTTACCGCTTGGCCCAATTACAGTTGTGTGCAGTGATTGATAAAGGTTGAATTTCGGCATCGCGATGTAATCTTTGAATCGACCTGGTACTGGGGACCAGCGGGCGTGAATCGCACCAAGAACTGCGTAGCAATCACGGACATCTTCCACTAGCACGCGAATACCTACTAGATCATAAATGTCATTGAAATCCCGACCGCGCACCACCATTTTTTGATACACGCTATAGAAATGTTTCTGTCGTCCGGTAACTGTGCATTTAACACCATCGGCCAACAGATCTGATTTCACCGCTTCAACAACTTCATTAGTTAAAGTTGTGCGAGCTGGATTGCGTTCAGCGACTAACCGCGAAATTTCCAAGAATTTTTTTGGCTCAAGAACCTCGAAACTCAAATCTTCGAGTTCCCATTTGATTGCGTTCATTCCCAATCTATGAGCCAGTGGCGCATAAATATCGAGCGTTTCACGAGCCTTGCGCTCTGCTGATTCTGGTGAGACATACTTCCAGGTTCGCGCATTGTGTAGACGATCGGCCAACTTGATAAGCAAAACGCGAATATCTCGCGACATCGCTACGATCATCTTTCTAACGGTTTCTGCCTCGGCCGTAGGTCCATAAGTTAGCTTGTCTAATTTAGTAACGCCATCGACTAACAGGGCAATCTCTTCGCCGAAATCTTTACGTAATTGCTGCAACGAATATGTCGTATCTTCGACTGTATCGTGCAGCAAAGCTGCGATTATGACAGCTTCATTTAGGCCGAACTCGGCCAAGATCGCAGCCACAGCGACTGGATGAGTTATGTAATCTTCACCAGATTTACGGAACTGTCCAGTGTGAGCTTCTTTTGCCACCAAAAAAGCGCGCTGAAGATTTTCTAACTTATCGCCAGGGTGATGCTCCGTTAAAGCACTAACCACCGGCGCTAACAGAGTGTCCATGATCGGATTCTAGTTAACAATTCGGTGGATAGTTACTTCGAATAGTAGTGATTACTTCTTTTTGGCTTTTCGTTTTGGTTGGTTACGCGGGCCACGATTCTGGCTGGTATCTGAACTCGTCTGAACTGAAACTGGAGCCACTCCGGCACGACCATTTACTCGCTTAGCTAACGCAATCATCGCTGGTTCACGCTCGCGCAGACCCGATAGAACTTGCGGAGCGATAAATAGTGATGAGTAAGTGCCAATTGCTAGACCAATAAAGAGTGCTAACGAAAGATCCTTCAGCGTACCTGCGCCTAATAGTCCAGCACCGACGAAGAGAATTGAACCTACTGGAAGCAAAGCGATGATCGAAGTATTTAATGATCGCACGATGGTCTGATTAACAGCCAAGTTTGTTGCCTGCGAATAAGTCGATTTGCCAGTTGTTGTGATTGACCGAGTATTTTCGCGGACTTTATCAAAGACGATAACTGTGTCATAAAGCGAATAGCCCAGAATCGTTAGGAAACCGATAACGGTAGCTGGCGTAACATCAAAACCAACTAGAGCGTAGATGCCCACAGTGATGATCACGTCGTGAATTACTGCCACGATTGAGGCGATCGCCATTTTTGGTTCAAAGGCCATCGCTAGATAAAGCATTACCGCAAGCAAGAATGCGATCAAGCCATATAAAGCTTTCTTGGTGATCTCTTTACCCCAAGAAGGTCCAATGATTTGGGTATCTATCGTCTCAACGTTGATAGCAAATTTTGCAGCAAGTGCATCTTGCACAGCGTTTGACTGAACATTTGTCAGAGAACCTGTTTGGACGCGAATCTTCTCGTTACCAACGCTCTGCACAATTACCTCAGATGTTACGCCGGCTGATTCGACCGCAGAGCGAGCCTCTTCAACAGTTGCTCCTACTTTTGTGACTGTGTAGCTAGATCCACCTTTGAATTCAATGCCGAGATGAAGCCCTTGGAAAACGATTGTGCCGATTGAGATTGCAAGCAGTAGAGCAGAAACTGCGTACCAACGTTTGCGGGAAGCGATGAAATCAAATGAAGTCTCGCCACTATAGAGACGTGCACCTAGCGTTGTTCCATGTGCCATTTCTTTACGCCTCCATGCCTGTGGTTGATACTTGAATATTTTTCGTTTCTTCGATACCTGAACTCTTCTTGGATAAACCAGAGAGCGGGTGACCGTTTGCGTAGAATTTCCACTTCGCAAGAATGGTCATCATTGGTTTAGTAAATGCAAAGATCACAAGTAGATCTACCAAAGTTGTTAGACCTAGAGTGAAAGCAAAACCGCGAACGCCACCTACTGCTAAGAAGTAGAGCAGGACTGCGGCAATGATTGAGACAGAGTCAGCCACAACAATGGTTCGGCGTGCTCTTACCCAACCGGTTTCAACCGCTGAGCGAAGCGTCTTACCCTCACGTAATTCATCTCTAATACGTTCGAAATAGACGATAAATGAGTCGGCCGTAATACCAATAGCGACAATGATTCCAGCAATACCAGCTAACGTGAGCGTAAAGCCAATCCATTCACCAAGGAGCAGAACCAGTAGATAGATCAAGCCTGCGGCAACTGTTAGCGAACCAACTGTGACTAAACCAAGACCGCGATAGTAGAGAACTGAGTAAAGAAGGACGAGTCCTAGACCTAAACCACCAGCCAGTAAACCTGCTGAGAGTTGATCAGATCCTAGAGTTGGTGAAACTTGCTGAACTTCGCCGCGATCAAAAGCAAGAGGCAAAGATCCATACTTCAAGACATTAGCCAAATCTTGAGCTTCAACTTGAGTGAAGTTACCGGTGATCTGAGCACTGCCACCACGGATAGCTTCGGTAATTCGTGGCGCAGATACAACTAAACCATCAAGAACAATTGCTACTTGATTCTGTGGCGCAGTTAATGAAACAACGCGAGCTGTTTGATCGCCGAAAGCTTTTGTGCCTTCGCCATTAAAAGTAAGAGAGACAAACCAGTTACCACCAGTTGTCGTGTCAACGGCTGCTGTTGCTTTAGAAACTTGACGACCAAGAACTTCAGCACCAGCCAAAATGTATTTAGCTCCCCCATCAGTCGAGCAAGCCACAATTACATCGGTTGCAACATCACTACCGGTTCCTTGGCGATTGGCTGGAAGTGTGCAATCAAGCTCGGCGTAACGAGCATTCAATTCCGCACTTATTCCGGCAGGCGGTGTTGCGGCTGCATCAGTTATCGGTGTTGGCACGCCCGAAGTCTCGGCAAGTACTTGACGGAAACGCAGTTCTGCAGTTTGGCCAACTAACTCGATAACGCGACGACCACTTTCGCCCGGTACTGAAATAACGATCTGGCGATTAGTACCTGAACCTTGCGATGCCACTTCGCTCTCGGCAACACCTAATGAGTTAACACGTTGACGAATGATCGAGACTGCTTGATCAATTGCCTCAGAGGTAACTTTGCCCGTTTCTCCGACGCCTAAGCGAGGCTGCAAAGTAACACTTGTGCCGCCGCGCAAATCTAGACCCAAGCGCACAGCGGTTGCCCCCTGAATGAAGACTGCTGCAATTAGTAGGACAATTGCCCCAGTTAAGATCGCTAATGTGCGACCTGGACGACCGGAGCTCTTAACAGGTTTTGTAGGTGTTGACATAAGAGGTGAGTCTAGGCGTCATTTAGCGGTGTGTCGAAAAGCGAAGAAGCCCCAGCAGGCGCGACTTTGCCCAAATGTGACCAACCTAGAGCGGTAGCCACTCGTCCACGCGGGGTGCGCGCCATAAATCCATTTCGGACCAGGAACGGCTCCGCTACTGATTCGACCGTTTCGGTTTCCTCGCCCACAGCAATAGCCAAGGTGGAAAGACCGACTGGTCCCCCACCAAATCTTTCAATTAGAGCAATTAGCACTGAGCGGTCCAGTCGATCAAGTCCCGCGGCATCTACTTCATACATTTCAAGGGCATCGTTAGCGTGGTCTAGCGAGAGCTTGTTCGAACCTTTAACCTGAGCGTAATCGCGCACTCTGCGAAGTAAGCGGTTTGCAATACGCGGAGTGCCGCGCGAGCGACTAGCAATTTGTTCTATGGCTTTCGCATCAATTGCTAAACCTAGAAGAGCTGCAGATCGAGCTATCACTTGCGCTAATTCGGATTCGGCGTAGAAATCTAATTGCGCAGTAAATCCGAATCGATCACGTAATGGACTCGGCAATAATCCTGCTCGAGTTGTGGCTCCGACTAATGTGAATCTAGGAAGCTCTAGTGGAATCGCTGTTGCGCCAGGCCCTTTGCCAACTACAACGTCGACTCGAAAATCTTCCATTGCTAGATAAAGTAATTCTTCGGCAGGACGCGGCAAACGGTGAATTTCATCAATAAAAAGTATTTCCCCTTCAACCAATGAAGAAAGTATTGAGGCTAAATCACCGGCGTGCGTAATTGCTGGCCCAGAAGTAATTCGAATTGGAACTTGCATTTCCGCCGCCAAGATTAGTGCGAGAGTTGTTTTACCAAGACCTGGTGGGCCACTAAGTAGAATGTGATCCGCGCTAGTACCACGATGTTTCGCAGCAGTTAAAAGCACATCAATTTGCTGGCGCACACGCTCTTGACCAATAAACTCTTGTAAATCTTTCGGACGCAAAGCACCTTCGGCGGCAGATTCATCTAATGCTGCAGCCGAAGAAATCAGGCGATCGTCATTTTCCATTACTTACGACCACCACTTTGAAGTGCCTTTTTTAAGAGCTCACTCATCTCGAGCTCACCTGGTTCAATGCCTTCGCCCTGCAATTCATTAACTACCGTAGTTATCGCTCGATCAGAATCCTTTGGCGCAAAACCCAACGAAATCAACGCGTTAGTTAACTGTTCACGCCAAATCGGTTGATGGTTAGTTACTCGAGCGCCATCGGAGAGATCAGATAGCTTTCCTTTTAACTCTAGAATTAAACGTTGCGCGCCTTTTCGACCAATGCCTGGCACTCGTTCGATCGCTGCAATGTTTTCACTAGCAATTGCTGTCGCTAATTCTTCTGGTGATAGCGAACCAAGAATGGCTAGGGCAACCTTGGGCCCAATACCACTAACAGTTTGTAACTGCTCGAATAGTTGTTTGGAATCAGAGGTCAGAAAACCATAAAGAGTTAAGGAATCTTCTCGGACTACAAGTGAAGTATGAAAAGTTACCACTGTGCCTAAATTTAAATGCGCAGCAGAAGATTGAGTTAAATTGACTGAAAGGCCAACACCACCTACTTCAACAACAGCACGATCTAACGAGATAGCCTTGATCTCACCAGTAAGCGTGGCAATCATTTCTTTAGTGATCCCGTCTTCTTTAGTAGCGCTAAACGTTTTTTCTCTTTGGCGAGTGCATCAGCAATCTTGGTGTTGCCACCTCCACGCCAGATATGACAAATTGCTAACGCTAATGCGTCAGCGCTATCTGCCGGCTTGGGAGCTGCATCTAGCTTCAAAATATTTAACACCATCTTACCTACCTGAGCCTTGTTAGCACGGCCGGAACCAGTAACAGCTGCCTTGACCTCACTTGGTGTATGCATAACGACTTTGGTCTGATTACGAGCAGCAAGTAAAAGTGCTATTCCGGCGGCTTGAGCGGTACCCATCACGGTGCGCAAATTATGTTGTGAAAAAACGCGTTCGATCGCTATGACATCTGGTTTGAATTCAGTAATCCATAGTTGAATCTCACGTTCAAGCTGTAATAGTCGTGATTCGGTCGGATCTTCCGACGAAGTAAGAATTACACCGACGGCAACCATGTGAAGCGGGGCTCCAATAGATCCTTCAACAACGCCTATTCCGCAGCGCGTTAGACCTGGATCAATACCTAGAACTCTCACTTGCTCAGCCTAGATACTGGCTCAGACATGTTAAGTCAGGCTCGCCATTACCTCATCAGATACATCGAAGTTACTAAATACGTTCTGCACATCATCTAGTTCTTCAATCGCATCAATTAACTCAAAAACTTTAGTCGCACCATCGGCATCTAGCGGGATAGTCATGGATGGCAAGAACGAAGAATCAGCTGATTCATAGTCGATGCCTGCTGTTTGAAGCGCAGTACGAACAGCAACTAGGTCGCTAGCTTCACAGACGACTTCGAAAGATTCGCCCAAATCATTCACTTCTTCGGCACCGGCATCTAGAACGGCTTCGAGTACTGAATCCTCAGATAACTGACCATTCTTATTAACAATAATTACACCTTTGCGATTAAACAAATACGAAACCGAACCAGGATCAGCCATGCTGCCACCGTTACGGGTAACAGCTACGCGAACTTCAGAGGCCGCACGATTGCGACTATCAGTTAAACATTCGATCATGATCGCAACGCCATTAGGTCCATAGCCCTCATACATAATGGTTTGCCAATCGGCACCTCCGGACTCAAGACCAGCTCCGCGCTTAATCGCGCGTTCGATATTATCTGCTGGCATTGAATTCTTTTTAGCTTTGGCAATCGCATCAAAAAGTGTTGGGTTGCCATCAATATCAGGTCCACCATTACGGGAGGCAACTTCGATTGCTTTAATCAGTTTGGCAAAATTCTTGGCACGACGACTATCGATGATTGCCTTTTTGTGTTTTGTCGTTGCCCACTTGGAATGGCCGGACATCTTCTACCCCCTAGAAATTTCACCGTGACTACCGATGAAAGTTATGGAACTACTTTACCGCAGCCTTTTCCAAAGCCGGACGTGCTACCGATTCAATAAAGAAGCGATGGATTCGATTATCCCCCGTTAATTCGGGATGAAAACTCGTGGCTAATAGCCCACCTTGGCGGACAGCAACCGCATGATCAAGCGTTGCCAACACTTCGACATTTGGTCCGATTGATTCAACCCATGGGGCACGAATGAAAACTGCGCGCACTGGTGGATTGGTAATTCCGGCAAAATCCAAATCTGTTTCAAAAGAATCAACTTGGCGGCCAAAGGCATTTCGACGAACTGTGATGTCAAGGCCACCAAAAGTTTCTTGACCAACGCCAGCATCTAATACCCGATCAGCCAACAAAATCATCCCGGCGCACGATCCATAAACCGGAATTCCCGCAGCTATCCGCGCCTTAAGTGGATCGAACAAGTCGAAGCTACGAGCTAAATTCGCTATCGCAGTTGACTCTCCGCCAGGTAGAACTAGCGCATCTACAGCAGCGAGCTCAGAAGGGCGACGAACGAGACTGGCGCTAACACCACACTCTTCTAGCGCAAATAGATGCTCACGAAAATCGCCTTGCAGCGCCAGAACACCTACTCGCATGGCTTAGAGAACCTAAATTACCAACCGCGTTCAGCTAAGCGATGCGCAACTGGCAGATCAGCAACATTAATGCCAACCATTGCTTCACCCAAGCCACGCGAAACATCAGCTAAAACTTTTGCATCGTCAAAGAATGTTGTCGCCTTCACACATGCCGCAGCACGTGCGGCAGGATCGCCAGACTTGTAAATTCCAGAACCAATAAATACACCGTCGGCGCCCATCTGCATCATCAACGCAGCATCAGCTGGAGTAGCAATACCGCCGGCTGTAAAAAGAACTACTGGCAACTTTCCAGTCTCGGCAACTTCTTTTACTAAGTCATACGGTGCTTGCATGTTTTTTGCAGCGACATAAAGTTCATCTTCGCGAAGAGTCGATAGTCGTCGAATCTCGCCACCAATTGAACGCATGTGAGTCATCGCATTTGATACATCGCCAGTACCTGCTTCGCCCTTTGAGCGAATCATTGCTGCACCTTCATTAATGCGACGAAGTGCTTCACCTAAGTTGGTAGCGCCACAAACAAACGGAATCGTGAAATTCCACTTATCGATATGGTTTTCCATATCCGCTGGTGTTAAGACTTCAGACTCATCAATGTAGTCAACGCCTAAGCTCTGCAGAATTTGCGCTTCAACAAAATGCCCGATGCGTGCCTTAGCCATTACCGGAATTGAAACAGCGGCTTTGATTTTCTCAATCATGTCTGGATCTGACATACGAGCGACGCCACCTTGAGCACGAATATCTGCAGGCACCCGCTCGAGTGCCATAACTGCAACTGCGCCAGCGGCTTCAGCTATCTTGGCTTGCTCGACATTGACTACGTCCATGATGACGCCGCCTTTAAGCATTTCTGCCATGCCGCGCTTTACTCGTGCTGTTCCTACGTTCTGGCTCATTCAGATACTCCTAGTTAGGTCTTCTTGGCGAGTAATTAGCCCGCGATCAGGGTGCTTACTCTACTTTGAATCAGGTGTAGTTGGCGCGGTGAGCGTGAAGCTTGGTTTGCGATCGGTCAAAGCTACCCAAACTGACCCTGCGGCGAACTTGATCTCGCTGCCATCTGCCAAAGTCCATGTTGTTCCAGATTCAGCCGATGGCCGGTTCCAGTTAGCTTTGAAAGATCGGCCATCACGCAAAATGTAGCCAGTACCAGTTCCAATAGTTTCAGATAGCGGCGTATAGGAACCATCGGATGCACGAAAAGCCGAATCTGACATCTCAACGCTTTGAATCACGAAAGTAGTTGCACCTAACTGCTTTCCGCTCGCAGAGAAATTAGGTTTACCGAAATTACTAAGTAGCCAGCGATTTTCAGACCTTGACCAGGTTGCCTCGTACTTTGATGCTGGCCATTTAACCGCAACTGAATCTATTGCCACGCCACCTTTAGGTGCATCACCAAAATTCCAGCCGATGGATTTAGAAACAGCGACTTCGCGTCCATCGGACTTTACTTTCTCTAGAAGTAAGTCTCCACGCAAGACCATGTCGTATGGCCCGGGACGATTTTCATCACGAGTATAAATTATTGGTGAAGAGCGTTGTGCACCGTAATCCCAGAGATTCGAATTAGAGATTACTGTCAACATCGCTCGCTGCGCACCACTGAAAGCAAAAATGATTTTCCCGTACTGCGACAAAATGTCGATATCAGAGATTCTTGCACTACGAACTGGCCCAATATTTTGCGGAATAGTTGAAGAGAAAATTGCGGCCAATCTTGTTAAGCCACCTTCAACCTGTTCGATGTAAACCAGGTCGGCATCTTCCAATCCAATCTGCGGACGAGACGCTGAAGTGTCATCGATCTTTACCGCCATGACTGGTCCATCTGTGCCAATACGCCCACTGATCGAGTTGTAAGTTTGTGGACTCTCAGTCTCTGTAATCACAGTCTCGCTTGCGCAAGAAGTTAGAACGAGAGCCGCGAAAACAGCCACGGCTAATAATTTAGATCGCATCGGCTTCAAACTCATAAGTAACTGGTAACGGCGCTGTGCCGGCTAACCGAAATAACCTGAACACTAACTTGCCACGGATCAATTGAGTACGAGTTACCGACTCGACATGAATAGCAATCGCAACTTTGATCTTGTCCGAGAGTTGCTCAAGCTCGCCCAGTAGCGCTTGATCTGACTTGGCCACAATGCTCTCACGTTCAGCCAGCATCATTCCGAGAGCACCAGATAAAACGCTCTCCGCACTCGAACGGTCTTCAATATCCGCACTTCTCGCTTGATAGGCACTCGCTGTTAGTAAAAGCGAAGTCGCCGGGTCTGTTATCGCGCTTCGAGCAACCTCAAGAGCTATGGCCGCCCGACGTTGTAATAAAGAATCCAAGGTTGCCCAACTTGTCTCTACTCGATGATGGAGCCGATCTAGCCGACTAGCCGAAAAACTTAAATACCAGAAAATGAGTAGGGCAAGTCCCGCGAAGAATATTATGTTTTTCATTTCTAGTCTCTACCTAGCAATCTAGTCCATGAGCGGTTTTCGGACGAAAGCGATACTTTCTGGCCACTAACCATTGCTAGTTCATAAACTTCAAAAATCTCTTCTCCAACTTGGCTCCAATCAAATCTTTGGGCATGGGTCGCTCCAGCATTTGCCAAATCTTCTCGCTTTGCCTGATCGCGGAGTAAATCAATTACTACCTTGGCTAAGCTCTCATAATTTTCCGATTCAAAGAGTGAACCGTATTGACCATTTCCCAACACGTCTGCGAATGCCGGAATGTCACTTGCAACAACAGTGGCTCCCCCGGCCATTGCCTCGGCCAAAATAATGCCAAATGATTCACCGCCAGTATTTGGTGCGATGTAAAGCGAAACACTTGCCAGGAAATCGGCCTTATCTTCTTCGCTGATCTTGCCTAAGAATTCGACTCGATTTCGAAGCTGCGGATCAACATTTTCCAATACTTCTTCGCTGTCACCGGGCCCTGCAATCAGAACGCGAATATCTGGAATGAAACGCGAAATAATCGGAAGCGCATTTAGTAGAACTGGTAAACCTTTACGATCTTCTTCGAATCTGCCCAAGAAACCGATTGTATTTCCTTGCCATTCTTGGCGCGGCGAACCATCTCGATAATTGTCAGCATAGATTCCATTTGGGATAACAATGGCATCGGTCTCTAGGTGCGCAGTTAGCGTTAACCGAGCAGACTCGCTGACGGCGATACGTGCCGAAAGCTTCTCAATAACTGGTTCGAGAATCGGCCCGATTGCCACAATTGCTTTCTGATACTTTGCCGCTGCGTGAAAAGTTCCGACCATTGCGCCTTCGCCCGCCCAGCAAGCAAGAAGTGAAAGGGAAGGTATCGCTGGTTCATGAAGGTGCAATAGATCGAAGTTGCCCTCATGAATCCAACTTCGCACTCGACTATTAGCAACTACGCCAAAAAGAATGCGAGCGACTGCACCGTTATACGGAATCGAAATAGCACGACCGGCGCTTACGACATAACTTGGCAAATCATCACTCTCTGTTGCTGGCGCTAAAACTTCAACGTGGTGTCCGTTGTTAATCAGAAACTCGGCTAAATCGCGAACATGGTTCTGAACGCCACCCGGATAATCCCAACTGTAGGGACAGACAATGCCAATTCTTAACTTACGGTCAATCATGTTCGCTCCACGAAGTCGCCATCGACCCAAATGCGTTGCAACATATGCCAATCTTGCGGATGTTCCTTGATTCCGGCGGCAAAATTATCAGCGCAAAGTTGAACTGTCTTAGCGACTCTCTCGCTTTCAGAATCGCCATCAGCGATAAGCACTTTGCGAAAATCAATATGAATCCCAGTATCGGTATAAGAGACATATGCCGTGATCAAATCCGCACAGGTTCGAATTGCTAAAAGCGCTGGGCCTGCGGGCATTCGAGCTGTGCCGTCAAAGAATTTAACATCAATTCCGTTGCGCGATAGGTCACGGTCAGCTACGAGAGCTACCAACTTGCCTTCGCGTAGTCTGCTAGCCAGCGTGCCCATAACTCGGCCATCTAGCGGTAACGCTTCCATACCTATTGCTTCGCGATACTCCAGAAACTTGCGAAATAACTTCTCTGGCTTTAACCGCTCGACCACCGTAACCAACGGAACACCATGGCTGCAGAAATATGACCCAGCATGATCCCAATTTCCAGCATGAGGGAGAGCCACTATGACACCGCGTTTACTTCTAACTGGTTCGAATAGTAGTTCGGCGTCATTTACCGTAACGCTGGATTGGATCCGCTTGGTATCCCAATCCGGTGAGCGAAAGGTGTCACACCAATAACGTAAATATGAACGCATTCCGACTTTGGTTAAAGTTCGTAATTCTTGGTCCGATAGCGTCGGCACAACTCGTTTTAGATTACTTTCTAACCTTTGAAAGCTCTTTCCCTTCTTGGCGCTGACGCGGTCGGCTACAAATTCAAAGAAGCGATAAGCATTCTTCTCAGGCAGCCAGCGAACTATTCGCCAACCAGCAAAGTAGGCACTAGCTGTTAAATCTTCGGCCCTCATTAGCTGGTGGCTTTCCAAACTATCCGCAAACGCTGCAGCACGGTCACAACACTTGCTACCGCTAGGGCCCACACACCAATAGATAAAATGTACTCAACGCCTAAGCCAGCAAAACCGATAGCAGTTAACAAAATAACTAAACGTTCGGTGCGTTCGGCAAAACCGCCCTTGCATTCAATCTGCAGACTTTCTGCCTTTGCGCGAATATATGAAACAAGAAATCCAGAGACGATAGAAACCAAGAGCACATAGGAAAGTGGATCGTTGCTCTGCGCTAAATAAATAAGTAAGCCCATGGCGATAGCTGAGTCGGTGACACGATCGATTGTTGAATCTAGGAACCCACCCCATCTGCTAGGCCCTTGCTGCGAAAGCCGCGCCATGGTGCCATCGAATAAGTCACTTAACGCTAAACAACAAATGACAACTGTGCCACCAAATAAATGTCCGTTTGGGTAAGCAACTAGCGAGGTAGTGATAACCCCAAGTGCGCCAATCGTGGTGACTGAATTAGGAGTCAATCCGATACGCAGCAGACCTCGCGCAGTTGGTGAAATTAGTCGCACCACCGCGGGCTTAAGAATGTCACTAATCATCGTGACCCATCGTAGGCTGTAGTCATGAGTTCAACTAACTTACGCGTCCATATATATGGTCACGAGAGCGCTTTTTTGGATGAGATAGCCGCTGAATTCAAGGGAACAATTAGTGCGGAGGGCGTGGTCGAGTCTGACTTGGCCATCTTTGCGATAAACCCAAATTCGGGTATCTCCCCCGAATCAATCGCTATCTGGGAATCACTTGATGATTACCTGATGCCTAGGTTAATTGTGGTTACTGGTCTAACTGGTAACGATGGCGATTTCGACGATGCGGTGATGTTAGCTAATCGCGTTTTTGAGCAATGCGTTACTCCGTATCTAGTTCTGCATGATGATGCCGGAACTCCATGTGCCTTAATTTCATTAAGTGATTTGAAGATTACGAATTATCAAGACGGCTCATCAGTTCAGATAGAAAGTGCTGACGAACATAAGACCTTAGTTAGCGAATTTCGTGACGAATACTTACTTGCCATTGATCAGATGGGACCAGATGCATTCGCGGCCGGTCTCTTATTTCCTGCCATTCCCCTAGATTTTAATACCGGGCTCGGAATCAAAGAAGTTCGAGAATATTTAACTCAGCTTTAAATTACCAAGCAGCTGCGATCAAATCCCGAGACTGAGATAGCAATTGGGGTAGAACTTTGGTTTGGCCAATGATCGGCATAAAGTTTGCATCCCCTGACCATCGCGGAACAATGTGCTGATGAATATGCGCAGCGACGCCAGCACCTGAAATTGCGCCCTGATTCATTCCTAAATTAAATCCAGCCGGTGCGCTTACTTTTCGCAACGTGGTCATGGCATGGGCAGTTAGTTCGCTGATTTCATTTCGTTCAGACTCTGACAAATCAGTTAGATCTGCTACATGTCGATAAGCACATACCAGTAGATGGCCGGCGTTATATGGGTAGAGATTCATGACCACGTATGCCTCAACACCGCGGGAAACTACTAAACCCTCTTGATCACTTAGTGTTGGAATTCGACAGAACGGACACTCAACTTCATTGCCTGGTAGCGGTCGATTATCACCAGTTAAATATTCCATTCGGTGTGGTGCCCATAACCGCTGCCAAGCATCAGGAATTCCGGCGCCACCAACCATCTCGGACATAACTAAACCTGAGTGCGATCGGAAACGATTTTCTTAATTTCTGCGATCGCTTCTGATACTGGAATACCGTTTTTCTGTTCACCGTTTCGGTAGCGGAATGAAACCGCACCAGCATTCTGATCCTCTTCACCAGCAATTACCATGAATGGAATCTTCGCCATCTGAGCATTGCGGACTTTCTTCTGCATGCGATCATCAGATGCATCCAATTCCACGCGCAAGCCTGCCTTACGCATTTGGTTGATGACATCTGAAAGATAAGGCGTAAAAGCTTCGGCAACTGGAATACCAATTGCTTGCACTGGTGCTAACCATGGTGGGAATGCACCTGCGTAGTGTTCGGTCAGAACACCAAAGAAACGTTCGATTGATCCAAATAGCGCGCGGTGAATCATTACCGGACGAGAACGAGATCCATCAGTATTTGCGTATTCCAATTCGAATCGTTGTGGCAATTGGAAATCAACTTGAATTGTAGACATCTGCCATGTTCGCCCGATCGCATCTTTTGCTTGCACTGAAATCTTGGGTCCGTAGAACGCAGCTCCACCTTCATCGAGAACCAAATCGAGTCCTTGCAAACTGGCTGCCTGTCGTAGTGCTTCAGTGGCTGCAACCCACTCAGCATCTTCACCAACTGATTTCTCCGGATTACGCGTTGATAGTTCAAGATAGAAATCATTTAAACCATAATCGCGTAATAAATTAAGAACGAATGTTAAGAGTGAATCTAGTTCACCTGGCATCTGCTCAGCGGTGCAATAAATATGTGCGTCATCTTGCGTGAAACCACGAGCACGCGTGATTCCGTGAAGTACGCCTGATTTTTCGTAACGATAAACAGTGCCGAATTCAAATAGACGCAGTGGTAGCTCGCGATATGAACGTTGGCGTGATTTGTAAATCAAATTATGAAATGGGCAGTTCATCGGCTTCATGTAGTACTGCTGGCCTGCGCGTTTTACTGTGCCATCGGCATGTAGTTCTTCATCCATGATCATTGGTGGGTACATGCCATCGGCATACCAATCAAGATGACCTGAAGTTTCAAAGAGGGCCGACTTAGTTATGTGCGGTGAATAAACGAACTCATAACCTTCGTCCTCATGACGAATGCGTGAATAATCTTCCATCGCGCGACGAATAATTCCGCCTTTAGGATGAAAGACCGCTAAACCCGAACCGATTTCTTCGGGAAAACTAAATAGATCTAGCTCAGCACCCAAGCGACGGTGATCGCGCTTTTCAGCTTCGAGTAATAGTTCAAGGTAGGCGTTAAGCGCATCAACGCTAGGCCAAGCAGTGCCATAAATTCGCTGCAGCATCGGATTCTTTTCGGATCCCCGCCAATACGCGCCAGCACTTCGCATCAATTTAAAGGCTGGAATGTGCTTTGTAGAAGGCAGGTGCGGACCGCGACATAGATCTGACCAAACTGGCTGACCATCGCGACCTAAATTGTCATAAATTGTTAGTTCAGCGCCACCAACTTCAACTGAACTTTCATCACTTGAACCGCCCTTGATACCTATTAATTCACACTTGTATGGCTCTTTAGCTAGCTCGACTAACGCATCAGCTTCATTAGTGACGCGACGCTTAAAGCGCTGACCTTCCTTAACAATCTTGCGCATTGCACTTTCGATCTTCTCTAAAGACTCCGGTGTGAACGGATCTTGCGGATCGAAATCGTAATAGAAGCCATCGGTAATCGGTGGTCCGATACCAAGCTTTGCTTCTGGATAGATCTGCTGAACAGCTTGTGCCATCACGTGGGCAGTTGAGTGACGTAGAACTTTGAGACCATCTTCAGAATCGATCGTTACAGATTCAACAACATCGCCGTTAGAAAGGTCAGTCCAGAGATCACGAAGCTCGCCATTAATTCGACAAACGACCACATCTTTGCGCTCGGCGAAGATTTGAGTTGGTCGCTGATCTGCCGCAATCGCAGTGGCCACGCCATCTACCGTGATCTTGAGTTCAGACATGCCCCTAGCCTACCGAAGTTGCCAATGCAGTTGCCGCAAATCGAGCACGCATTTGCTCACTCTCTGGTGAAATCTGCAAAATTCGATCATCAATCTGACCAATTGGCTGCGCAATTTTCAGACTGGAAACTACGAACCCGCACTCGATCTCATCTAGCTGCTTGGCGCTAACTTGACGCACAATCACGCCGGCTTTCTCTACAAGTAGTGCGCGCATAACACCAGGTAATACTCCGTCGCTAAGGGGCGGAGTAATCCATTCGCCGTCAACGCGCAAAACTAGATTCGCGATCGCGGTCTCGGTAATGTGGCCATCGAGGTTCACTAAAATAGAATCATCAAATCCTGCGATTTTAGCTTCATCTAAGATCTGCAGATTTTGGGTATATGGATAATGCTTTTCAACTGGCACCGAAATTGATTGCTCCAGTTTACGAATACTCAACTTAGCTGGGCGATTAATTTCAACATACTCTTGATGAGTCGCACGTAGGCTGCCGTCAGAACCGAAAAGAAGACGAAGCCGACCAATTGAATATGGATTCGCCATGATAATCTCATCGACTGCTTTGCGGATTAACTCCTCATTAGGAAATTGCTGATCGTTTCGGCGGGCCGAATTTAAAGCTCGTCGCATATGCCGCGACAACGCCCAAGGCAGGCCATCTACAGTTTTTATTGTTTCAAATACACCGCTACCGGATGGCCAGCCGGACGAATCTAAGTTTGCCTCTTGGAAGCTAACTAACTTTCCAGAAAACCATGCGGTCGCACTCATAATTGCCCACCAACAATTGAGATAAGTCGTTCAGCTTTTAATTGAGTTTCATCCCACTCGGCTTGAGGATCGCTACTCCAAGTTATGCCAGCTCCAGTGCCGAAATGTAAATACTCAGATTCACGCCAAAAAATTCTAATCGCAACCGATAACACAGCTTGATCACCATGTACCCAACCAAGTACTCCGCAATAGGTACCACGTGGCACCACTTCAAGATTTGAGATAATTCGTTTAGCAGCGCTCTTTGGTGCACCACTTATCGAGCCAGCCGGAAGTAACGCTCGAAGTATTTCTTCCCAAGAAACTCCATTTCGCAGTTGACCTATAACGTCAGAGACTAAATGACTTAAACCCGGATGCTCTTCATCTCGCAATAAGTCTGGTACTGCGATACTGCCTGGATTACAAATCTGTCCTAAGTCATTACGCATCAAATCAACAATCATTACATTCTCAGCTCGGTCTTTGCTGCCGAATATCTCGGAAACAGTTCGCTTAGTTCCTTTGATCGGAGAAGTTTTAATTTCATGGCCGTTACGGGTTATAAACAACTCTGGTGAAGCTGAGGCAATCTCTAGATCTGCAAACTTTAAATAACTGGCAAAGGGTGCTGGGTTAGCAGCCAGAATATTGGCAAAAGCTTGATCCAGTTTGGCAGATGACTTAATACTTAATCGGCGGCAGGCATTGACTTGATAAACCCCACCGCTAGCAATCTCTTCGCGAATCTTTTCAACGTACTCGATGTACTCAGATTCTGAAGTGTGGCTCTTCCAATTACCTTTTACTTTAGGTGTCATTACTCCTTGAGGAAATGGCGCAGTAGTAATGGACTTAAATTTCGCCGCTCGAAACTCACCTTCATAAGTTGTACTAATCGCCCAAAAACCACCATCTGACAAGCAACTCGGATCACTACTTATCTCAACCAGATCGCGCGCCAGTACCCCGCCCATCCAAAATTGGGGCTGATCTGACTCGATGCTTGGGTTCACGCGCTAACCGTATGACCCCTTTGGCAGTTACGCATGAATTAGGATAGATTTCGCTCTCTGCTGGTGCGAGTTTATGGAAACTCCACTAGCTCGAAGAAAATGCGGACGTAGCGCAGCTGGTAGCGCGGAACCTTGCCAAGGTTCAGGTCGCGGGTTCGAACCCCGTCGTCCGCTCGGATATACGGCCACCTGCCTTTCACAGGGGGCCGTATTTTCATGGTGGAATGGCCGAGAGGCGAGGCAAGGGACTGCAAATCCCTCTACACGGGTTCAAATCCCGTTTCCACCTC
>CAMCXZ010000001.1 GCA_945883725.1 Bifidobacterium breve | reverse complement strand
ATAAATCAATTCGGCGTCATACATCTTCTTAAAAATTGTTACAACGGCATTAGACATGCCTTCATCCATTGTGAAACGCTCGCGCGACCAGTCAACTGAATCACCTAAGCGACGCATCTGATCAAGAATAGCGCCACCTGATTCTGCTTTCCATTGCCAAACTTTGCTAACAAATTCTTCGCGGCCTAAATCATGTCGAGACATTCCTTGAGCAGCTAATTGTTTTTCAACCACGTTCTGAGTTGCGATACCCGCATGGTCCATGCCAGGTAGCCACAAAACTTCGTAGCCTTTCATTCGCTTCATGCGCGCTAAACAATCCTGCAGAGTTTGATCAAGTGCGTGGCCAATATGTAGAACACCTGTCACATTTGGTGGTGGCAGGACCATAGTGAATGGTTCTTTATTCGAATTGGCATCAGCAGTGAAATAGCCAGCTGAGATCCATTTTTCGTATAACAGCGCCTCAATTTCGGCAGGCGAAAAAGTTGAAGCTAATTCTTTTCCGCGCTGGCTCATGGGGAGCAGTCTAGATTATGCGCTCTTCTCTTCTGCACGCTTTTCGCCTCTAGCGGCCCGCTTTGGAATATCGCCTGTGCGCTGCACAAATGTCGGGGAAACGCCATCGGTGATTGATTCAGGAGTAACAATTACTTTGGCGATATCGCTACGGCTAGGAACTTCATACATAACAGCTAGCAGCACGCTTTCCATGATTGCGCGAAGACCACGAGCACCAGTGCCTCGAAGTAGCGCTAAATCTGCAATCGCATCGAGTGACTCAGGGGTGAATTCGAGTTCAACTGAATCTAGCTCAAATAGTTTGGCATATTGCTTAACGAGGGCATTCTTGGGTTCGGTCAGAATCTGCATAAGCGCTTCTTTATCAAGATTCTCAACGCTAGTAAGTACCGGCAAACGACCAATGAATTCAGGGATCATGCCGAATTTAAGTAGATCTTCAGGCATAACGTCGGCAAAAATATCTTTACGGTTCTTATCTTCGGCAGTTTGTAGCGTTGCATTAAAGCCAACGCCAGCTTTACCTGAACGGGCTTCGATGATTTTATCGAGACCAGCAAATGCGCCACCAACAATGAACAAAACATTTGTCGTATCAATTTGAATAAATTCTTGATGTGGGTGCTTACGGCCACCTTGTGGTGGAACTGAAGCAACAGTGCCTTCGAGAATCTTGAGAAGTGCTTGCTGAACACCTTCACCTGACACATCGCGAGTAATCGATGGGTTTTCAGATTTGCGAGCAACCTTATCGATTTCGTCAATGTAGATGATGCCGGTTTCGGCTTTCTTCACATCGTAATCAGCTGCTTGTAAAAGCTTAAGCAAAATGTTCTCGACATCTTCGCCCACGTAACCAGCTTCAGTTAGCGCAGTTGCATCAGCAATTGCAAATGGCACGTTAAGCATGCGAGCTAAAGTCTGCGCCATTAAAGTTTTGCCGCAACCGGTTGGGCCAAGTAATAAAATATTGCTCTTAGCTAATTCGATGCCATCTTCGCGTTTTGAATCCCCTGATTGCACGCGCTTGTAGTGGTTGTAAACGGCAACTGATAAAGATTTCTTGGCACGATCTTGACCGATTACATATTGATCTAGGAAATCAAAGATCTCTTGTGGCTTTGGAAGTTCAGTTAATCCAAGGGCTGCGGTTTCAGAAAGTTCTTCAACGATGATCTCGTTACAAAGATCAATACATTCGTCGCAGATATAAACGCCTGGACCGGCGATCAATTTCTTAACTTGCTTCTGGGTCTTTCCGCAGAAAGAACACTTAAGCAGGTCGCTGGTTTCGCCGATGCGAGTCATGATTCTCCTTTAGCAGGGGCGGGGAATTCCCCTTGCTTATGTGGCAAGCCTAATTTCTAACGCGGATTCTTGCCTGACTTTTCACGCTTAATCTTGTTCGCTCTCAGCGATACTTGTCTTAGGTGGCATTTTCATATCTCGCACCCCAGGGATTCGCATAATCGATAGCCCCATCAACACATGGAAAATCGAAGCACCGATTAACAAATTTCGTTCACCGAAAAAATCAGCAGCTGGGCCAACTAGGGCCATGCCAAGTGGCATTAGTGCAGTCGAACCCATGTGGTCGATTGAGAAAACTCGACCTTGTAAATGTGGTGGAACTTCGCGTTGTACGGCCGTTGACCACCAGGCTTCCCACGGCCCAACTGAAAGTCCGGCAATTAAGTAGGCGATCACAATAAATGTGCCGGAGATCGGAAATGCCAGAGCAAGGGGTGCGACAATTACTAACATCCAGACCAAAATTGATACGTGCCCTTCGTGCTTGACCTTTACCTTCACGCAAATAATCGCCGAAATAATGCTGCCTAATGAAAATGCTGCTGCCGAAAGCGCAAATGGCGTATTCGAAGCAAATTCGCGCTTAGTGATAATTGGTAACAAAACAACTTCGGCAGCTAGAACCACCATTAACTGGAATGAAACCATAAAGATCATGGCTCCGATCCAGGGTATTTCAATAACGGTGCGAAGTCCTTCGCGCATTTCAGTTACAAATGTTTCACGTTCTTTCGGTTCACTCTTAATCTCTTCTTTAATTTGATTAAGAAAGTAAGTACCGAGGGCAAAAGCAAAAGCTGTAAACAAGAAAGTTAAGCGCCCACCAATTAGATATACCGATACTCCCCCAATGCCAGGGCCAATAATCGTTGATGTGCGCACCACAATATTGCGAGCAACATTTGCCGCTGGTAATTTTTCATCCGGCACCAAACTAGGCATGATCGCACCGGCTGCTGCTGCTCCAAAAGCATCGCCAACGCCCATCAAAAATACTGCGAGTCCTAAGAAAATATGTGGTGTAGCTGGCCCAGATAAGAAGACCATTGAAAAGACAATTGCTGCTCGCCCTAAATCTGAAGCAATCATTACTTGTTTGCGTGGCAATCGATCTGTCCAGACACCAGCAAATGGTGCACCGATAACCGATGCCAAGATACGAGAACCTAAAATCAAACCCAGAGTTGTTGCGCTGCCACCTTGATCAATAATGGTTACTGCAAGGGCAATTGGAAAAGCTGAAGCACCCAAAACAAAAATCGTCGTGGAAACCCAAAAGAGACGGTATCCCGGATATGACCAAAGGGATCCCGCCTCAGTTAGTTTTGCAATCCTTGCTTTAAACACATTACCCAACTTATTACATAGTTAACTACTTACGCTTGTGGCTTGGCCTTACGGCTTTCGAGAACTTGATCGATTAGACCATACTCAACAGCTTCAGCAGCGGTAAGAATCTTGTCACGTTCAACATCGGCTGTTACTTCAGCGATAGTTTTATTTGAGTGACGAGAAATTAACTCTTCTTGCATTAAGCGAATACGCATGATTTCAGCAGCTTGAATTTCGATATCAGATGCTTGTGCGTAATCACCTTGCGCGAATGGCTGGTGAATCAAAATACGTGAATGCTCGAGTGCATAACGCTTGCCTTTAGCGCCAGCTGCCAAAATAACAGCAGCGGCTGAAGATGCTTGACCTAAACAAATTGTCATTACATCTGGGCGAACGAATTGCATGGTGTCATAAATGGCGGTTAGTGCTGTAAATGAACCACCAGGTGAGTTGATGTAAATCATGATGTCACGATCTGGATCCATTGATTCAAGCGTTAACAACTGAGCCATTACATCGTTTGCGACAGTGTCATCAATTGGTTGACCCAAGAAAATGATGCGCTCTTCGAATAACTTTGTGTAAGGATCAAGGCGCTTGTAACCATAGGCAGTCTTTTCTTCGATAGTTGGAAGAACGTAGCGACTAGTAATTTCATTTACTCGATTGATGTTCATGCTGTTCCTCCGCTACCTGAAACTTGGCCTGCTGATCGAACTACCTGATCTACGAAGCCATATTCCTTAGCTTCATCTGCGGTAAACCAATTGTCACGATCAGAGTCGATTGTGATCTGTTCGACGCTTTGACCAGTGTGCTTAGCAATAATTTCAGCCATGATCTTTTTAGTTGCAGCCATTTGTTCAGCTTGAATACGAATATCTGTAGCTGTACCACCGATGCCACCAAGTGGTTGGTGCATCAAGATGCGTGAGTGAGGCAATGTGTAACGCTTGCCAGGTGCACCTGCTGTTAACAAGAACTGACCCATAGAGGCCGCAATACCCATGCCAACAGTTGCAATGTCATTCTTTACATATTGCATGGTGTCGTAGATCGCCATACCAGCAGTTACTGAACCACCAGGTGAGTTTATGTATAGGTAAATATCTTTTTCAGCATCTTCGGCAGCAAGTAATAAAATTTGCGCACAAATTGCATTGGCCATCTCGTCGCGGACTTCGCCGGTTAAGAAAATAATGCGCTCGCGTAGTAAGCGTGAATAAACCTGATCGTCTAGCGCACCTGGACTTGCGTGCGAAGAGCGAGCGGTTATCTCGCTAGTTTGCGGGTTTTGTGAATCCACTGACAGCCTCCTAATTTATTGCGTGTCTTGACCTTAACAATTTAACGCTCGAAGCGCTTCCCTAATTCGGACAAATCATGCGTAGATTGGCCGTGTTCGCTTACAGCAGAGCGATTATTCAGCGGCTTCTTCAGAAATCGCTTCGCCCGCCTGCGGACGAAGTGCTTCGAGATCGATAGTGGCACCTGATGCATCCTTGATTGTGATGCGTCCAAGTACGCCGGCAAGTGCCTTCGAGCGAGCAACTTCAGCAACCAATGTGGCAATCTGACCTTGCTTCTGAAGTTCCTGCGCGAATTGCTCTGGCGCCATTCCGTAACGTTGTGATTGGCGAACTAAATATTCAGTCAGTTCCATCTCGTTGACTTCAACTGCTTCAGCCTTCACGATTGAATCAAGTAAGAAATCAGACTTAATAGAGGTGCGAACTTCTAGATCAACTTCAGCACGGTGTGCAGCATCTTCTAGGCGACCTTCTGGCTCAAGATGAGCATTTACTTCATCTTCAACTAACTTATCTGGAACTGGAATATCAAGATCTGTAATTAGCTTTTCCAGAAGTAGATCGCGGGCTTGTGCGCCTTGTTCCATCTTCTTTAAGCGATCAAGTCGAGTAGCTGTATCTGCCTTTAGCTCAGCCAAAGTATCGAACTCGCTAGCAAGCTTTGCGAAAGCATCATCGATCTCAGGAAGGATGCGCTCTTTAACAACCTTGACTGCAACATCAACATCGCCAGTTTCGCCTTCAGCTTGGCCAACTAGTTGAGTGTTAAAAGTTTTAGTATCACCAGCAACTAAGCCAACGAGTGTGGCATCAAGACCATCGATCATGCGGTTTGAACCAACTTCGTAAGAAATATCAGAGGCTTTTCCGCCATCAATTTCTTCGCCGTTAATCTTTGCTGATAAATCAATTGTTACAAAGTCGCCATCTTTAGCTGCGCGCTCAACAGTTGTAAGAGTTCCGAAACGCTTTGCTAGCTCATCGATCTGCTCTTGAATATCTGAATCAGTTACGACTGCATCAGGAACTTCAATTGTGATTTTTGAGAAATCAGGAAGTGTTACTTCAGGGCGCACATCTACTTCAACCGTGAAGTGCAGCTTTTCATTATCAACAAATTCTTTGATATCAACTTCGGGGCGACCCACAACTAGAATTTTGTGTTCGCGAGCAGCTTTCCCGTAGAACTCTGGCAAGGCTGAGTTGATCGCTTCGTCGATAACAGTGCCACGACCAACGCGTTGATCGATCATTGCTGCTGGAACTTTTCCTTTACGGAAACCAGGAATGTTTACTTGTGTGGCAACCTTCTTGTAAGCAGCATCAACATGCTCTTTTAATTCTGCGAACTCGACTTCAACATCTAGTCGCACTCGGGTAGGTGAAAGTGTCTCGACCGAGCTCTTCACAGATTGCTCCTTATAGAAATTGGTGACCAGTAACTTAAGTACTTCTGGTCGGGGCGGGGAGATTCGAACTCCCGATCTCCTGCTCCCAAAGCAGGCGCGCTAGCCACTACGCTACGCCCCGAGGCGTAAGTCGGAAGTCTAGAGGAATTTTTGTACTCTGATTACCGAGCCGATACCCTTAACCCTTACGCTAGCGGTCTCACCGCATGCGGGTGTAGCTCAATGGTAGAGCCCCAGCCTTCCAAGCTGGCCATGCCGGTTCGATCCCGGTCACCCGCTCCAAGGATTTCTGCTCAGATTTATGAGGCTCTCCTCGCGTATTTATTCCACTTTTATGCGATCGCTCCGACCTTAACTCCAGCGAATGAGCCACTTAGCGTGAGCGAGACCGGCACAGAATCTGGCGTGAATACGTTCACAACAAGGTCAGAATTTGCCAAAGTAGTTGATCCATTAACAACATCTGCATGGAGAGTAATTTCAAACACTCTGGCTGAATTCTTGTAGAAAGTACCTGAAGAATAAAAATAATTAGAGGTAATGACTGGTACAGCTCCAGTAGTGGTAAACGAAATACCTAGAGTTTGATCAATTATTTCCAATGGATTTAGCGTTGAGCGAAAATGTACCTGAACACTTAACACATAACTTTTTCCGGCTTCAAGAACTAAGAAAGTTGCAGAACTGGTCGTTGAACTAGGTCCACCCACAAGAGTATTTGCGAAACTAATGTTTCCCACTAATCCAACTGACAACCCTGTTGCCCCTGCTACTCCCGCACTTCCTTGTGATCCGGTTAAACCAGTAGGACCTATTGGGCCTTCGGGTCCAGTTGAACCTGTTGCTCCAACATTTCCATTTGCACCATTAGTTCCTGTTGGTCCTGCGGGACCTTGTGATCCTGTTGCACCACTACCTGCTGGTCCTTGAGATCCTGTTGCACCACTTGGACCTTGCGATCCAGTAGCACCGGTTGCGCCAGGTGCTCCTTGTGAACCAGAACCTGCTGGTCCTTGTGAACCTGTTACACCAGTTATTCCAATTGGACCTTGCGCGCCAATTGGTCCAACAATTCCTTGTGCTCCAGTTGCACCAACTTCACCGCGCAAACCTTGCTCACCTTTTACGCCGGCATCACCAGCTATTCCTTGTGTTCCTTGAGTGCCAATAGGCCCAGCAACTGTTGATGCGTTAGAGATTGTTCTTCCGTCACTGCCACTTTTTCCATCTGCGCCATCAGAACCTTTTAAACTAACTGCCTTAGGCCACTTCTTTTTCATCTTTGGGCCATAAATATTTAAATTTTTAATGTCAATATAGAAATCACCATCGATACCGACGGTATTAGATGGCGCTCCAATCCCACTTAAAACTGTATTTGGGATCGATGCCGCAGTTCTGCCGGCAGCTTTTGGTTTCGTGACTGCATCGGCACTTGTCATTGGTAAGCAGACAATTAGTGCGATCGAAATAATCTTTAAAAGTATTGATCTTGCTTTGATATCCATTGACGGAAACTCCTGTCAGGTTGGGTAATCCCAGTTTGAAACTGATCAAGCCATTCAGATATAAGGAATTCCCTGCTCAATGTCCCAAATGTCGAGATCATTACCCTAGAGATGCGCTTAAAAACTCTAACTCGCTTCACAGGGAAACGGGGTAACTTTTTCAGTCTCAGGGAGTTCATTACGGGTAGTCGATGACGTGGGGTTATTGGCAAATAGAAAGAAACAAATCGAAAGGACCATGCAAATGGTTTCAAAGAAAAAGATCGTAGTAGCAGTAATAACTGCTCTCGCACTTTCAGTAGGTGTAGCCGGGACGGCTTCAGCTCATGGCAAAGGCATGAAAACAACTACAGAACGAGCAGCACATGATGCAGAACGCGTAGCTTTTGAAGCACTTGTTGCTAAAACAATCGGTGTCGATGCAGCTGTAATCAAAACTCGTTTAGCAGCAGGTGAAACACTCGGCGCAATTGCTGGCACAAAGAAGGCAGCTCTTATTGACTTAATTGTTGCTTACAAAACAAAGCACATTGATGCTGCTGTAACAGCTGGCAATTTAACTGCAGCGCAAGCCACAACTATGAAGGCTGGGCTTGTTGCACATGTAACTGCTGAAGTTGACTCAGTTCGTGGACCAAAGGGCGGTCCAGGAATGGGCGACCATAAAGGCCATAAAGGTGACAAGGGCGGACACGGTCCTAAAGGCGGCAAAGGTGGTCACGGTCCTAAAGGTGGAAAGACTCCTCCTGCAGCCGGAACCACATTAGGCGCACCATCTTCTTACAAGGCTTAATCGCTAAGTAAGGAAACTTCTTCAAATACATATCCTCCTTCCGTAGGGAAGAAAACCCGTCACCAAGAACATCGGTGGCGGGTTTTCTCATGATTAGATTCGCACATGCGTATTCATATCGGTAGCGATCATGCGGGACTTGAATTAAAGAATGCTCTCTCTGCTTACTTAACTGGTAAGGGGCATGAAATTAAAGACCATGGCCCATTTGAATACGACGCACTTGATGATTACCCAGTCTTTTGTATCCCCGCAGCACAAGCAACAGCTGCTGAACCAGGCTCCTTTGGCATTGTTATTGGCGGTTCTGGCAATGGCGAGCAAATGGCGGCCAATAAAGTTAAAGGTGTTCGCGCAGCGTTAGTGTGGAGTTTAGAAACCGCCAAGCTTGCCCGCGAACACAATAATGCAAATGTGATCTCAGTTGGTGGTCGGCTGCATTCAATTCAAGATTGCCAATCATTTATCGATGCATTCTTAGCCACACCATTTAGTGGCGATGAGCGACATATCCGCCGCATCAATCAGATGAGCAATTTTGAAACAACAGGTGAGATTAAGTAATTACTTCTTAACAAATCTAAAGTCAGCAACTGGGTGTTCTTTATTAATGCCTTGATCTTCAAATCGAGTTAGTGGTCGCCAATCAGGGCGTTGAACTTCTCCCCCAGTAAAGAATCTTTGTTTAGTAAATTCTTCGGCAATCCATTGTGCATATGGTTGCCAATCTGTTGCGATATGTAAGAACGCACCAGGTTTTAATTTGGCGGCAACGCTTGCGATAAATTCTTGATTCACGATGCGACGCTTGAAATGTCGCGCCTTTGGCCAAGGATCTGGAAAGAACAAATGAACGCCATCAAGAGAGCTATCAACAATCATCTGCTCGAAAACTTCAAAGGCATCGCCTTCAATAGTGCGCAGATTCTTCAATTCGCCTTCTTCAATGCGCAACAGTAATTTGCCGATTCCGGGACGATGAACTTCAACTGCTAAATAACCAGTAGTTGGATCAGCAAGAGCAATTTGAGCTGTGGCTTCGCCCATGCCAAAACCAATTTCCATAATTATTCGTTTGGAATCTGGAAATAACTCTGCCAATTTAATTTTCTGATCAGAATTCTCAATGCCAAAAACTGGCCATAGGCGATCCCAAGCCTCTTGCTGGCCCTCGGTAATCCGGCGCCCGCGTAATTTATAAGACCTGACCGCTCTGCTTTCCATTAGAACACTCTTTCATGCTTAGATTGCGAACCCCAATCGGGAGCCGAAGTATCAGCTTTGGCTATTAATAAGGAGTCCTCGTGCCAGGTACGAATATCACCCAAATTGAAGCCGCTGAACGTTCAGCCATATTAAAGGTCGCAAGTTATGCGATCGACCTAGACCTAACTACTGGTGCTGAGAATTTTCGGGTTAAAACCACAGTTAAGTTTGCAGGGCTTAAGCCGGGTGCCACAACTTTTATTGACTGCGTCGGATCCAAGGTTTACTCCGCCAAGCTAAATGGCGTTGAGTTTGATCCTAAGTTCGATGGTGAGACTATTTATCTGCCAGCGATTGCTGCCGACAATGTGCTCGAAATCGAACACGAAGGTGTTTATTCAAACTCTGGCGAAGGCTTACACCGTTTCGTGGACCCAGCTGATGATGAGGTCTATCTATATACCCAGTTCGAAACTGGCGATGCTCGTCGTATGTATGCCTGCTTTGATCAACCAGATCAAAAAGCTACCTTCAAAATTAGCACCATTAGCCCAAAGCATTGGGAAGTTATTTCAAACTATGGCATTGAATCAACTAAAGATCTAGATGGCGATAAGAAGCACATTCAATTCGCAGAATCTCAAGTTATTGCTACTTATGTGACTGCGATTGTGGCCGGTGCTTACCAGAGCGTTCATGATGAATATAAGGGCGAGAAAACTATTCCGCTTGGTATATATGCTCGCAAGTCTTTCTTCCAGCATGTTGATGCTGCCAACATCTTCGAAGTTACTAAGCAAGGATTTGCTTACTTTGAAAAGACTTTTGGTCTGGCTTATCCCTTTGGTAAGTACGACCAGATCGCAGTTGCTGAATACAACTGGGGTGCGATGGAAAACGTAGGTTGCGTAACTTTCCACGAAGATGTGCTTATTTTCCGAAGCAAGGTAACTGAGCGAAATCATGTAAGTCGTGCTTCAACAATTCATCACGAGATGGCACATATGTGGTTCGGCGATCTCGTCACTATGAAGTGGTGGGAAGACCTATGGCTTAACGAGTCATTCGCTGAGTGGGCTTCATACATGGCGGTTAGCGAATCAACTAAGTGGACTCATGCTTGGACTGAATTTAACTCGAGTCGCAAGAACTGGGCATACCGCCAAGATCAGCTCTCATCTACTCATCCCATTGCAGTTGAGATGGAAGATCTCGATGCCGTGCGCACAAACTTTGACGGTATTTCATATGCCAAAGGTGCATCCGTTCTACAGCAACTTGTAGCTCACGTGGGTCGCGATAACTTCATCGCCGCTCTTCGTAAGTATTTTGCTAAGCATGCCTACCAAAACACAACCCTAAGCGATTTAATCGTGCAGTTAGAGGCAACAAGTGGTCGCGATCTAACTGAATGGGTTCGCACTTGGTTGCGCACAGCTGGCGTTAACACGCTTAGCCCAGTGCTTGAGATCCAAGGCGATGTTTATAAGTCGATCAAAGTTAAGCAACTCGCCCCAACCATGCCGGTTGGTTCAACTGAACTTCGCCCGCACCGCCTAAAAGTTGGCCTTTACGACATCACTAACGACAAGCTCTCACGTCGCAAGAACGTTGAACTAGATGTTGCTAGCGCTCTCACTGAAGTTACTGAATTAGCTGGCGAAAAAACTGCCGACTTAGTTTTAATCAACGATGGTGATCAGTCATATGCCAAGTTGCGCTTCGATGATCGCTCTATCGCGACCATGAAGTCCCACTTAGGCAAGCTCGATGATTCGCTATCACGCGGATTAATCTGGGCTTCGCTTTGGGATTCAACTCGCGATGGCGAGCTACCAGCAAGTGATTATGTAACGATTGCACTTAACGCGCTTGCGGGCGAGACTGATATTGCCACTGTGGCAATTACAGTCACGCAGATCGAGGCCGCAATTTGGTCATTCGCATCAGATGCTAATCGTGAGAAATTACGCGAACAAGCAGCTAATGCATTTGAGAAGTTCCTCGATAGCGCTGCTGCTGGTAGCGATCATCAACTTCAATATGCCAAGGCATTTGCTGACTCTGCATATACACCGGCTCAATACGAGAAGATCAAAGCGATCCTTAATGGATCAATCAACGGTCTAACTGTTGATGCTGATTTGCGTTGGTTTGTATTTATCTGCGGCGTAAAGCGCGGACTCTTTAGTGCAGCCGATATTGATGCCGAGGCCGCAAAAGATAAAACAGCTCACGGAAATCAATACGCAGCACTTGCTCATGCTGCTCTTCCAAACGCTGATGCGAAAGCGGCTGCCTTTAAAGCAATTACAACCGATAACTTGTCGAACACCATCCACTCCTACACCTGCCGTGGCTTTAACTTGGCAATCCATCGCGAATTATTGGTGCCATACGTTGATAAGTATTTCGAATCAATTCTTGAAGTTTGGGAAACCAAAGGCTATGAAATTGCTGAAACCACAGCAATTATGCTCTTCCCATCCTGGGTTATTAGCGAAGAGACAGTGCAGAAAGCTGAGCACTGGTTAGCTGTAACTGGCAAGGATGCATCTCATGCGATGCGCCGCACAGTTGCTGAAGGCCGCGACTCACTGACTCGAGCTTTGAAAGCACGAGCTGTCGATAAGTAATATCTATTCGATATGAGTTAAGACCGAGTCTTTTGGCTCGGTCTTTTCTTTGCGCTCACCAGTAAGCGCATAAACAATTACAGAAATAAGCAGAAAAATTCCAACTGGAGCGCCGACGAAATAAAGAGCAGTCTCTGCTGCGCTCAGTGATTCACCTGCCACGGTGCCATCTTCTGGCGCCATATTGAATTTGGTAGCAGCTTGAACAAGTTGAATCATCATGGTGTTAAGTGTAATTGACTTAAGCAGTTGCTGCTGACGCACCAAATGGTTCTAGATATGGCAGCCAACGATTTTCAGTTCTGCCCGTGCCCAGAATTCGCCATGCAGCGCCAACCGGTTCACGTGGAAGTGATCTAAGTCGCCAACCTAATTCTTTAAGCGGCTTATCAGCTTTGGCATGATTGCAGCGATGGCAGGCAGCCACCACATTTTCCCAATTGTGACCGCCACCGCGAGAGCGTGGAATCACGTGATCAATCGAGGTCGCGGCATTTCCACAGTAAACACAGCGACCACCATCGCGCGCGAAAATTGCTCGCCGGGAAAGTGGAACCGCGTGACGATATGGAATTCGCACAAATTTATTTAATCTAATTACTGATGGCAGTGAAACTTGGCCAGTTGCATAATGTAGAACAACGCCAGAATCTTCGACCATGGTTGCGCGTTGATTCAAAACCAAAATTAGCGCGCGGCGATCTGACACAACACCTAGCGGTTCGTAAGTGGCGTTCAGAATAAGTGTGCGCGACATAATCGCTCCCAGATCGAAGCGCGTGGCTCGCGCCGATTGCCATATCTTGCCCCAAAAGTTCTACGAAAGAGCGGATTTCTAGCGCCTTTTGGGTTAAGAATTCGTTAGAGTCGGGCTCACTATGAACTTCACCGCACAAGAGGCGATCGACTGGTTCAGCGGCTCCCCGCTGCGCATCCTGCTGGTCCTGCTAATTGCTAGCGCAACCCAATACTTTGGCAAGCGAGCCATTACCCGCGCCATGAACCGTCTGGCCACAGCCGATTTACGCCCTGGATTACGAGGTGTGGGTGCTCGCCAAAAAGAGCGAGCTAAGACAACTGGCACAGTTTTAAGCAGCACCTTGAATTCAGTTATCTGGCTAATAGCTTTTGCCACGGTGCTGGGTGAGTTCGGATTTAACTTAGGACCATTTATTGCATCCGCCGGTGTTATTGGTGTGGCCTTGGGTCTTGGCGCGCAGACAATTGTGCGCGATGTGCTCTCTGGCATCTTCATGTTAGTTGAAGATCAATATGGCGTTGGCGATACCGTAGAAGTTCTAGAAGTTAAGGGTGTGGTTGAAAAAGTTGGGCTTCGTATTACAACTGTGCGCGATTCAAACGGCACACTTTGGTACCTGCGTAATGGTGAAATTCTTAAAGTTGGTAACTCAAGTCAATCTGCTTGATTAACTAAACCGGCAGCTGCCATTTCTAAATAACCCCACAAGGTTTCTTTGTGGGCAGCATCAATCTCAACTCCATCAACGGCATTGCGCATTGCGTTGATCCAGGCATCATGTGCTGCTCGATCAATATGAAAACCAGCATGGCGCATACGCAAACGTGGGTGCCCGCGCTCTTCTGAGTACGTAGTTGGCCCGCCCCAGTATTGTTCTAAGAACATCTGTAAGCGTTCGGCAGCGCCTTTCATATCCGAATCTGGATACATTGGTCGCAAGATTGGGTCCATCGCAACGTGTGCATAGAACTGCGAAACTAAATCGGCAAAGAAAACTTCACCGCCGACTTCATCATAGAAACTCATTTAATTCGTAACCAGACTGCGGTATCGGTTGGCAATTTATTGCCAACAAGTGGCGCACTAGAAACCAATATTTCAGCATCTTCTGGCAGTTCAATCTCTTCCCCAAAGTTCACATAACATGCAAAATTTCCGGGGCGAGTAAATGCCAACACTTCATCATTAACATCAAGCCAAGTCATTGGGCCGTCCCCTAATCCAGCTTCGGCCTTACGTATCGCTAGTGCTTTGCGATACATAGAAAGAGTTGAACCTTCGACACCATCTTGCTTGCTCGCCGCGAAGTTGCCCCACCAATCACTTTGCGGCAACCAAGCTTCAACCGGCTTAAGTGATTTATTGGCTGAGAAACCATATGCCCCAACTGGTTCATGATGCCAAGGCAGCGGCACGCGGCAACCATCGCGACCACGATCGACTTTGCCACTCATTACCCAGCGCGGATCAGTTAAACGATCTTCTGGAATATCGCGAACTTCTGGCAGCGCTAACTCTTCACCTTGATAAACATAGGCACCACCCGGCAACGCCAACATCAATAGCGCACCGGCACGGGCACGACGTGTGCCGCGTTCTAAGTTGAATTTCTTGGCATCGCCTTGGCGATGCAGCGTTGATTTATCAACGTTTAACAAGCCTAAATCAAAACGATCAACCGATCGAACCAAATCGTGATTGTTAAACACCCACGAAGATGGTGCACCAACTTCAGCCATTGCTGCCATTGACGTCACGATGCGCTCTCTAAGAAACGCAGCTTCCCAAAGTGAAATTAGGAATTCAAAATTAAATGAATTAGCAAGTTCATCGGGGCGTAAGTAGCGGGCAATACGAGTTGCTGGGCTGACCCACGCTTCAGCAACTGCCATGCGATCGCCGGGATATGAATCAAGAATCTTGCGCCAGGAGCGGTGAATCTCGTGAACACCTTCTTGATCCCAGAATGGATGTTGATTCGCAGACAACATCTCATTACCTTTTTCTGGTTCAACGATATCTGGCAGACCTTCAGCTTTAATCATGGCGTGCGCCACATCGATGCGGAAACCATCGACCCCAAGATCTAGCCAAAACTTTAAAATATTTTCGAAGTGCTCACGCACGTCACGGTTTTCCCAATTGAAATCGGGTTGTTCGGTAGCAAAGATATGTAAGTACCACTGCCCTGGTTTGCCATCAGCTTCGATTACTCGCTGCCAAGCATCACCACCGAAAACAGATGGCCAGTTATTTGGTGGCAGTTCACCATTTTTACCTTTGCCATCTAGGAAATGAAAACGCTCGCGCTCTTTGCTGCTAGGTGCTGCTTTAAGGGCTGCCTGAAACCATTCATGTTGATCGCTGCAGTGGTTAGGCACAATGTCGAGCAGAATTCGAATACCAATATCGTGCGCTTCAGCAATAAGCGCCTTGGCATCAGCCAGAGTGCCGTAATCAGGTTCGATATCAAAATAGTTGGCAACATCGTAGCCATGATCTTTTTGTGGGGATGGAAACCAAGGCGTAATCCAAATCGCATCAATGCCAAGTTCTTTTAAGTAAGGCAAGCGCGAGGCAATACCGTTGATATCACCAATGCCATCGCCATTGCTATCGGCAAATGAGCGAATATAAATTTGATAAGTAACAGCATCGCGCCACCAAAGACGAGTCGAACGTGGCGCAAGTTGCATGCGTTATGCCTCTAGGTATCCAGTTACAAAGTCACGCTCTTCTTGAGTTAGCGGGCGTGATTTCTTACTCTCCATAGATACTGCCACCTGCACTGTGCGCGCACGGGCATGTAATCCAAGTTCACTAGTAAATTCGTAAGCTAATTCGAAAGATGAGTTACCTATCTTTGCTACCCAAATTGCTACATCTAATTCAAAACCACCATCGTAAATTGGTTCAATGAAATCTACTTCAGCACGAGCAACCACCATGCTAGCTAAAAGTGGTTCGAGCCCGGCAGCCTTACGCGAATACCAAGTGAAGTTAGATCGAGCCTCTTGGGCATAAGTTAAGTAACTTGCGTTGTTGACATGGCCAAAGGCATCGAGATCATCCCAACGCACATGAACTTTTGATAAGTAGCGCATTAGCGAGTCAACTTTCGATAGGTCGCACGATGAGGGCGAGATGCATCTGCGCCAAGGCGCGAAATCTTATTTTCTTCATAAGACTCGAAGTTTCCTTCAAACCAGAACCACTTTGATTCACCTTCGTAGGCCAAGATGTGAGTTGCCACGCGGTCAAGGAACCAACGATCGTGCGAGATCACCACAGCGCAACCAGGAAATTCAAGTAACGCATTTTCTAGCGAACCAAGTGTTTCAACATCTAAATCATTCGTAGGCTCATCTAGTAGCAGTAAGTTTCCGCCGGCCTTAAGAGTAAGCGCTAAGTTCAAGCGGTTTCGCTCACCACCGGAAAGGACACCAGCAGGCTTTTGTTGATCTGGGCCTTTGAAACCAAATGCTGAAACATAGGCACGAGAAGGCATTTCAACATTGCCCACCTTGATGTAATCAAGACCGTCAGAAACAACTTCCCAAAGTGATTTCTTCGGATCAATGCCACCACGTGACTGATCAACGTAGGAAATCTTTACCGTCTCGCCGATCTTTACCGCACCAGAATCAGGTTGTTCCATGCCGATTAAAGTCTTAAATAGTGTGGTCTTACCGGCACCGTTAGGGCCGATGATTCCGACGATGCCGTTACGTGGCAAAGTAAATGAGAGATCATCAATTAGTAAACGATCGCCAAAACCTTTAGATAAATTGTTAACTTCAATAACCACATTACCTAGACGTGGGCCAGGTGGAATCTGAATTTCTTCAAAGTCCAACTTGCGCATTTTGTCAGCTTCGGCTGCCATCTCTTCGTAACGAGCAAGACGAGCCTTTGACTTAGTCTGGCGGCCCTTAGCATTCATGCGAACCCATTCGAGTTCTTCGGTCAAACGCTTTGCGCGCTTGGCATCTTTCTGCCCTTCAATCTTTAACCGGGTGGATTTTGTTTCCAAATATGTCGAGTAGTTACCCTCATATGGATACGCGCGACCACGGTCGAGTTCGAGGATCCACTCTGCAACGTTGTCTAGGAAATACCTATCGTGCGTAATGGCAACAACTGCGCCTGGATACTTATTTAAATGTTGCTCTAACCAAAGTACTGATTCAGCATCTAAGTGGTTAGTAGGCTCATCAAGTAGTAATAGGTCTGGTGCCTGTAATAACAACTTACAGAGTGCCACGCGACGCTTTTCACCGCCCGATAAAACTGAAACATCGGCATCAGCTGGTGGGCAACGAAGGGCATCCATTGCTTGTTCTAATTGGGAATCAAGCTCCCAAGCATTGCGGTGATCAAGCTTCTCTTGCAGATCGCCCATCTCGGCCAATAACTTGTCATAGTCGGCATCAGGGTTGGCCATCTCTTCAGAGATCTCATCAAAGCGCTTAAGCATTGAAACGGTTTCGGCAACGCCCTCTTTAACGTTATCAATTACATTTTTACTTTCATCAAGGATTGGCTCTTGTAGCAAGATGCCCACAGTAAATCCTGGCGTTAGGTATGCCTCGCCATTAGAAGGCTGCTGCAGGCCGGCCATGATCTGTAGGACAGTTGACTTACCCGCACCGTTTGGACCAACCACGCCGATCTTGGCTCCTGGATAAAACATCAAGGTAACGTCGTCGAGAATTACCTTCTCGCCATGCGCTTTACGCGCCTTTTTCATCGTATAAATGAACTCAGCCATAAGACGAAACCCTACCGTTTAACTTCGGTAGACTCTGACAGGTAAGTAAGTGAGATTAAATGCGCCTGTAGCTCAGTCGGATAGAGCACCCGCCTTCTAAGCGGGTTGTCGCAGGTTCGATTCCTGCCAGGCGCGCATTTTGTTTAGTTGATTATCTATTTGTTCTAAAAACTTCCAGGCATAGCAAAAGGGCCGGCACATAAGTGCCGACCCTTCTGCCTACCCTAGAGGAGGTAGTTAATTACTTGCTTCCGATTTGAGCGATCATCTTTTCAGCAGTTTCTTTAGCTTTACCTGTGATAACAGCGAAACCAAGAGCTGCACCTTCAGTTTGAGCACATGCTGGGCTAAGGATGTAGGTAGCTAGTTCCTTAACAGCTGCCGCAGTTGAAGCTGATGCATATTGAGTGTCAAATACTAGATAAGAGACGATTGAAATTGGGTATGCACCCTTTTCGGTTGTCTTGTAATTGAACTTGTATGTGCCTTCAGCTGTACCAGCTACACCTGAATATTTCGATTCTTCTGTACCTGTCGCAGCTGCTGACAAGAATGATGCAACTGCGCCTGGAGTCAATGGATCAACTGGTGAGCCAGAAGCATTGTAGACATTAGCAACACGTGAAGCTCCGCCAGCATAGCTAGGCTCGGCGTAACCGATTGAGTCAACTGTTAACTTAACTTCATTTGCCACACCGAGTGAGCTACCACGACCTAAGAAGCGGCCAAAGTTACCAGCAGCATCAACTGTTGTGCCTGTTGTCTTGATTGCTGTTGAGAAAACTCCGCTTGAAGTCCAGCCAAGGTCAGTTGCAGGGGCGCCCTTTAAGTAGTTAACAAAGTTTGTAGTCGTTCCTGAATCATCTGAACGATACACAACTTTGATTGGACGGTTTGGAAGTGAGAAGGAAATCTTTGATGTACGAGTGCTTGCAACCTTATTTGTTCCATCAGGATTCTTAACGATTACGCCATTCTTTGTTACATACTTTGTAACTGTAACAGTCTTGTTCGCATCCTTAACAATTGCTGGATCGTTCCATTTTGTAATTTTTCCGCCATAAATTCCGGCGATTGTGGCTGCAGAAAGTGAAAGTGTCTTGCCAGCATTTCCGTTTAAGTTATAAAGAATTCCGATTGGACCAGCAACGATAGGAGCATGCTTCATTGATGCTGGCTTTTCAGCGGCAGGGAATACGCCATCTGAGAACCAGAATTGACCTGTTCCAGCTATGGCATTTTTACGACCGGTACCTGAACTGCTACTTAGGTACTGATACGAGTGAGTTGATGCCTTAGCAAAACCAGCCTTGCAGCCTTCAACTAGGTTTGCTGGAAATGATGCGCCAGAACCTGCTAGATCTACAGCGTTAGCTGGTGTTGCTAGAACGAACGAAAGTGAAAGAACAGCAACTGCTGCCTTCACGAAACGTGCTTTCTTCATTTAGTGCTCCTTATTTTGGTTGGATTATTTGAAAACCATTGAGTCAAAAGTATTGATTCAGGCTTAATTACTAGAGGGGTTTTTGAAAACGGCAGATGATCTAAAGATGAACAACTAGTGAACTAAATCTGTAAAGAAACTGCGCTTAACCGAAGCGTCCAGTTACATAGTTTTCAGTTCGCTTATCGCGAGGGCGAGCAAAAATCTCATTTGTTGGAGCCATTTCGATCATCTGGCCAGGACCACCGTCAGATAAGAAGAAGGCTGTGTAGTCAGATACGCGAGCAGCTTGCTGCATGTTGTGAGTAACGATAACAATTGTCATTGATGAAGATAGTTCTTCGATTGTCTCTTCAATGCGCAAGGTAGAGCCTGGGTCAAGCGCTGAACATGGCTCATCCATAAGAAGAACCTGTGGGCGCACTGCAAGTGAGCGAGCAATACAAAGACGTTGCTGTTGGCCACCAGAGAGTGAACCGCCGTGGGCATTTAGGCGATCTTTAACTTCATTCCAGAGACCGGCTTTAACTAGACACTCTTCAAGCAGGTCATCTTTATTCTCGGTCTTTAACTGAGCTAATTTCAAACCAGAAAGCACATTTTCACCGATTGTCATAGACGGGAATGGGTTTGGCTTCTGGAAGACCATTCCAATTTGTAGCCGAATCTTCGTAACGTCGATGCTCGGATCATAAATATCTTTACCATCAAGAATTACTTGACCAGCCATCGCAGCTGTTGGAATAAATTCGTGCATACGATTCAGTGTGCGAATAAATGTTGACTTACCGCACCCTGATGGACCAATAAGCGCTGTTACGGTACCGGCTGCGAAATCTAGTGAAACATCGGCGAGGGCATGATGGTTACCAAACCAAGCATGCACGCCACGGGCTTCGAGGCCAGTGCCCATCGCCTTGGTATTAATCACTTTACGTTTTGAAGAAGACGCCACTGAAGATAGTGATGATGGTGTAGTTGTTGTTTCCATATTGTCCTGATCTCCATTATTTTCAGTAGTCATTTTACTTTCCCACCTTACGGTTACCAAAGAATCGAGCAATTGCAAATAAAACGAAGACAATTACTAACAGCACCAGTAGACCGGTCCAAGCTCTCGCAGTCGATTCAGGCGTGCCGGCTCTGAACGAATTCCAAATAAAGTGTGGCAGTGAACCCATTGGCCCACTAAACGGGTTGAAGTTATATCTATCTCCGCCGCCTGCAACCAGCAAAATTGGCGCAGTTTCGCCAGCGATTCGAGCAATGCCAAGAATGACTGCAGTTAGCAATCCACTCTTCGCTGCTGGAACCACAATCATCGCAACAGTTCGCCATTGTGTGCCACCAAGTGCCACACCTGCTTCACGTAGATCATTTGGAATTAGATTTAATACTTCCTCAGAAGTACGAGCAACAGTTGGAATCATCAGAATTGCCAACGCTAATGAGCCAAGGAGAGATGAATTATTTTTCGTAATCGGGTAGAGAATCGCAGACAAGATAAATAGACCAGCGACGATTGATGGCACACCTGACATTGCTTGAACCAAGAAACGAATAGGTCTGCTGAATTTACCTTTAATTTCGGTTAGGTAAAGAGCCGTTAAAATTCCGATTGGCACACTAAAAATGAGCGCAATAGAAACAAGTAAAAAAGTTCCTACAATCGCGTGTCCAAGACCACCAACATTTGCTGGGTCATTTGGCGAGTTAAGCGACATATCCTGAAAAAATAATCCTGGATACAAACCTTTATACCCCTTAGAGAAGACTTCAAACAAAATACTTGCGATTGGAATAATCGTTAAGAATGTTCCGACAGCAACCAAGATATTTACTAGAGAATCTTTTGCCACCGCACTACCGAATTGAAGGTAAGAGCGTCCTGAGGTAACAAAGATAAATACAAAAACAAATGAGACAAACAGCCCTAATTTACCGCTCAAGCCGGTGAAAGATACAACTACAACAGAAGCAAGAATAGATAGTAGAAAAATCGCAAAAGTTATTAATCTATCTTTGGTTGAAGCCTGCCAAGGGCGTTGCGGCTTAATGTCTTGAAATGGCGATGTGGTTGTCATTTGCCTTTAGCTCCAAAACTACGAACCAATAAATCGGAGAAGAAATTCACGATCAAGGTGAGAACAAAAAGAACTAGCCCGGCTGCCATCAGCGCCTTCGTTTCATAGGCACTGGCTTCGCCAAACTTTAGTAAAATCATGGATGCGACGTTGCCGCCAGCACCAACTAGAATTTGCCAATTGATTGTGAAAACAATATTTAGCACCGTATAAACCGCGACAGTTTCACCCATAGCACGGCCTAAACCGAGCATTGCTCCACCAATTACGCCATTGCGTCCATGAGGAATAACAACTGCTCGGATCATCGCCCAGCGAGTTGCGCCAAGAGCGTAAGCAGCTTGAATGCGATCAAGCGGTGCTTGCGCAAAGACTTCACGAGAGATCGAAGTAATAATTGGAATAATCATAATCGCTAAAATTAAAGATACGACGAAAGGTGAGTTACTGAAAATTCGCAACTCATTCTTAAAGAATGGAAGAAAGCCTAAATAATTGTTTAATAACTTTGCCCAATAAGCACCGCTGGGCATCAAGATGAAGTAAGCCCAGATACCGAACAAGAGCGATGGGAATGCTGCCATCAAGTCAATGATGGCAACCATTGGCTTCTTGAGCCATTCCGGAGCGTAGAAGGATAAGTAAAGTGCACTAGCTACTGAAATTGGGACTGCGATTAGTACCGCGATAAATGCACAAAGTATCGTGCCGATCAACATCGAAGCTAAACCGAATTGGTTGCTTAGTACATATCCAGACTCGTCGTAAGTAATATCCCAATCAGAATTTGTAATGAAGCCGATACCTTGTGATTTGAAAATGTCGAAACCCTGATAAAGCAGGAATCCAAAAATCAGCCCAAGAATTACAAGCGAAGAAAGCCCGCCACCAGTAACAACGCCACGGAATACCTTGTCTGAAAATCGCGGCTTGGTTGTGACTACACGTTTTTCCGGGATCAGATAAGTAGTTTCAGTGGTCGACATGAGCCGAATCCTGCTATTAAGTGGGTTCGATCAGGCAGATCAAAGGTGAACACCAGATGAACGAAAGGTGAAATTACCGCTTGGCCCCTGCCCACCCTTAAGGTTGCCCAATGGCCAATGAGCAACCAAATCTGATCTGGATCGACTGTGAAATGACCGGTCTAGACCTGGAAAAAGATGTCCTGGTTGAGATCGCGGTTCTGGTTACCGACTCAGACCTGAATGTAATAGGTGAAGGCATTGATCTAGTCATCACCGCCACCCCAGAGCAACTAGCTGGCATGAATGAATTTGTGACCCAGATGCATACCAACTCAGGTCTGATCACTGAGATCCCTACTGGCATCTCAGTTTCGGCCGCTGAAGATTTGATCATCAGATATCTGGAATCTGCCAGCACGATTGCGGGCAAATCTCCCCTGGCCGGAAATTCAGTAAGCGTTGATCGATCCTTTATTGCTCGCGATATGCCGCGTCTTAATGACTACCTGCACTATCGCACCATCGATGTTTCATCCGTTAAAGAACTTGCCCGTCGCTGGAATGCCAAGGTCTATTTCAACTCCCCTGCCAAGACTGGCAACCACCGAGCCCTTGGCGATATTCAAGATTCAATCGCAGAGCTTGCTCACTACCGCGCGAATTTCCTGATCGCCGGCAGCAATAACGCAGCAAATCAGGCTCAAGAAGGCGAAGCAAGTATAAGTAATTAACAGGTAGAATTTGCCAAACATGGTGGGCGTAGCTCAGCTGGTAGAGCACTCGGTTGTGGTCCGAGATGTCGCGGGTTCGAGCCCCGTCGCTCACCCCACTATTTCCTTATAGTTGAGAACTCTCAGCTATCAGGCTTCATGGAAGAGAACCGACTAGAGAAAGCTGGGTTACCAAATGATCTTTGACGTCATCATTGAAATTCCAGCAGGTAGTCGCAATAAATACGAAATCGATCACATAACTGGTGAGATTCGCTTAGATCGCATGCTCTTTACATCAACACGTTATCCATATGACTACGGCTTTGTTAAGAACACTTTATCCCTTGATGGCGATCCACTAGATGCACTCGTGATGTTAGATGAGCCAACATTTCCGGGCTGTGTTGTTTCAGTTCGTGCAATTGGAATGTTTAACATGACCGATGAAGCAGGTGGCGACGATAAGTTGTTATGTGTTGCAGCTGGCGATATTCGCAAAGCATCACTGCAAGACATAACCGATGTGCCTGAATACGAACTCTCAGAAATCCAACATTTCTTTGAAGTTTATAAAGCGCTAGAACCAGGTAAAAGTGTGACTGGCGGAAACTGGGTTAATAACGCTGAAGCCCAAGCTGAAATAGAACGTTCACGAAAAAGATTTACCGATCTCGAGCACTAATTTTTTTCCATCTCAACCTCAACGACGAGAAGAGTAAGTAAGAAATGAAACTGATTACCGCAATCGTTAAGCCGACTAAAGTCGATGAGATCAAAGATGCCCTGCACATCGCTGGCGTCGATGGCATGACTGTCTCTGAAGTACGTGGCTTTGGCCGTCAAAAGGGCCATAAAGAGATTTATCGCGGCGCTGAATACACTGTTGATTTCAACCCAAAAGCTCGTATTGAAGTGCTTTCAGATGATGAGAACTTTGAACGCATTCTTGATCTAATCGTTAAGACTGCCAACACCGGCACAATTGGTGATGGAAAAGTTTGGGTCACCAACGTTGATTCAGTAGTTCGCGTTCGCACTGGTGAGACAGGTAAAGACGCACTTTAGAGTTCAAATATGCGGTAATTCGCCACTCTCGGAGGATTTCCAAGGTAGACCGTTTCGCTGATAGGGTCTGCCAATCGTTAAAGGGTTTGCCCTTTCTCGGGTTGTTAGCTCAGTTGGTAGAGCAGGTGACTCTTAATCACCGGGTCGGGGGTTCGAGTCCCTCACAACCCACTTATGTAGGTAACTCCGAGTTCCATATCCAAACCTTGGATGTGGTTCAAACCCTTGAATAGTGGATATATCTGCCAAACCTTTATATCCAGTATTTGATCTCTTGACTCCTTTATTCATAAGGAGAAGATGATGTTAGTTAGTGAATATGCAACGGAAGTAGAGAGTACTCATAAAGAAATGCATTTCTAATCCCATCCACGCTTCTGCATTTCTTGATCGACTTCGTTGTAGAAAGTCTCAATATCTTGACCTGTAACTTTGCGAAAGATTTTTGGAAAGTCTTCCGTTCCGACTGTTTTAGGTGTGCGATAGAGAGCAAAGAATGACTCGATACCGTATTTTTCAATTATTAGATCGATAGCGACTTGGCCCTTCGAGTAAGCACATACCCAACCTTTTTCTGGATACGGAATATTTGCGACCATTTCCCTAACTGGTACACCAATACATAGTCTTCTAAACTCGGGAGTGTCAATTGTAAACCAGTCAATCAGAATTTGGTCCGGACTCAAATTTACTCCACTACTTTTCCAAAAGGCATATCTTGCAATTGCATGGGCTCCACCTTCGATAAACCACTTTGGGTATCCTGACAACCCATTTGGCATAACTTGGTTTTGCCATTGATGAAAAGCCTCATGTATCAATCCATTTTGGACTTCGATTGAAGATTGCTTGCCTTCACGGTCTGCATTTGGTCTCGTGATTATAAATTTGCCCCCGCAGTCAGCGAGAATTGCGTAACCACCCAATGGCAAGCTAAATCCAGGAGCGAACACGCATCCCTGACGTTTAAACTCATCGTTCATCCAATTTTCGGTATCTGCGTAAATTAAAACCAATGGATTAGTGATTTGCGCACCTATGCCTGCTAACCACTTAAGATGCTTTCTAAATTCTTCAATCAAAAATTTATTCTTCGAACTCAAGTTTGGATTTTCAATAACAAGAGTGAAGGGGATCTCCTGTTCTAATTCAGACTTATATGCCGCAGAAAGTTGGTTCTCGAGAACAGACTTAACTCGGGGTGTTGGGGTTGCTGTTGGGGTTGCTGTTGGGGTTGCTGTTGGGGTTGCTGTTGGGGTTTTTTTCACCAAGGATGTAAATTCGGGACCATTTAAATCGAATAAACCGGTCAACCAGTATCGCCAGCGAAGTTTTGTATCCACGGGAATATTTATTGCGATCCATGGTTGAACAGGATGAGCGGAATCACAATTGGTCGCTACAATCCATCCCATCGCACCAGCCAACCGCTTCCAATTGCCACCTTCAGCGAATTGCAGTTCTGCGTTGATTCCTCGGCTGTGACAGAGTTCTGTAGCAACGTAGTAAGTGTTATTGGCGATTGCGGCTAAGCGAGTTGACTCCAGACTTCCCGTAGAAGTTGGTGTTGGTGTTGGTGTTGGTGTTGGTGTTGGTGTAACTACTGGCGTTGGAGTCGGTGCAACATATGGCCCACGAATAACTTCGCCTTTAGTCTCTCTCTGACCCACTCCAAGAGTAATTGCAGATTTTGCTTTAGCGGTGATAAGAAAGTTATAGATACCGGCTTTAGCCACTGTGCTGTAGCGAGCCAAATATAAGTAATTAGTTCCACCATAAGGTTCGTAAAACTTTGTTCGCTCGTTAATTTTCATTGTTGTCTTGAAACCACCAGGGCCAGTAATTACGACCGTAGGCAGCTGTGTACTCTTTAAAGAATTTTCGGGCTTCTTATCAATAATTAAATATTGAATATCGAGTGCATCCCCCGCTTTTAACTGCGCACGAAATGCCTTCTTCTCGCCCGCTTTGTTAAATGCTGCTCTAACCGCAAATGAGACAGTTCCATCAACTAACAATGGGCCTTTGGCCGCTGTCGTATCGGAATTAAGAAGTACTACTGGTTGATGTGCTGCGGCAAAGCCAGATCCCAGAAAAACCAATGCGGTTACAAGCGCAAGTAGCTTCTTCATAGGAAAACGGTACAGGCGCATCGCTTGCTTTGCTATCCCGGTTAGTCGTTTTGCGGGAAACCTAAGTTGATTCCACCATGGCTGGGGTCAAGCCAGCGGCTCGTAATGACTTTGCCGCGGGTAAAGAAGTGAACGCCTTCGGTGCCGTGTGCATGAGAGTCACCAAACAATGAGTTCTTCCAGCCACCGAATGAGTAGTAAGCCATTGGTACTGGTATCGGTACATTGATTCCAACCATGCCGACTTCAACTTCGTTCTGGAATCTACGAGCTGCGCCACCATCGTTAGTAAAGATTGCAGTGCCATTGCCATACTCATGGCTATTAACCAGGGCAAGTGCTTCGTCGTAGGTATTAACGCGCAGAATGCTAAGCACTGGGCCAAAGATTTCATCGGTATAGACTGACATTTCAGGAGTTACGTTATCAAGCAGAGTTGGCCCTAGGAAGAAACCATCACCATCAACCTTTAGATCGCGGCCATCGACAACAAGTGTTGCACCGGCCTTTGCGCCCGCTTCGATATATGAAGCAACTTTGTCGCGGTGAACAGCGCTTACCAGTGGGCCCATGTCAAAGCCTTGGGTGCCATCGCCGGTTTTAATGTTTGCCATCCGAGATTTAATTCGCGCAACGAGTGCGCTAGCAATTGGTTCAACGGCCACAATTGCTGAGATCGCCATGCAGCGTTCACCGGCTGAACCAAAGCCAGCGTTAATCGCAGCATCTGCAGCTAACTCTAAATCGGCATCAGGTAGAACGACCATGTGGTTCTTTGCGCCACCAAGTGCCTGCACGCGTTTGCCAGATTTTGTTCCAGTCTCATATACATAACGGGCAATAGGTGTGGAACCAACGAATGAAATTGATTTAATTCCCTTATGCACCAGCAAGGCATCGACAACTTCTTTATCGCCATGAACAACGTTAAAGACGCCATCAGGTAATCCAGCATCCTTCCAAAGTTGTGCCATAAACATCGCAGCACTTGGATCTTTTTCAGATGGCTTAACAATTACCGTGTTACCGCATGCAATTGCCACTGGGAAGAACCACATTGGCACCATGGCCGGAAAGTTAAAGGGCGAAATAATTGCTACCGGGCCAACTGCTTGACGTATTGAATAGACATCAACACCAGTTGAAACTTCTTCCGAAAAACCACCTTTTAAGAGATGCGGGATACCGCATGCGAATTCAACAACTTCTAGTCCACGAGTTACTTCACCTGCAGCATCACTTAATACTTTGCCATGCTCGTCAGTAATTAGGGCGGCGATCTTTTCCTTGTTTTGAAGTACTAGCTCGCGGAATGCAAATAAAACTTGGGAACGCTTGGTCAATGAGCTATGACGCCATTCTGAAAAAGCATTAGTTGCGGCAACTACGGCAGAATCAACGGTGGCGGCGTTACCAAATGCGACGCTCTTTGAGACTTTGCCAGTGGCTGGGTTATAGACATCGCCACTTCGTACTGACTTAGTAGTGTCTAAAGCGCCATTGATCCAATGCGTAATCTGATTCATAGTCACAATCTACTTCAGAGCATTAAGATGGCGCTACCTACTAGCTAAAAGGCCAAAGTAATGACTACTCCGATTAATGATCCTGATAAGCAAGCCGCAGTAAGTGCCGCAGACCGCAAATATGTCTTTCATTCCTGGTCGGCTCAAGGCGCAATCAGTCCAATGCCAATTGCTAGTGGCTCGGGTTCTCGCTTTTGGGATCATGCCGGCAAGGTTTATTTAGATTTTTCTTCGCAACTTGTCTTTACCAACATCGGTCATCAACACCCAAAGGTCATTAAAGCCATTCAGGAACAAGCCGAAGTTTTAACAACTATTGCGCCACAACATGCCAATGATGCTCGTAACGAAGCTGCCCAACGCATTGTTGAGTTAGCCGGATCTAATTTTGCCAAAGTTTTCTTTACTAACGCTGGCGCTGATGCGGTTGAAAATGCGATTCGAATGGCACGTATGCATACTCACAAACATAAAGTGCTTTCGACCTATCGTTCGTATCACGGCAACACTGGTGCTGCGATAAATGCAACTGGCGATCCACGTAGATTTCCAAATGAGTTCGCCTTTGGCCATGTGCACTTCTGGGGGCCATATCTATATCGCACCGCATTCTGGGCAAAAGATGAGTCCGAAGAATGCAAGCGCGCATTAGAACATCTTGAACAAACTATTATCTTTGAAGGTCCAAATACGATTGCTGCGGTATTGCTCGAATCAGTACCGGGCACAGCAGGTGTCTTAATGCCACCAAAGGGTTATCTCGAGGGTGTTCGTGCGCTGTGCGATAAATACAATATTTTGTGGATTGCAGATGAAGTAATGTCTGGCTTTGGTCGCACCGGTAAATGGTTTGCCTACCAACATAGCCAAGTTGTGCCAGATCTAATTACCTTTGCTAAAGGTGTTACCTCGGGTTATATCCAACTCGGCGGTGTTGTAATTAGTGAGCCAGTTTCAAAAACATTTGATGAGCGGGTATTTGCCGGCGGCCTTACCTATATGGGTCACCCATTGGCATGTGCGACAGCGGTGGCAACCATTGATGTGATGAAGGAAGAAAAAATGTTAGAAAACGCCACCATGATTGGTGAGAAAGTCTTGGGGCCAGGGCTGCTTGAATTAGCTAAGAAACATCAGGTTATTGGCGATATTCGCGGCGCTGGCGTTTTCTGGGGCGTTGACTTAGTAAGTGATCGCGCAACCCACGAGCCGCTTGCGCCATATGGTGCTTCAAGTGCGGCTATGAATGAGCTGGTGGCTGCTTGTAAGAAAAATGGCTTGATGCCGTTTAATAACTTCAATCGCATTCATTTGTGCCCACCATGCAATATCTCAGTTGAAGATGCGCAACTCGGCCTTGAGATTTTAGATAAATCTTTGACCGAAATCGCGAAGTACTACACCGGCGCTTAATTTAAAAAATTAGCTAACCAACCTGTTACCCGGACAAACATAACCGGGTAACAGGTTGGTTTACTTTTTAAGACGCAGGCGTTACTAAATATTGCGAGTATGCAGAGAGCGTTAAGAAGGTTGGGAAGTGATCTTCATCCAAGCAAATTTGGCGGAAGATAACTACGGCATCATCAAAACGATCGCTCTCATTGCGCTCAAGCCCATTTAGAATGTCGAAAATCAATTGCTCGACTAGGCCGTGCGTGATGTGGGTTCCTTCGCGAGTGATAACTTCATAGCGAATCCATTGCCAGATCTGTGATCGGCTAATTTCAGCAGTCGCCACATCTTCCATCAGGTTATCAATGGCCGCGGCTCCAGTGCCACGGAGCCAGGATTCGATGTAGCGAAGACCAACTGCCACATTTGTGCGCAGTCCGGCATCGGTTACATCTCCGCCAATTGATTGAATATCAAGTAGTTGATCTGGTGTCACATGAACATCATCGCGCAAGCGATCAACTTGATTCGGCTTCGCACCTAGAACGGCATCGAATTCAGCTTGAGCAACCGGAATTAAGTCAGGATGAGCAACCCAAGTTCCATCAAAGCCATCAGCAGCTTCGCGAGCTTTATCGGTCTTAACTGCTTCTAGTGCGCGATCAGTAACTTCTTTATCGCGGCGATTTGGAATAAAGGCACTCATGCCACCAATTGCGTGGGCTTTGCGCTTATGACAGGTAGATACCAATAGCTCGGTATATGCCCGCATAAATGGCACTGTCATTGTTATCTGCGCACGATCTGGCGTAATGAATTGTCGGCCAGAGCCGGCAAAGTTCTTAATAATTGAGAAAATGTAATCCCAGCGACCAGCATTTAAGCCCGCACAGTGATCGCGAAGTTCCCAAAGAATTTCTTCCATCTCAAAGGCAGCTGGAATAGTTTCAATCAGAACTGTTGCGCGAATTGTGCCAAACGGAATATCTAGACGCTCTTCGGCATATGTAAAAACGTTATTCCATAATTGCGCCTCAGCATGTGACTCAATCTTGGCTAGATAAAAATATGGCCCAGCTCCACGAGCGATTAGCTCTTTTGCGTTGTGAAAAAAGTAGAGACCAAAGTCGACAAGTCCGCCAACAGTTGGACGTGGGCGATCTTCTTGATCTACAAAAAGTAAGTGCTTTTCAACTAGATGCCAGCCGCGTGGACGCATAACAATTGTTGGTGGATTCTCAGCGGTGATTGAATAAACTTTGTCACCAGAATCAAAGGTGAGTTGTCTACGAATTGCATCATAGAGTGAAACCTGTCCCCCGATAATGTTTTCCCAAGTTGGGCTGGTCGCATCTTCTAAATCTGCCAACCAAACTTTAGCGCCAGAGTTCATGGCATTACAGGTCATCTTTGGATCAGTTGGACCAGTGATTTCAACGCGACGATCTTCTAGGCCTGGGCCAGGGCCTGCTACCTGCCAGCCTTCATCCTCGCGGATATGAGCAGTTGACTTAAGAAATGTTGGGCGGCGACCATTTGTAAAGTGGTTGCGGTTCACTAATCTATGCGCCAACAAATCGCTACGGGTGCCAGCAAAAAGTTCGTGTAGTTCGGTAACGAATGCCAAAGCATCGGTTGTAAGTATTTCGTTGAAGCGCGGATGCATCTTGCCCGCAATAGCTATATGTGACATTTAATTTTCCTTTGAATTAGTTAAAAAATTAGTGGAATTGTTCGTTTTCAGTTGACCCAGCTAAAGCAAGCGTGGCGCTGTTTGGATTAAGGGCAGTTGAGATGGCATCGAAGTAACCGGTGCCCACTTCACGCTGATGCTTAGTCGCTGTGTAGCCATCTGCTTCGCTAGCAAATTCAGCTTCTTGTAGCTCAACGTAAGCGCTCATGCCGCGAGATTTATATCCCTTAGCCAGATTAAACATTGAGTGATTAAGGGCGTGGAATCCGGCGAGAGTAATGAATTGGAATTTGTAACCGAGCGCAGCTAGATCTGCTTGGAAAGTTGCAATCTGGGCATCGTTAAGGTGACGCTTCCAATTAAATGAAGGTGAGCAATTGTATGCAAGCATTTTGCCAGGGAACTTGACATGAATCGCGTCTGCGAATTCTTTAGCTAACACTAAGTCTGGTTCGCCAGTTTCAACCCAAATCAAATCGGCATACTCAGCAAAAGCTAAACCACGAGTTACCACGGCATGTAGACCTGGCTTAACTCGATAGAAACCTTCGTTAGTGCGTTCTCCGGTTGCGTACTGTGAGTCACGTGAATCAACATCAGAGGTAATTAAGTCAGCAGCCAGCGCGTCAGTGCGCGCAATAATTAGCGTCTCAACACCGGCAACATCGGCTGCTAAGCGGGCGGCATTTAACGTTCTAACATGTTGTTGAGTCGGGATCAAAACTTTTCCACCTAAGTGACCACACTTCTTTTCCGAAGCAAGTTGGTCTTCCCAGTGAACTCCGGCAGCTCCGGCTTGAATCATTGACTTCATTAGCTCATATGCATTTAGCGGTCCACCAAAACCAGCTTCAGCATCGGCCACAATTGGGGCCAACCAATCAATACTTGTAGCGCCTTCGACTCGCTCTACTTGATCCGCGCGCATGAGTGCGTTGTTGATACGACGAACAACTGCTGGAACTGAGTTCACGGGATAAAGGCTTTGATCTGGATAGGTCTGACCAGAAAGATTGGCATCACCGGCAACTTGCCATCCGGATAAATAGATCGCCTTTAGGCCAGCCTTAACTTGCTGAACTGCCTGATTTCCAGTGAGCGCGCCAAGGGCGGCAACCCACTTTTCAGTATGGAGCAGATCCCAAAGGTTTTCAGCCCCACGCTTAGCCAAGGTCGAATCTTCAGTAATAGAGCCTCTCAAGCGCACCACATCTTCTGCGGTGTAATCACGCTTGATGCCTGCCCAGCGTGGGTTGGTATCCCACTCTTTTTGCAATTCTTCTGCGGTCTGGGTATTACTTCCGATGCGGCTTTTCATTAACTACTCCTTTGTAGGTGTGAAAAAGCTAGGGTTTTTGTGCCCTTTGCTCTACTACCTTGAGTATTGGGTACTTAATCTAGGTTTGCACGGTATTTCTGGCAGAATAAAATCAATATTTCTATATTCCAGAACTTCCGTAATTCTGCTGCCCATGAGAGCATTATTTATGAGCATTTTGGAAGAGGAATTCGACCCACTAATTGTTGGACGCCGGATCAGAGAGCTACGTACAAAACAAGGAATGAACCTAGAAGTCCTTGCTCGCGCCATAGAGCGTGCGCCTTCACAAGTTTCGGCAATTGAAAATGGAAAACGCACTCCCCCAATTCAACAGTTACAGAAAATTGCGAATGCACTTGGCGTTACGTTGAATCATTTATTAAGTGCTGAGAAATTAAGTGAACGTTCTGCCAATGAACTTGAAATTGAACGCGCACAGCGCAGTGGGCTTTATGCATCCCTTGGTTTGCCAGATGCATTTATTGGAAAAACTGTTAGCAATAATATTCTAGACATCATTCTTGGCTTACAACGTGAAGTTGAAAGATTGCATCTACAACGATCAGCAACTCCTGAAGAAGCACGGCGTGCGAATCTAGAACTTCGTAAAGAGATGCGCAAGATTAATAATTACTTCCCGGCACTTGAAGAAGAAGCACGCAATCTCTTAGCAAAAATAGATCATACTTCTGGACCACTATCAGAGCGACTTACTGCTGAGCTTGCTAATAAATTAGGCTTCACCCTTCATTACACTCAAGATTTACCAGCATCTACCAGAGTAATCACTGATGAAAAACACGGTCGTATTTATCTGCCGATGCGTCGCGAGGGTCGGGATGCACGAACAATTTTGCTACAAGCTCTAGCAGGGCATGTACTTAAGCATTCTTTACCGATTGATTATGGTGATTACTTATCCCAGCGCGTTCTAACTAACTATTTAGCTGGTGCTTTATTGATGCCAGAGTCAATTGCCGTTGAGTTCCTACAAAACGCAAAGACCAAACGCGAACTATCTGTTGAAGACTTACGCGATCATTTTGGCGTTAGTTACGAAACCGCTGCGCATAGATTTACAAACCTGGCCACAGTCCACCTTGAACTACCCGTTCACTTCCTCAAAGTCCACGAAAGTGGCGCTATCTCTAAGGCATACGAGAATGACAATGTGACTTTTCCATCTGATGTTTTTGGCTCGGTAGAAGGTCAAATTGTTTGTCGAAATTGGAGTGCCCGCAAGGTATTTACGATTGAAGATAGATTTACGCCTTACTATCAATACACAGACAAGCCGGTTGGAACATATTGGTGCACCTCAAGAATTGAAAATAGCGATCAAGGTCAATTCTCGGTCAGCGTTGGTACAAAATTTGAAACAGTAAAGTACTTCAGAGGTCGAGCTTCAACTACTCGTCACAAATCAAGCTGCCCTGATCCAACCTGTTGTAGGCACGCACCGGCCCAACTAGAAGATAAATGGGGCGGAATGATTAGACCAACGCCACGATTGAATTCAAGTCTGCTTGCGGCAATGCCACAAAACGGATTCCTCGGTATCGAGCACCGAGAAATACTGGAGTTTCTGGAAGGTCAGAAGGATTCTTGACAAGCTGCAGCGCAGAATCTAATTTCTAATCGAGTTTTCCGATCAAATAATTTGATAACTCGCGTGCTGGGTTAGCTTGATTTGAATGTTTACCCAAGAAATCATTGGTTGCATCTCGACCACACAGCGAACGAATAATCGAAGATCCACCTGGATGTAATGCGGCCCATTTTGTTAAATCATAGACACCACGATCGATAACGGCCCAGCAATCTGTTGCGCTGGAGTGCTTCGCCACCTCTTCCAGTGTTAATTTAACTTGCCCAACCGGAGCACTCGGAGTTGGTGCAACAGAAGGCGTCGAGGTCGGTGATGGGGTTGCCGAAGGCGCTGGCGAAGGAGAAGCAGCTGCGCTCGCACTTAAGCCAAGAGGAACACCAAGCGTTGGTCGAGATTCTTCAAACATCGAATAGAAATCATCTAACTTAACGCCAGTGCCTGCTTCAAATGCTTGAGCAAAAGTTTTGCCTTGCCCCAAGGCTGCATATATTCCTAGTAATTTTTCTATTCCCACATTGGCAACAATGAACGCAGTTGCTACCTCACCAAGACCATATGGATCAGTGTCTTTATCGTTCTTTTTAACTTCCGAAAGTGGCAATTTCTTCATCGATGGTGAGTCATTTTTATAGCGATTTATAGAGCTTTGCTGACCTGCGGTTAGATAGTCCACAATTCCTAATTTGCTGGAAGTCTGCAACCCAATAAACATTGCCGGGCCTTCCCAGATCCAGTTCGGAATAGTTGCGCCATCAGGACCGGGATTGCGACCAGCTAAACGCTCTTGAATAGCATGGAAAAACTCATGTCCAGCCGTCTGTGCCATTCCGGATTTGTCATTGACTAATAAATTATTTTTCTTAATAGTTGCATAATTCCAGGTATTGGAAAAACTTCCGCCAAATGCAGGTGCGCCTTGGTTAAACCCGCCAAGACGATCTCTAACTTCTGCCTGCGAAAAACCCTCTTTCTTATAGGTTTCTTCTAGCCAGTTTCCATCAATTGCAATTACATCAACAAATGTGCGTGTTAGCTTCGGGTAATCAAAAGTTTTAGCAACTAAATTCGCGCCTTCCTTAACCCAAGTAGTCAACAATGGATCTACACCGTCTTGAGCAACTACTTTCACCTCTGCAGCTGGATTTCGTTCAGTTGCGATGTAGGTGAGGAATTTTTCAGTTGCGGCTTTAGAAACCTCTTGTGCCGTGTTTGGCTTACTCCATCCGTACTTCTCCCAGAGCGATGCGTAGGTTTTTTCTGGTGTTGGGGATGGAGAAGGACTTGGAGTAACTGAAGGATTTGCCGATGGTGTTACCGAAGGTGTCGGCGTTGGGGAAGTAACTGGCGTTGGGGCAATAGTCGTTGTTGGAGAAGTAACTGGTGCTGGCGTAACAGTAGGTTTTGGTTTTGCAGCAACCTTTACGCCTTTGCTCCAAACTAACTTCTTTCCAGATTTAACGCAGGTGAACTTATATCCGTTAACTGTTGAGGTTGTTTTTAACTTTGTGCAAGAACCACCAGCTTTAGCTGTAGCAGCCACTGCCATATTTACTGGCAATAAAGTGACCAAAAGGATTGCTGCGAGGGCGGATGCTAGTCGGCGCATTGAGCGAGAATAAACGATCAAAAGCGAAAAGTGAAAGAGCTAGACTTTAAATCCGAACGAAATCTTGACTTCTTTTTTCAGCCTCACATTCAACGAGGCCTAAAGCTTTACCGACTCCCCTAGTTTTCCTAAGAAATAACCTGATAACAGATTCGCTGCCTTACCGTCACCGAGGTGTTGTTTCTCAAATGAACTTGTTCCATCTTTGCCGCAAATGGCGCGGATTTTCTCCGCCCCACCTGGATGCTTAGTAATCCACTTAGTTAAATCAAAAACATTTTCATAAACGATGCTCCAGCAACTAGTGCCTGAATCATGCTTCTTGACTTCCTCCAAAGTGAGTTTTGTCAGGCCACTGGTGGCACTCGAACTTGGGCTTGCAGTCTTTGATTGACTTGGCGAGGCGCTGGCGGATGGTTTGGCCGATGCACTAACTGATGGCTTAGCCGAAGCGCTAACTGATGGTTTGGGGGTTGCCTTAGCGACAGTTACTTTTTTCCAGATAAGTTTCGTGCCGGACTTAACGCAGACATACTTAACTTTAGAAACAGTCTTAAAAGTTCCAACTTTGAGGCATTTGGTGCCGGCAGTAGTCGCCGCTTGTGAAGGCATCGAGATAGCAGAAAGAAATACTGCCATCACAAGAACGCTGGAATATGCCTTAAATTTCATGAGTTAAAAATAGCGCAGGAATCTTTAGTACGCATATTCTTGCGTCTGTGAGAACTCTGTTAATAAATGGCTCTGTTTGGACCCGTCTTGGTCAGATGAGTGATGCGCTTTTGATCATAGATGGGCGAGTTATGGCTCATGGTTTAGATGCCAGTACCAGCGAAGCTGACCAAACTATTGATTTAGCAGGTGCTTTTGTAATGCCAGCATTTGCCGATGGGCACGCACACCCACTTTTTGCCGGGCGCGAAGCCCAGGGGCCTAAAGTAAATGGGTTGCAATCTGTGGCTGAGATTGTGGCTGAGGTGAAGAGATTTGCAGATGCTAATCCGAATTCAAAATGGATTATTGGTGGTGCATATGAGGCAGCCATAGTTGAACGTGGTGACTTCGATGCCCATTGGCTCGATGAAGCAGTTAGCGATCGCCCAGTTGTGTTACATGCTGTTGACCATCATACGATTTGGGTTAATAGCAAGGCACTTGAAATTGCTGACCTAACATCTTCTACCAAAGATCCTGATGGTGGAACTATTGCTAGACGTGATGACAGATCACCAAAAGGAACTTTGCGTGAACCTGCTGCAATGGATTTGATAACCAAACTTGCAGCAGAACGAACTCTGCAGGATGAACTAGCTGCGATCGCCTGGGCGAGTGATCAAAACTTAGCTGCTGGTGTTACCTGTTCGATGGATGCCTGGGTAGAAGATGGCATGACTGAGATTTATGTGGAAGCAGCTAAGACCGGCAACTTAAAAGTAGATATGAATTTAACTTTCCTAGCCCAGCCCCAAAAATGGCGTAGTCGAGTTGATTACTACAAGCAGATGCGAGCACAAGTTGAGGCACTACCAACAGATGCTGGGCTAACTGCCAGGTCAGTTAAATTCATTTGCGATGGCGCACTATCTGCCGGAACTGCCGCAGTGCTTCAGCCATACCTAGATGACCCGACTAGTAAAGGTCTTTTGATCTGGAGCGATACGGAAATTATCGAGGCGGCAACGACCTTTGATAGAGAAGGTCTGCAGCTACATATTCATGCCATTGGTGATGCTGCTGTGCGACAAGCACTCGACGCGATCGAAGCTGTTATCGCAAGTAATCCAAGTTGGGATCGTCGCCCAGTTATCACTCATGCGCAGTTGATTGATCCCGTTGATTTACCTCGGTTTGCGGGCCTCGGTGTAATCGCTAATTTCCAACCACTCTGGACTTATTTAGATCCGATGAATAAAGATTTAATTTTGCCGCGCATTGGTGAGGCTAGAAATAATCAGCAGTACCAATTACGCAAAGTGATCGATTCAGGTGCGCGGATTAGCTTTGGCAGCGATTGGCCGATCACAGATTTCACGCCACTTGTGGCACTTGCCGTGCCAGTTCACCGCCAATCCCCCGATCAACAACCGCCAGAAGGTTGGAGTATTGAACAAGCAATAACTATTGAAGAAGCCATGCACTTCTATACCGCAGCTGTTGCTCACCAACTATTTCGCGAAGCTGACTATGGCACTTTAGAAGTTGGCAAGATTGCTGATTTCATAATTCTTGATCGCAATCCACTTCAAACCAATCCGCATGAGGTGCGTGAGATAAACGTCTTAGCTACATACCGAAGAGGTAGAAAAGTTTTACCTAGCTAAATTCCAAAGTGCAAGAACAGCAAGTGCTGCTTCTTCGCCTTTGTTCCCAATTCCTAGACCCACATTTGAGCGTTCAGTCGCTTGCTTTAAGTTGTCACACATTAAGACGCCAAAACCAACTGGCTTTGATTTCTCTAACGAAACTTGCATGACACCTGAGGTGACGCCTTGGCAAATGTAATCAAAGTGCGAAGTATCGCCACGCATAACTAAGCCCAGAACTACAGCGCCATCGAAACCTTGATCTAGCTTTAATTGGGCAGCCAGCGGTAGTTCGAAGGAACCGGAAACAGTAAAGGTTTCGTATTCAACTTGTGCTGCTTTGAAAATCAGTTCAGCACCAGCGGCTAAGTTGTCACAGATCTCTGGATGCCATTGCGCTGAAATAATGGCTACTTTCTTACCTTTTAGCGCCTTTAGATTAAGTGATTCTAAAGTTGGTGACGTTCCGGCCATTAGATCTCCCCTAACATGTGTTTCATTTTATCCTTCTTAGTAAGCAAATAGGTGCGATTAAATTGATTTACCGCAGGTGCCACTGCGATAACTTGCACGGATCTGCCACTTTTTACTACGGCATCAACTTTTGCTTGGTTATTGGTTATCAATTCAACATCCTTGATTTCTAATTGATCCAGGATGGAAATTAAGTCTTGCCAATCGCGAATATCGTTTTGGTGACCCAGTTCAATATTCGCTGCGATGGTATCTAAGCCAGCATCTTGTAATAGATACGCCTTTATCTTCTCACTTAACCCGATACCGCGTCCTTCTTGCCCACGCAGATAGATGATGTAGCCAAAACCTTTTTGCGCAATCAGATCAAATGAACTCTTTAACTGTTCGCCGCAATCACATCGCAGTGAATCGAAAGCATCGCCAGTTAAGCATTCTGAGTGTGCTCTGATTAGCGTCTGATCTGTTCTAATTGCATCTTCGCCAAACTTCAAAACCGCGTGATCAACACCCGAGTCACCCTTGAATGTGGTGATCTGCCAGTTACCGCTCTCGTGTGGCAACTGAGCCCACTTAACTTCTTCTGCCACGATTTTGCTCTTTGGTAAATTATCAATCGCATACTTTGCTAGATCTTCAATAGTGATAACTGGAATTTGAACTTCTGCTGCGAAATCAAAGAGTTGCTGGCCTTTCATAACCGTGCCATCGTCATTTACTAGCTCAGATAGAACGCCAGATTCACCTAGGTTTGCTAATTGGCAAAGCGCTAATCCGGCTTCGGTATGACCACTTCGGCCCGCTAAACCTTCTGGGTGAGAAATTAATGGAAAAACATGGCCGGGGCGAATGAAGTCTGCGGCCTTACTAGTACTTGCAGCCAACTGACGGACTGTGTTGGCACGTTCTGCGGCGCTAATGCCAGTTGTTAGACCGGCTTTAGCGTCAATCGAAACGGTAAAAGCGGTGCGACGTAGATCTTCATTCTCGCTAACCATGATCGGCAAATTCAGATCTTTGGCTCGTTTGGCACTAATTGCTGAGCAGATGATTCCGGAAGTATGGCGAATTAGAAATGCCATATCTTGATCAGAGATTTTCGCGCCAGAGATGATCAAATCGCCTTCATTCTCGCGATTTTCATCATCGATCACAATTAAGAATTTGCCTTGGGCAAAGATCTCTACTGCCTCAGCAATATCTTTTAGAGTTCTATCCATTTGAGTTATCTCTTTTAGTAAGTCGTTCAACATATTTGGCTAGAACATCAACTTCAATATTTACTAGATCGCCAGGTTCTTTTGCCGACAAATTTGTCTTCGCCAGTGTCTCTGGAATCAACCAAACCGTGATTTGATTTAGATCATCAGAGACGGAACCCACGGTAAGTGAAACGCCATCGATGCAAATTGAACCTTGCGGTACTACATATTTCATAAGATCACTCGGAAACTGAATATCCATCTGTAGCCATTTTTCACCTGGTGCTAATTGCGCGATCGAACCAGTGCCGTCAATATGACCTTGCACGATATGGCCACCCAGGCGAGAACTGACAAGGGCAGCTCGCTCTAGATTTACCGCATCGCCTTTTTCTAGGTTCTGCAGTGAAGTTAGTTTTAGCGTTTGTGTCATGACATCAACTGAAAACGAATCGCTGCCAAGCTTGGTCACCGTAAGACAAGTTCCGTTTACCGATACCGAATCTCCAATATTTAACTGATCGGCAAACAGCACTGAATCAAAGGTGATCACAGCAGAGTCGGTGGCAATTGCGATGCTCGATACTTTGCCTAAGCTTTCAACTAGACCAGTAAACATTTAGAGCCCCGTTTCTTTGGTCAAAGTGATCTTTAAATCATTTCCAAATTGCGCAACATCTCTGATCAAAAAGTCCATCTTTTCCTTGATACTGGTTGCTCCTAGGTCGCCAATAAAAGAGAGACCAGAACCGAGCAAGCTGGCAGCTTGGAAAATAATTAATTCATCGATTAATCCCGCTTTTAGCAATGCAGTTCCTAATTCACTGCCTGACTCAACAAATACTTGGTTGAAATCGCGCTCAGCACAAAGCTTTAATAGTTCAGAAAAGTCATGGCTACGTAGGAATACCGTTTCAGCTGCCTCATTATGCAGATTGAACTCACTTGGGATCTCACGCAAGCCCATCACGATTCTTACTGGATTCTTCTGCTCTGCTGTTTTCAAATCTCTCGGAATCAGATTTGGATTATCGGCCAGCGCCGTTGCGGTACCAATCAAGATTGCGCTACTCTCGAAACGTAGTTGGCTAACTTCGGCGCGTGATTCGGGGCCAGTGATCCATTTTGAGCTGCCATCAGTTGCGGCAGTTCGACCATCCAGCGTGGTCGCAATTTTCCAGATGAAATAAGGGCGGTTGTTTTTAATTTTATGTAGCCAGGCTCGATTGCTGTGAGCAATCTCGGTAACTTCAGAGTTGAATTCAACTTCTAGGCCAGCTGCAGCCAGTGCTTTAGCTCCACCGCCAGCTAAGTTGCTTGGGTCGCTCACGGCATAAACGACTTTAGTGATACCGGCTTTAATAATCGCTTCGGTGCACGGCCCAGTTTTTCCATGGTGATTACATGGTTCCAGCGTCACAAAAAGTGTTGCACCTCTTGCTAATTGGGCTGCTTGTTCTAGCGCAACAACTTCGGCGTGTGGGCCACTCTTATGGAAGCCTTCGCCGACAACTTTTCCTGCAGTATCGACTACAACGGCGCCCACAATTGGATTTGACCCAGTTAAACCTAAGCCAAGGCGCGCTAATTCATTAGCTCGCTTGAGCATCGAAATATCTAACTCGCTAATGTCGCACCTCCCGTTAGAAATCTTTAGTAGCGATTTCCGGGGTGCCTACTGTGCAATCAGAGTTTTGCCCCTGAATGACAAACCTAGGCAGGCATGGTTAGCCCACCTAAATAATGTTTCCTCTCATCCGGACTTTAACCGTCGGTCTTGGAATTACACCAAGTCCACCGAGCGCTGGATGCGTTCGGGTCGCAGACTTTCACTGCCGGTTCGGAATTACACCGACCCCGGAAACAATTGCTTAACGTTAGCACGGTAAGCCTTTGACTAAAAAGTCGCAGCGTTCGCTTTGGGCCTAAACTGGATTTATGAGCAACTTATTCGATCCAATTACGCTTCGCGGCTTAACAATCAAGAATCGAGTTTGGGTTAGTCCGATGTGTCAGTACTCAGCCGTTGATGGCGTCGTAGGCGACTGGCATATGGCGCACTTAGGTTCTTTCGCAACTGGTGAAGCTGGCTTAGTTATGGCCGAGGCTTCTGGCGTCGTTCCAGAAGGTCGAATTTCAATTGGTTGTCCCGGAATTTATAACGATAAACAAATAGCTGCCTTTAAAAAAATAAATGATTTCGCACATACTCAAGGTGTAGCAATGGGAATTCAATTGGCGCATGCTGGTCGCAAAGGTTCAACCATGCGACCATCTGATGATCATTTAATGGCTACACCTGCTGAGGGTGGCTGGACTACGCAATCCGCATCAGCGCAAGCATTTCACGGAATGCCTGAGCCACTTGCACTAACAGTTCCGCAGATACATCAGCTGGTAAAAGACTTTGCTCATGCAGCTAAAAATGCAATCAAGGCTGGATTCGATGTGGTTGAAATACACGCAGCACACGGTTATCTGCTTCATCAATTTTATTCACCGCTATCGAATTTTCGCAGTGATGAATACGGTGGCTCATTCGAAAATCGTGTTAGGTTTTTAATGGAAGTTGCGGTTGCCGTCCGCGGTGCGATTCCAGATTCGACTCCACTATTTATTCGCATTTCAGCAAGTGACTGGTCAGATGAAGGTTGGCAGATTATTGATTCGGTAGAACTCTGCAAGCTACTAAAAGAAATTGGCGTTGACTTAATTGACGTTTCATCTGGCGGTAACTTACATAATGCGCCAATTAAGCCAGTACCTGGTTACCAAGTGCCATTTGCGCAAGCTATCAAAGTTGAATCAGATATCGCAGTTGCAGCCGTTGGTGCGATTACAGACCCGCATCAAGCACAGGAAATCATTAACTCAAATAAAGCAGATGCCGTATTTTTAGCGCGCGCGATGATTAGAAATCCACGCTGGGCGATGGCTGCTGCTGAAGAACTTAAAGAAATGATTAGTTGGCCAGCACCGTTAGAGCGTGGCCGTACCTATCGCGGCTAAGTAGCTAGGTGTTTTTAAGAAACTGAAATAACGTCTACGACGAAAATTAAAGTTTCATTTGGTCCAATTGGACCACCACCGGCAGCGCCATAACCAAGTTCAGCTGGAATAACTAGTAAGCGACGACCGCCCTCTTTCATTCCAGGAATACCTTGCTGCCAGCCCAAGATCACACCAGATAATGGGAATTCGGCAGGAGATCCGCTATCCCATGATGATTCAACAACTTGACCAGTTGACCAAGCCATAAGTGTGTAATGAACTGTAAGAGTTGAAGTGGCAACTGCTTCTTTGCCATTACCAACGATGATGTCATTGGTAACTAGCGTTGTTGGTGCCGCACCTTGTGGCGCACCAATTACTGGCTTGCTGCCAACATCACCTGAGACAGTTGGGTTAGTTGCTGGTGGAGTTGGGTTAGTCCTGCCAACTGTTGGTGGAGCTGTTGGGCTACTCGCTGTTGGGCTACTCGCTGTTGCATCGTTTGACACTGATTTAGCTCCACATCCGGTAAGTGTTGAGAGAGTTAACAAAATTGAAAGGGAAATTAAGGTGGCCTTCTTTGTTCGAGTCATTATTCGTTTCCAATCTCTTTAATAAGGTCGAAGTCGCCGCCACCAAGTTGGCCTTGGGCACGGTAAAGCTCTAGTTTCGCACGAGTATCGGCAATATCTAAATTGCGCATAGTTAGTTGACCAATGCGATCGGTAGGGCCAAAGGCAGCATCTTCTGTGCGTTCCATCGATAACTTATCTGGATGGTAGCTAAGTGCTGGGCCAGTTGTATTAATAATTGAGAAATCATCACCGCGACGAAGGCGAATAGTTACGGTGCCGGTAACGGCTGAAGCCACCCAGCGAGTTAAAGATTCGCGCAACATAAGTGCTTGTGGGTCAAACCAGCGACCTTCATACAGCAAGCGCCCTAATCGGCGTCCTTCAGCGTGATAGTTAGCAATAGTGTCTTCGTTGTGAATCGCACTGATTAAACGCTCGTAAGCAATAAATAGCAGTGCCATTCCTGGTGCTTCGTAGATGCCACGACTCTTCGCTTCAATGATTCGGTTTTCAATCTGATCAGCCATTCCGAGTCCATGGCGACCACCAATGGAATTTGCTTCATTCATTAGAGCTACAACATCATCGATGCGCTTGCCATTGATTGAAACTGGGCGACCTTGCGCATATTCAATGGTCACATCTTCAGTATCAATCTTTACTGCAGGATCCCAGAACTTAACGCCCATGATTGGCTGCACTAATTCAATTGAAGAATCTAGAAGTTCTAAACTCTTAGCTTCATGCGTTGCGCCCAAGATATTGGCATCAGTTGAATAAGCTTTTTCGGTACTGTCGCGATATGGCAAGTTATTAGCAACTAGCCATTCGGACATTTCTTTACGGCCACCAAGCTCGGTGACGAAATCAGTATCTAGCCAAGGCTTATAGATTTTTAAATTTGGATTAGCAAGCAGGCCATAGCGATAGAAGCGTTCAATGTCGTTGCCTTTATAAGTAGAGCCATCGCCCCAAATTGAAACCGAATCTTGCAACATTGCCCGCACCAAAAGTGTGCCGGTAACTGCGCGACCAAGGGGTGTGGTGTTGAAATATTGTTTTCCACCAGAGCGAATATGGAAAGCGCTGCAAGCAATTGCCGCTAATCCTTCTTCAACAAGTGCGGTCTTGCAATCAACTAAACGTGAAATTTCGGCGCCATACTCTTTAGCGCGATCTGGAACTGAATCAATATCTGGCTCGTCATATTGACCAAGGTCGGCGGTGTAAGTGCAAGGAACCGCACCTTTTGCGCGCATCCAGGCAACTGCCACTGATGTGTCGAGACCGCCGGAAAAGGCGATTCCGACTCGTTGGCCAACTGGAAGTGAGGCTAATACCTTAGACATGACGTTATCTTAACTTATGAGAATTGATCGACAGGTCGGTAATAAAGCATATAAAGCTCGGATTAAGCACCTGCGTTACATTTCCGCCTTGCTTTGATGGTCAAGTGGCTAAAAGTTAGGTATGCGCCGTAACTTCGCCCAACGAAATTATCTTTCCTTAAGTGGCTCACCTGCCTGTGAAAATCGTGAGTTAGACCTCATAACAGGGCGAGCCGTTTGGTTCACGCGGTAAGAATTCCTCACAATATGTAAAGTTGCGCCATGGAATCGACTACGACTTGGTTTGTAACAATTGGCATCCTTTCAGCAGTGATTGCCTTCGACTTGATAATCGCAATTCTGCGCAGAAATAAAGAGACCAGCACCGCAGAAGCTGCAATCTGGACAGTTATCTATGTTTCAGCTGCGATTGCCTTTGGTTACTTCATGCCTAACTGGACTCCAAGTGAGACTGCTCAAAAAGAATTTTTCGCAGGATGGCTAACTGAGTACGCTCTTTCTGTTGACAACATCTTTGTGTTTGTAATTATTTTAAGTCGCCTACAGATTGATAAAACCAAACAACAGTTGGTTCTTCTATTAGGAATTATCATTGCTCTGGTATTGCGTGGAATCTTTATCGCCGCAGGAACTGCGATCATTACTCGCTTCTCAAGTGCCTTCTTCTTATTCGGAGCTTTCTTGATCTACACGGCATATCGATTATTAATCGAAAAAGAAGATCACGAGACGACGCCGGATGACAGTAAAATCGTGAAATTATTACGGGCAAGAGGCGCTTCAACCTTTACGATTGCTTTGCTGACTCTTGGAGTTACCGACTTAGTATTCGCACTTGATTCGATTCCCGCCATCTTTGGAATTACTAAAGACCCTTACATTGTGGCAACAGCCAATATCTTTGCGCTAATGGGCCTACGTCAACTTTATTTCCTATTACAAGGACTGCTTAAGAGATTGGTATTTCTTTCAAAAGGACTTTCAATTATCTTGGCATTTATCGGCGTCAAAATGTTCTTTGAAGCATTCCACGGTATTGGAATTCACGAGATTGCTGGCATTGAAGTGCCTCACGTGTCGATCGAGTTTAGCCTGGGCGTAATTGTCGCAACTCTGTTGATTACCGCTGTAGCAAGCCTTACTGCTACTCGTAAAGATGGCTCAGAGATTATTTAAATCTATAGCTCGATCTCGCAAAGTGTCTCGGCCGTGCTCTTTTGCACGCTCATGAGCTTTGCGGATTTGTAGTTCGAAGCTGGCAATAGCTTTATCAAATGCTGCTACACCGTTGAATTCAGCAGCTTCGGCACGCAGTAACGGACCAGCACCGCGTGAAGTTATAACTACTTTGTGATCGTGTTTGCCTTGACGCGGGTTTTTCTCTTCAATTACTTCGACTTCGACCCGATCCATTTTCACATTAAATCTTGCTAGCGCTTTAAGTTTCTCGTTAACAATTCCTTTGAAATCTTCGGCAACCTGGGCATTTCTCAACTGAATGATAATTTCCATGTATCTACTGTGGCACTAAGTGATACGCAATGGAAGTACTAGAGCGGTAACACAAGTGTGGCGAGCGTTAGCCCTAGCGCCAGTGCAGTTGACTGTGCCAAAATTGTGAGCGCAGTTTTGCGATCTGCCTTCTTGGCAATTGGATCTGAGACTCGTGAGATCTGACCGAGCTTGCCAAAATTGAAAGTTCCCATAAATCCGTATGCCAAGCAAAACTTCTTACGTGATTGAATAAATCCGATCGCAAAAACCATTAATGGAATGAAAAGTGAAAAGCGAGCACTTTTTGCGGCGTCAGTACTGATTAGACCAACTATAGATGTCAGTGAGATCGCTGCGCCAGCGAGCGCGACAACTTGGCGGCGGCGAATTTCACCTGTGCCAATATTGCAACTGCCAGCAATATATTCCTGGCTCAATTAAGCGTCCTCAGATTCTTCTTCATCGATCCAGGCGTCAACTTCTGTCTCATCTTGCTTATCTACCCAGGATAAAAATGAGCCAATGGCGCGAAAAGCCAATAGAGCTACGCCGACTACCCCGACGAATCGCTTGATTGCTTTTAACATAACCTAAAAATACTCCTATAACTTAAATTTTGCCTAATGAGGCAGTGATGTCATCCCATAGATCATCGACATCTTCGCAACCAACTGAGAATCGGATTAAGGATTCTGAGATTTTATGGCTCTCAGTTGCCCAACGACGGCGACGTTCCCACATAGATTCAATACCGCCGAGGCTCGTTGTGTTGGTAATGATTCTTGAGCTCTGGGTAACTAGATCAGTACCGTCGGCATCGCAGGTTAATTCAAATGAAATCATTCCGCCGAAGCCCGGATACCGAACTTTGCTCACCTTGGCATGACCGGCCAAGCGCTTTGCTAGCTCTTTGGCATTGGCTTCTGCCGCTCTAAATCGCAATGGGAAAGTGCGGATTCCGCGCAGCGCTAACCAAACTTCAAATGGGCCAGGAATCGCGCCACTTAATTTACGGACATCACCAAGTCGCTTAAGAAGAGCTGGATCATTGGTGGAAACTGAACCCAAAATTATGTCGCTGTGGCCAGCAAAGTATTTAGTCACAGAGTGCATGACAAAATCTGCACCAAATTCAAGTGGCTTCTGAGTTAACGGCGTGGCCAAAGTGTTATCAACTGCAACCCCAACGCCTAGCTTCTTAGCACCGGCAATAATTGTTTTAAGGTCAACGATTTCCAAGGCAGGATTTGTTGGATTCTCCAGCCAAATAAGCGCTGCTCCTTTTGCTGCCTCTAATACGGCTGCGGTATTTGTTGCTTCAACAAAACGAACTTCGAGGCGACCGCTTTCGTGATAACCCTTTAGTAACGCAGCAATGCCTTGGTAGCCTTCATCAGAAAGAACTACGGGAGCGCCTATTGGCAATAAATTAAATATCGCACTTGCTGCAGCTTGGCCTGATGCGAAAACTAAAGTCTGTCCACCTTCAAGTGCGCTGATTGCAGTCTCCAAAGATGTCCAAGTTTCGTTTCCGTAACGTCCGTAACCAATCGGGCCACCGGCGTGAAAAGTTGAGTTCAGCGCGATTGGGGTATTTAGTTCACCATCTGGCTCAGGAATTGGCCGCCCAGCACTTATCGCAAGTGTTTCTGGCTTTAACTTTTTATCAGAACTCATAGCTGAAAGCCTATTACTTTTTTACTTTCCAAGAACGGCCATTGCCGCATTATGACCCGGGATTCCGCTGACTCCCCCACCTCGTTGCGCACCTGCGCCGCAAATAAAGATTCGTGGATCATCAGTTTCCACGCCCCAGCGTCGGCTATCGCCATCTTCACGAAATGGGAAGGTGAGATCACTATGGAAGATATTTCCTCGCGGCAACGAGATCGCCTCTTCTAAATCCAGTGGGCTCTTGGCTTCAATACAAGGAGAGCCATCACTATTGCGAGCAATAATTTGCGAGACTGGGTCCACTAAATACTTATCTAACTCAGCGATGAAACCAGCTAGCGCTGTGGCCTTGGTAGCCTCATTATCGCCATCAAAAAGTTCTGCTGGCGTATGTAATCCAAAGAGAGTCAGAGTTTGATAACCGGCGGCTTGTAGCTCTGGGCTTAAAATTGATGGGTCAGACAAAGTGTGGCAATACATTTCAGATGGGAAACAAGTAGGCAACTTACCCGCCTTGCTCTCTTGGTATGAAGTTTCGAGCTGAGAAAATTTCTCGCTGATATGGAAAGTTCCGGCAAATGCTAATTCAGGTGAAATTCCACTTTTTAGGCGAGGCATTTTCTTTAGCAACATATTAATCTTAAATTGCGCTCCAGACAGACTAGCTGGTTTCGCTTTATTACGTAACTTAGCCAGTACTTGTGGAGCCGCGTTAGAGAGCAAATGACTTGCCACAAATTGATCGCCATTTTCAATTGTGGCAGTAACTGAATCTGATTTGCTGGAAATTGAAGTGACACTGCTGTTAGTACGGATCTCAACACCAGCTGCGCGAGCCACACGTTCAAGTTCGGAAACTAGTGCGCCCATGCCACCTTTAGGCACTTTCCATTCTCCAGTGCCATTTCCGATCAGATGATAGAGAAAACAAATATTAGCTAATAAATCATCGGCTGATACATGCGTACCAATAAGAGCATCGGTTAAGACAACACCTTTAACTAAATCACTTTTGAAACGATCATTTATAATTTCACCAATTGGCGCTTCAATCAAATACTCCCAAATTTCCGGCAAACCAATTGCCGCCTTGAGTTCACTACGGCTTTTCAATGGTTGCAGCATGTAGGGCGCTATACGTTCAGCGAACATTGCAACTTCACCATAGAACTGTTGCCAAGCTTGTGCATCTGCTGCGCCATCTGGAATCGATGAAAATGAATCTGCAGTGGCTTGATCCCATTGGCGCGAGATATAGAGCCCAGCTCCATTTAAATCAGGGGTATATGACGAAACCGTGCGAGGCACGGTTACAAAGTTGAGTCCTAAGTCGCTAACGATTTGATCAGGCAATAACGCCACTAAGTAGGAATAACGCGACAAGTGCGCATCAAATTCTGGAAAAGCTCTGACGCTGGCTGTTGCGCCACCGATTTCATCATTTGCCTCAAGAATAAGAACTGATTTACCAGCTTTGGCTAAGTAAGTAGCAGCTACTAAACCGTTGTGGCCACCGCCAATGATCACAACATCTTTAGTAACCGTGGTCATGCTTATGCCTCAAGTCGTTTCGTGGAATTACGTACTACCAGGGTAGTTGGTAGAACCAATGATGGCACTTCAGCATTTGGCTTACGTAGGCGCTCCATGATTGACCAAGCAGCCATCTCGCCCATTAACTGCACTGGTTGTTCCATAGTAGTTAGATCAGAATATTCCGCCATCTCATGACCATCAAAACCAATAATCGATATGTCATCCGGAACACTCAAGCCGTGACGTCTGGCTGCTTGCATCGCACCGAATGCCATTTCATCGGATTCGCAGAAAATTGCTGTTGGTCGATTTGGCCTGGCTAGTAAATCATCCATGGCGCGTGAAGCGGTATTCATAGTGAAGTCACCGTGAACTTCGCGCGAAGGAATCCATTCCAAACCACTTTCGGCTAGCACTTGCATGAAGCCGCGACGTCGATCTTGTGGCACCGAGAAATTAAATGGATCATCGGGGCGACCAGACATTAAGCCGATTTGCTTATGACCTTGATTTACTAAGTGTTGGGTCGCTGTGCGAGCTCCAGCAACATCGTCAATTTTGATACTGGCACAATCTTTATGTGCCATTCCAACGAGTGCGATCGGAATTCCCAAACTAAGCATTGAGGCAAACTCTTCTTCAGTTGGCGGCAAGCTAATAACGATTAACGCATCAACGCGACCTTTGAGCAATTGATGCTGGAATAAGCGCTCGCGGCCTTTCATCTGGCTAAAGTTATAAAGCAAAAGATCTAGGCCAGCTTCACGTAGCGCTTGTTCAGCACCGTTAATTACTTGGGCGAAATACCAACGAGAAATATATGGCGCGACTACGCCGACACTGTTGGTGCGACCAGGTCGAATCCGATCGCTTTCACCAGCAAATGAATAATTCAATTTGGCAGCTGCGGCTTCAATTTTTGCTCGAGTTTGTGGATTTACATGTTCTAGGCCACGAAGTGCGCGCGAGACTGTTGCAGTTGAAACTCCTGCTTCTGCTGCAACTTCCTTAATGCCAGCCATATTCCCTCGATCTTTCTGCAATAAACTATAAATTCCTGCAACAACTGTAAAAACTAGGCCGTAAGTCCCAAAAAAGCAATAGATTTCTTGGGAATAGGGCTACTTTAGAGTTATGAGCAATCAAATTCAGACCTTAATCCAAGTTGAACTAGAAGATCGCAACCGTCTAACGGCTCTCTTTCGATTAATAATCGTGGCTCCAGTTGCCATCTATTACAGCGCCTTTGCAATCGAATCGATAGTCAGTGACAACTGGAGTTATAGCTTGGGCGGTCTGATTATTCTGCCCACCTTCTTGGCCCTGGTGTTTCGCGGTATTTATCCAAGTTATGCGTTGTCATTTAATCACGCCTTGATTTCACTTGAAACTCGCGTTAACGCATATGTTCTTTTACTTACCGATGATTATCCATCAATTGAAGAGAACGACATTGTTAAAATTACTTTGCCTGAGGTCGGCAACGGTTCAGAGCTTAGCCGAGTAAAGCCGCTATTCAAATGGATTTTAGCCTTACCGCTTTATGTAATGGGAATCATCTATTTGATATACGGACTTTTCTTAACTCTCTTTGCTTGGTTCTCAATCTTGTTCAGCGGCAAGTATCCGGTGTGGTGTGCTGATGCAATGGTCGGAATTTTAGCTTTCTACAATCGAGTATACGGATATGCATTTATCTTGGTGACTGACGAATATCCTTCCTTCTCGCTCTAGTAAATGAATTAGGTAGATGTCGAAAGCTCCTATCGCGCGTGCGAAAATGCAGCGGATTACCGCCGAAATCTCCGCCATCGATAAACGCTTTGCCAAAGTCATCAGCGAAAGCCCACTCTGCTCAATTGGCAGTTCGGTTTCTCAAGAGACAAATTTTCAATCGCTTGTATCGTCAGTGATTTCGCAGCAGTTAGCTGTAAAAGCCGCAGACACAATTCATGGCAGATTAAGTGAATTAGCCAAAGGTCAGATAACTCCGGTGCGCATTGCTAAGTTAAGTGATGTAGCTCTGCGCGAAATTGGTGTATCTGGTGCTAAAGCCAAGACTATTCAGGGGTTAGCTCAAGCATCGTTAACAGGTAGTGTTCCGATTGAAAATCTGCATGAACTAAGTGATGAGGAAGTGTTTACTGGGTTAACTTCACTCTGGGGAATCGGTCCATGGACAGTTGATATGTTCATGATGTTTCAGTTACACCGCCTAGATATCTGGCCAACTGGTGACTTAGGAGTTCGCCGGGGCTGGGAAAGTATTCATAAGCTGGCTGATCAGATTGAACCTAAAGCGCTAGATGCAAAAGGTGAGAAATTTCGCCCGTATCGCAGCGTTGTTGCTTGGTATTGCTGGCGTCACTTAGATAACAAAAGGCAGGAAAAGCAGAAGTAAGTTAAATATCTTCCAGAATTAGGGATACCGAGTTAATGCACCAGCGCTGATCTGTTGGTACGTCGTAGCCTTCTCCTTCAAAAACATGACCCAGGTGTGAGCCGCAGGCAGCACAGCGCACTTCAGTGCGAACTCTAGGTGCTAATGAGCGATCTTCAATAAGTTCAACCGCGTCATCGGCAGAAGGTGCGTAAAAAGATGGCCAACCGCAGCCAGAATGAAATTTAGTTTCGCTGCGAAATAATTCGGCGGCACATGCTTTACATTTATATATGCCAACTTTGTCAGTGTCGGTGTATTCACCAGTAAATGGTCGCTCAGTTGCGGCATTACGCAGAACTTCGTATGAAAGTGGATCGAGCTGTGCCTTTAACTCTGCTTCATTGATTTTTACTGGATAATTATTTTCACTCATTAGAGAACTACCCCAACTGGAAATGCAATGCCAGTACTAGAATGGCAGTCATAACCATTTGGATTCTTCTGTAGATACTTCTGGTGATATTCCTCGGCGATAAAATATATAACGCCATCGGCAATTTGAATTTCAGAGACAATCGGGTCGAGACCAGCTCTAGTTAACTCCGCTTGGTAGAGATCGCGAGACTTGATGGCCTGAGTTAATTGTTCTTGAGTAGTGGCATAGATAGAACTGCGATATTGAGTACCGATATCGCCACCTTGTTGATTAAGCGAAGTCGGATCATGCATAGTCCAGAACTCTTCAAGTAATCTTTGATACGAAATCTGCTCATCATCAAAGCGAACATGCACCATTTCGGCATGGCCAGTTACTCCAGTACAGACTTGTTCGTAACTTGGATTTGGACGAGTGCCACCCATGTAGCCAACGCTGGTTTCGATAACTCCGGTTAACTGCCAGAAACGACGTTCTGCGCCCCAAAAACAGCCAGTTGCGAAGTATGCGCTCTGATTCATAGCAATATTCTGGCAGTAAGCTCTCGAAATTGTCATACGAGTTCATTTGAAATGAGTATTTCCCAACAAAAATTATCGCCTGCGCTACTGATAACCTTGCCATTGCGCCCCCGTAGCTCAGGGGATAGAGCACCGCCCTCCGGAGGCGGGTGCACAGGTTCGAATCCTGTCGGGGGCACTGTCTAATTGATGAAGAATTAAATCTGAGCGAGATAAATCACCAGTAATCAGGAAATCCCCTGCGTTATGTCCTTGTAATACGGGTGCGGGCACGGGAGAATAAGCACCTTACGACATCAAGATCGTAGCTAGATCAAATTACTTAATTGGTACGGAACTGGCTTCTGTACGCGAGATTTCAGGGATAGGTGGTGTTCTTATGGATTGGCGTCATCAATCCGCTTGCCGCGATGAAGATCCAGAGCTGTTCTTCCCAGTCGGAAACACTGGCCCTGCCATTACTCAGATTGAAGAAGCAAAAAAGGTATGTAACCGCTGCATTGTTAAAGATGCCTGCCTAGCTTGGGCCCTTGAAAGCGGACAAGATGCCGGAGTTTGGGGCGGTTTATCAGAAGATGAACGTCGCGCCCTTAAGCGTCGTGCGGCACGTAATCGTGCCCGTCTACAAGAACAGCAAAACCAGTTCTAAAGCGGGAACTCCAAGGTCGCTTGGGTGCCAGACTCCCCCGAAGTTAATTTAATCTGACCGCGCAATTCATTCTCGGTCAAAGTTCTAACTATTTGTAAACCTAGGTTAGATGAGTTAACTAAATCAAAATCACTTGGTAGCCCAGCGCCATCATCGCTAACGGTAACTTTGGCCTTACTTTCAAAACGTTCGCAATGAATAACTAGGTTGCTACCCTGTTCAGCTAACCCATGTTCAAGTGCGTTATGAATCAGCTCAGTGACGATTAGAGCAAGCGGTGTAGCGATACGAGGATCAATTTCAGCAAGTGAACCAGTACGCCTAATATTGATTTCACTCATTCGAGGGCTCAAATCTGCTGCGTGGATAACTAAATTATCTAAGACTTGATCGAAAGCTACTTTGGCATCGGCACTATTTGAAAGCGTCTCGTGAACTAGTGCGATCGATGCTATTCGGCGAACTGCTTCTTCAAGGGCGGCACTTGCTTGAGGCTCAGCAATTCGCCGTGCTTGTAACCGCAATAGTGCTGAAACGGTTTGTAAATTATTCTTTACTCGGTGGTGTACTTCGCGAATCGTGGCATCTTTAGTTACTAGCTCACGTTCACGGCGTCGCAACTCAGTAACGTTGTGCAATAAAACAATGGCCCCGATACGATCATCGCCCTGCAATAGCGGCATCACCATTAAATCAATTGTTGCGCCTTCGTTCTCAATTTCAGCACGGCGCAGAGATTTTCCACTTAGCGAGCTACTAATTCCTTCGTGATGTGATTCATTTCGCTGCGTAGATACCTGCGAGGCAACTTCGCCTAAATTATAGCCTTCTAAGTCATTGCCCCAACCCATTCGGTTAAAGGCAGATCTCGCATTAGGGCTGGCATAAGTGATTACGCCATTTAAATCAAGCCGGATCAGGCCATCACCCACGCGGGCAGATGGATCAAATATTGAGGATGCGTCTTGATATGGATAGGTGCCTTCGACAACCATTCGATATAGATTGTTTGCGATCTCGCGATAATTTAGTTCTAGTCGACTTGGTGAGCGCATTAGCTCAGCATTTCGGTGGCGTGAAATAACCGCGATCACTTGGCCTTCATAAATTACCGGGATTGTCTCTTCTTTAATGAGCAAATCACCAAATAATTCTGGTTCTGAATCTCGCACAATATCGGCGCTGGAAAGTGCCTCATCTAAACGTGGTCGTTCTCCCCAGTTTACTTCAGAGCCAATTAAATCATTAGCGAAAACGGTTGCCGAAGTCGTTGGACGAATATGTGCGATCGCCACATATCCAGTTGGCCAAGAAGTTGCGTCCATACGAAGTGGCACCCAGAGCACTAGGTCTGCAAAAGAAAGATCTGTCAGCAATTGCCAGTCAGCTATAAGTTCTTGTAATCGATAAATTTGCGAAGCGGTTAGCGTGCTGCGCCGATTAAGTAGATTTTCAATCCGGCTCATTTACGAAACCCGCCAATTAGGGAGTTGAATCGCAATCTCTTGCGCCGCATACCAAGTGAGCTCGCCATCATCGGCTTTTGCATCTCCGACAAATAAGCAATCGGCCTGACTAAATTTAATGGCTGACGTTAGATTTACTTCGACCTCTGATTCTAGACCGATCTGTGATGCCTCTAGGTCTACGGCAAGCACAAAAGAGAATTTCGCAGAATCGCCTTGATATGAAATTGAATCTTCAGCTGCTAATAAAGAGAGGATATATTCAGACTCTTCTTCGCCCAGTTCTGGATTTATACTTTTAAAATGGCCAGTTGGCACAAAGGCGGTATCTATAGATATTTCACCATCATCTAATAGTTGAGCTAACTCATCTGGAGTTAAAGCCAAGTATCCGCGCATGGGCTAACTCTATTGGAAGAGTTGCCGCAGACTAAAACTAGACCTCGCTTGCAATCTTTAGGATCGCCTTGCGTAACATCGACTTTGGGCTTGCTTCACTAAGCGAGGAACTACTAGTTGCTGCAGCTGCCACTGCCCGATTATCTCTAGGCAGGGTTAATCTACTTATGGGATTTAACTGATCTATTTGCGCAGCCAACTCATGGGCGCCTTGATCACTACGACGGCGAGGAGCTTCTAAATTAGCTACGAACTGCAATTTTGCTTTGAGTTTATTCTTGGTTAATTCTTGAATTAGCCGGGTCAATCTAAAGCGGCCAACCTCATCTGGTCTTGAATTAATCCAGATTTCATCGCAGTTATCGCTACTCCAAATTAGGCATTGTGAATTCCAACGTCGATCAGTTAGTTTTGAAGCCAAGTTAGATACTGAACCGAGATCAATTACTATTAGATCGAAATTTGCGTACGCAGTAGTCATGAATTTACCGAAGGCAGCGCTCTTTGTTTCAGTTAACTCATAGGCCCAAAGAAGTTGTGAGATCAACCTAGGGTTTTGATCGCCTCGCAAATTACGTAGTTCCAGAGCTATCGAAATGGTTGGCTCAATCGAATTGCCATCAATTAGCAGCGTTCGCTTTTCTAGCAAACTAGATTCCATCGCCAGATTAAGAGCCAAAGTTGTAGCACCAGTGGCAGAGCCGGCAGAGGCAATAGCGATGACTTTTGCACCAGCTAGATTGCTGGCTTTATGGCTCGAAATTAGCGGTTCACGAAACTCTCGCCGTAATACGGAGCGAATTTGCGAGACTAGCTCTGCTGGGTCGGTAGGTCTTGGCGAGAGCGAACCAAAACTAGTCATCTCAGATTCTGTGCCGTAGCCAATTATGTAGCGAACTTCAGATCCCAAATTTGTAACAGAGTCATCGATAAAGTCTGGTAAATCTGGGGCATAAATTAAGATTGAATTCTTCGCAGTTTCTGGATTCTGACTAAGAAATACTTGTAATGCCGCAATATCAACAGCCCTGGCCACGATGTCCCAACCTTGAGAATGTAAGTTGCTCGATACAAAACTCTCAAAATTGCTATCCGAAATCGCTGTAATGATTGTGTGAGTGCTTCGTTCAACCATTTAGTTTCACCACTACTAATCGGCCATAGGTGGTGGCTCTGAGAACATCTGATATCTCTTCTCGTCCGATGGCAATATTGATGGCAGCTTCTGATCCGAAGTTGGAATTTTTGCGTTCAATGGAGCCTAAGTAAATATCACTAAGTATTAACTCTGGTTCAGACGGAAATGCGCCTGACTCAGCGTCTTCTAGAAGATAGATACTTATGCGATCTCCAGCTAATACTGTGGCCGGCAGGTCAATTGCACGAATCGTTAGTGAAACTTCCGCACTATTTATTGCCTCATTCTGCGAACTAATTGATTGGGTCGCAATAAGCGAAGTTCGTTGAATTCGATTAATGACGATGCTGCCAATTGGATTAATGCCCGCAGGCACGTAGTTATTGGAAATCGCTGAAATGTTTACTTGAACTTTTGAAATATCGCTGGCTGCAATCTGTTGACCAGGGGTGAGTTCGCGATTTGCAATCCAGAAACTTTGCTTCTGATTTGAGAGTATCGATATTAGGACGCTAGAGAGAATTGATGCGACTAGTAGCGATACCGATATTAGTACTCGTGTTTGAATTTTGGATTTTTTAGTAGGCATGAAAGGCATCTAACGATGCCGATGGACTTTTCTAGATTACTCGTCCACAGTCATCCTTTCGGATGAGAAACTGTAATCCTTTCGAATGATCTGCCTGCGCATGTGAGCAGAAATTCTTTCGACATGACAACTATCGATTTATCCGTTGAACCTACTTTCCAGACCATAACTTTTTCGCCAATCTCAAGTAGTCAAGATGAGATTCTGGGCCACCCAGTACTGGACCTCTTTCGCTCCCCTGTGCCTGCCGAAGCACCACAGAAAGCTAAGTTGTATTTAGTTCCGACTTCATTTGGAGATGAATACGATCCAGATTTTGCACCAATACCAACTTCTGCCAGTGAACTACCCGAAATAAGTAGTTGGGCTTTGAAGTATGGCGTTAGCGCACTTGAAATCTGGGCTGGTAAGCGACCTGCTGCACAATTAGCAAGATGGACCCATAGAAATATTTTTTCCAAGTTGGTTGTAGATACTGGCTCGGTGAAAGTGATAGGCCGAATTAGAAAACTGCATGTGAATCAGCCGTTAGATGGGATCGCAGAATCAGTTTTAACCGTTAGATACGGTGAGCGCTTACGTTCATTAGTTATGCGGTTTGAAGGTATCGATCAGAAATGGTTATGTACTGAACTATTTCTAATTTAGGCCTAACGAGTTAAGCGCCGCCGTGGCAACGCTTGTACTTCTTGCCTGAACCACATGGGCAAGGGGCATTTCGCGAAACATCATTCTTAGTGACATTGCCATTCTCATCGGCTGCGCTGTATTGCAATCCGATCGGCGAAACTGGTTTAGCTTCAATGCCTTTTGCTTGAACTTCAGATGATTCGACAGTTACTTCGACATTGAATAGGAATCCAGCAATTTCTTCCTTGATTGCATCCATCATGGCTGCAAATAGCTCGTAACCTTCGCGCTGATATTCAACTAGCGGATCGCGTTGGGCCATGGCACGAAGGCCAATTCCTTCTTGTAAGTAGTCCATTTCGTAAAGATGTTCGCGCCATTTGCGATCTAGAACCGAAAGTAGAACCTTGCGTTCAAGTTCACGAGTAACTTCAGAACTCAAGGCACTTTCACGATCTGCGTATGCCTTGGCTAAATCTTCAAGAACGCGGTGCTTTAGTAGCTCTACATCTAACCCTGCGCGACCGCCAAGTTCGGCATCTAGATCAGCTGGGACAAAGGAGACCGGATAGATAACTTTTAGGTGGTTCCAGAGCGTCTCAAGATCCCAATCTTCAGCGTAGCCCGAAGCAGTAGCTGCATCGACATAAGCCGCCAAAGTATCTTGCATGAATTCTATGACTTGTTCCTTTAGGTCTTTGCCTTCGAGAACTAAGCGACGTTCACCATAAATTACTTCTCGTTGACGATTCATTACATCGTCATACTTCAAAACATTCTTACGAATTTCAAAGTTCTGTGCTTCAACTTGTGTCTGAGCCGAGCGAATTGCATTGCTGACCATCTTTGATTCGATTGGTTCATCCTCAGGAATACCAGCCGCTGATAGAACACGCTCTACGATGCCGGAGTTAAAGCGACGCATTAAGTCATCTTGAAGCGAAAGATAGAAGCGTGATTCACCAGGATCACCTTGACGACCGGAACGACCACGCAGCTGATTATCAATACGTCGAGATTCGTGGCGTTCGGTACCGAGAACATATAGACCGCCGAGTGCGATAACTTCTTCGTGCTCTTTCGCTACAGCTGCTTTTTGGCGAGCAATCTCAGTTGGCCAGGCTGCTTCGTATTCAGCTGCATTATCTACTGGTGAAATTCCGCGACGTTGTAATTCGAAATCTGCCATGAACTCTGGGTTACCACCGAGCATGATGTCGGTACCGCGGCCCGCCATGTTTGTTGCGACAGTTACAGCGCCTTTAATACCGGCGCGCGCGATGATTGTGGCTTCGCGCTCGTGATGCTTAGCATTTAGCACTTCGTGAGCAACGCCTGATTTACGTAAGATTGCTGATAGTTCTTCTGATTTTTCAACGCTGACAGTACCGACCAGAACAGGTTGACCTTTGCGGTGACGTTCCACAATATCTTTTGCTACTGCACTGAATTTGCCAAGTTCGGACTTATAGACCAGATCCGCTTGATCGATACGGACCATGCTGCGGTTGGTAGGAATTGGCACAACGCCAAGTTTATAAATCTGCTGAAATTCTGATGCTTCGGTCATCGCAGTACCAGTCATGCCGGAGATTGTTTGGTAGAGACGGAAATAGTTCTGAAGCGTAATTGTTGCCAAAGTCTGGTTTTCATCCTTGATTTCAATGCGTTCTTTGGCTTCAAGAGCTTGATGTAAGCCTTCGCTATAGCGACGACCGGCCAACATGCGGCCAGTGTGCTCATCAACAATCAGCAGTTCACCATTCATGACTACGTAATCTTTATCGCGTTTGAATAGCTCTTTTGCACGCACTGCATTATTTAAGTAGCCGATCATAGGCGTATTGACTGCTTCGTAAAGGTTTTCAATCTGCAGCATCTGTTCTACGCGCGTAACACCTTCTTCGAGGATGCCTACAGTTTTCTTCTTTTCATCGATTTCGTAATGAACATCGCGTTCCAATTTCAAAACGAGATTCGCAAACTCGACATACCACTTAGTGGCTTTATCAGCTGGTCCGGAAATGATCAGCGGAGTACGTGCTTCATCAATTAAAATTGAGTCAACTTCGTCAACTACTGCAAAGAAATGTTCACGTTGTACGCACTCATCAAGTGACCACGCCATGTTGTCGCGCAAGTAATCGAACCCAAACTCATTGTTAGTGCCATAAGTAACGTCGCAGTTATAAGCATCGCGACGCTCTGACGGAGTCATGTTGTTTAGAATTACGCCAACGGTTAGACCTAAGAAACGATGGATACGACCCATCCATTCGCTATCGCGCTCGGCGAGGTAGTCGTTAACCGTAACAACGTGAACACCTTTGCCAGCAATCGCATTTAAATAAGAAGGGAGTGTCGCAACCAGAGTCTTGCCTTCACCTGTACGCATTTCAGCAATATTTCCTGAGTGCATGGCTGCCCCACCCATTAACTGCACGTCGTAATGACGCTGACCTAAGGTGCGCTTTGCTGCTTCACGGACTGTGGCGAATGCTTCGGGCAATAAGTCATCAAGTGATTCGCCTTTGGCATAACGGGCTTTAAACTCATCAGTCTTGGCGCGCAGTTCTTCATCAGATAGGGCAACTGTCGCGGCTTCAAAGGAGTTAACTTTGACAACAGTCTTGCTCAATTCTTTTAGGATGCGGCCTTCGCCAGCGCGCATAATCCGATCGAGAATTGCAGGCATTTAGCCACCTATGACCTTTCAAAGTTACTTTTGCTGGCATTTTCCGAACCAACTACCAAGCAGCTGCCAACTTGCGAGATAACTCCCCAATCTTAGGGGTTATTCACGCCTACGCAGCGCCACGCAAGCCGTTGCAGCCGCCTTCACGACAAAACCGCCCCTAGTTAAGGCTCGGTTTGCCTCATTGATCGTGGCTCCGGTGGTTACCAGATCATCCAAAATAACCAGATTCTCACCTGAATATTTCCCGAGGAATTCAGGTTTTATCGACAGCCCCATAGCCAGATTCTCACGACGGCTAGAGATATTCAATCTACTTTGATCACGAATAATTCTTTGATGCTCGAGTATGGGTAAAACAGCCACCCCAAAATCTCTAGCTACCGAAATAGCCATCTCATTCACGAACTCTCTCCCACGCCTGCGGTTAGAAGTGCGCCCTGATGGAATTGGAACTAAGGCACAACTGGGATGTTTTTGAAATAGTTCGTATAAAGATGCCTTAATAGCGTTACTAACTAATTGATCTGCTGATTTCACACTCTGCTCTTTCGCAGCTAACAATATATTTTTTGCGACCGGAGAATATGAAATCGAAGAGTAGACGGCCAGATTAGAAACCCTGCTTTGATAAAGATGTGGGTTCCAAAGCTTTCGACACTTTGAACAAATTGAATAATCAAGTTCTCGGCAGCCAAAACATCTAGTTGGAAATAGTAGAAATTTGAAATCTGAGAATAAGCGCATGGATAAAGATTAAACTCGAGCGAATAATAAAATTGCTGGCAAAAATTAGTTGTGGTTAACCTTTTAGCGAAATCAACCTAGAATGCAGTTGATCACCTGCTCGTCGTGGCAGGTAAAGTACAAAGTGCGAACCTTTACCAAGTTCACCCCAAGCTTCGAGTTCGCCATTATGTAGACGAGCATCTTCAAGAGCAATCGATAATCCCAAACCAGTGCCGCCACGTGTTCGGGCGCGAGATGGATCAGCTCGCCAGAATCGATCGAAAACTCGATTGAGCAATCTTGGCTCAATACCAACACCATAATCACGAATGCCAATAGCAATATCTTCAGGTGAAGCCATTACTCGTACGTCTATGGGCTTACCTTCAGCGTGATCTATCGCGTTACTCAATAGATTTCGAACTACCCGCTCAACTCGGCGAATATCACCATTTACAAATACCGAATCACAAGGGCGATTTAGATTAATTTCAATTCCATTTTCTTTAGCCACAAGCGAAAGATCAGCAATACAACGCTCAAGCGAGCCACAGATATCAAATTCAACAGCTTCTAACTCTGCTACCTCGGCATCAAATCTGCTGATTTCAAGCAAGTCTTCGAGCAAGCGCTCAAAACGATCAATTTGTCCGATCAAAAGCTCAGAACTTCGGGCAATAACAGGATCAAAACCCTCGCGTGCGTTGTGAATTACTTCAGATGCCATTCGTAAAGTTGTTAACGGAGTACGCAACTCATGCGAAACATCAGATACAAAACGCTGCTGTACCCGCGATAAATTCTCAAGTCTAGTGATTTGCTTTTGCAATGATTCAGCCATCTCATTGAATGCGTTTCCAAGGCTGGCAATTTCGTCGTTGCTCTTAATCTGCATGCGTTGGGTAAAATCCCCATCAGTAAATTGCTGAGAAATTCGAACCGCATCGCGAACTGGTTTAACTACTTGTCGAACTACAATCCAGATAATCAAAGCAATCAAGATAATTAGAGCTAAGCCAGTTAAATACAAAGAATTACTAATCAAAGAAAGAGTTGCAACTTGATCTGCGAGACTGAACAGAACATACATCTCGTAATCACCATCGTCAGGGATGCTGATTCGCTGCCCTACGGCGAAACCATTTACCGAATTTGAGCCAGCATAATCAATCCGCACATATGAATACTCAAGGTTTTCAGAGTTACGCACTTTATTGCGCAGAAATTCTGGAATTGAACTATTTGAAACTAAATTTGAGCTTATCTCATAGTTTGATTTGCCAATGGCCGATCCTGGCACCTGCAGAATTACAACTTCACGGCCACTCTCATTAGATCCAACAGTCGTTGCAGAAGTAATTACTGAACTAAATATTTCTCGGACCGAGTCGGACGGATTTCCCGTAGCAATAGCAAGGCGATACTGGGCGCTAAAGATCGTAGAACGAGCTTCAATAATTGCGGTATCTACATTTACTTGCTTGATACCCGTTGAAAGCCTGGAATAAAGCGTTGAACCGGTAATGGATACGACTACCAGCGAAAGAAAGATCGTCGAAAGAACTACTCGCAGAGCTAGAGAGTGTGTTTTGTAAGCATTGCCAGATCGCATTTACTGGCCGCCGGCTTTGTAACCAACACCTCGCACGGTTACAACAATTTCAGGATGCTCTGGATCGTGTTCAACTTTGGCACGAAGACGTTGCACGTGAACGTTCACAAGTCGGGTATCTGTTGAATGACGATAGCCCCAAACTTCACTTAGTAGCGCATCGCGCGAGAAGACTCGACCTGGTTCGCGAGCTAGTGCGACTAAAAGATCAAATTCAAGTCGAGTCAACGCGATTTGTTTACCAGCACGTGCGACCTGATGCGCAACTACATCGATTACTAAATCAGCAATTGTTAGTAGCCCAGAAATATCAGTATTTGTCCGACGTAAACGGGTGCGGATTCGCGCAATTAATTCAGATGGATGCTTAAACGGTTTGACCATGTAATCATCAGCACCTGCTTCGAGACCACGAACCACATCGTGAGTATCTCCCTTGGCCGATAACATCACAATTGGCACCATAGATTCGGCCCTAATTAATTTACATACCTCGATGCCATCTAATCCGGGCAACATAACATCTAACAAAACTAAATCTGGTGGATTATTGCGGAAAACATCAAGCACTTCATCGCCGCGACTTACTAAATCCACGTCGATGCCGGCACCGGTTAAAACGATGCCGAGCATCTCCGCCAGATCCTGGTCGTCATCGACGACCATGACTAAAGTCATTTAGCTTCCGTGTTCCCAAGAATTCAAGTACAAGTCTTGTGCTGGTGTAAGAACATCGATCTTGCCACCCATGCTGCTTAGTTTAAGGCTGGCAACTTCTTTGTCTATATAGGTAGGAACTTCATGAATTCCAGCTGTGAGATTCTTAGCTTCTTTCACGAGATATTCAGCAGTTAGCGCTTGATCTGAGAATGACATATCCATAACAGATGCTGGGTGACCTTCGGCAGCGCCGAGGTTTACTAAACGGCCTTCAGCAATCAGGAGCAGACGACGTCCGTCAGATAATACATATTCATCGGTTTGATGACGCATCTTGGCATTCTTGCTCTTCGCGTTCTTTTCTAGCCAAGCTACATCGATTTCAATATCGAAGTGTCCCGAGTTGGCCATGATTGCGCCATCCTTCATTTCTGCAAAGTGCTCATCACGAAGAACATCGCGGTTACCAGTAACTGTAATGAATACATCGCCAACTTTTGCCGCATCAGTCATCGGCATAACGCGGAATCCTTGCATCATGGCATCAAGTGCTTTCGTTGGATCAATTTCAGTAACGATCACATCTGCGCCCATGCCCTTGGCGCGCTCTGCTACACCTTTTCCGCAGTAACCAAATCCAGCTACAACAACAATGCGGCCAGCAAGTAGGTAATTTGTAGCACGGAAAACTGCATCGAGTGTCGATTGTCCGGTTCCGTAACGATTATCAAACATATGCTGTGTGTCGGTGTCATTAACAGCAATCATTGGGAACTTTAAAGCACCGTCTTTTGCCATCTGAGTTAGGCGAATAACACCAGTTGTAGTTTCTTCGCAACCGCCCGCAACATTTGGAATCAATTCTTGGCGAGTTGTATGTAGAACATTTACTAAATCACAGCCATCATCGAATACTTGGTGTGGTTCGATATCAAGAGCTGCATTCAAATGTGAATAGTAGCCATCGCGATCAACAGCATTCTTTGCGAAAACACTAATGCCATATTCATGGACAAGGGCTGCAGCTGTGTCATCTTGAGTTGATAGCGGATTAGATGCACAAAGTGCGATATCTGCGCCTCCTGCTTTTAGAACGCGCATCAAGTTGGCAGTTTCAGTAGTCACGTGCATGCAGGCAGCAATGCGAATGCCAGCAAATGGTTGTGACTTTTCAAATCGTTCACGGATCTGAGCAAGAACTGGCATATTGCGTTCTGCCCACTCGATTCGCTTGCGGCCTTGCTCGGCTAGCGAAGCATCGGCAATGTCATTGCGAGGTACGGTCTTTGTTACAGGTGCGTTCACGGTAATACTCCTAAATAGAAAAGAGAGGATATGGTCAATTAGGCAGGACCCCGCCAGAAGGCAAGAGTATCGGCAATGCCCAGTTGAGTTCTACTTAGCCGCAGCAGTTAAGCGTTAATTAGCGCCAATAACTCGTCACGATGGGCTGCCATATTTGCGGCGGTATCGGCTTCGACATTTAAACGAAGAAGAGGCTCGGTATTTGAAGCACGAACATTAAACCACCAGGTTTTTGTAGAAACTGTTAAGCCATCTAGTTCATCAATCTTAAAATCTGAGAGCTCTGCGTATTTTTCTCGAAGCACTTTTATGACCAGGGCCGAATCCGCCACTTTTGAATTTACTTCACCGCTTGCAACATATCTTTTAAATGGCGCAAGTAGTTGAGAAATAGTTAGGTCAGACTCGCCGAGTGCAGCCAAAGCATGTAGCGCAGCCAGCGCACCAGAATCTGCTCGCCAAAAATCCTTGAAGTAGAAATGACCAGAATGCTCGCCACCGAAAACTGCACCAGTCTCTGCCATAAGTGCTTTTATGTATGAATGCCCAACGCGCGACCTAACTGGTATTCCGCTTAGCTCGTTAATTACTTCGACCACGGTTCGCGACGAGATTAGACTATGAATAATTGTTGCCCCTGGGTGTTTAACTAACTCACGAGTTGCAATCAGCGAAGTTAGTAAAGAAGGATCAACCGTTTCACCGTTTTCATCTACTAGAAAACAACGATCGGCATCGCCATCAAAGGCTAACCCGATATCAGCCTTATGTTCCAAAACTGCTTTCTGAAGATCACGCAAGTTCGCTGGATCAATTGGATTTGCTTCGTGGTTAGGAAAGTTTCCATCGAGTTCAAAGTAAAGTGGAATTATCTCAGCGCTAAGCCGGTTAAATATAGCTGGAGCAGTAAAACCAGCCATGCCGTTGCCCGCATCAATAACTATCTTTAGCCAACGATTACCTGTGAATGAAACTAATTTATGTAAATGATCGGCATATGCTTCAAGTAAATCCTCGGTGGTTTCAACTCCAACTGGGCGCATTGCAACAGGCATGCCTTGACGAACAAATTTCTCGATGGTCTGAAGGCCAGTCTCTTTACCGATTGGACGAGCACCACTAAAACACAACTTTATGCCGTTATAAGCAGCCGGATTATGGCTGGCGGTAAACATGGCGCCTGGCAAGTTCATTGAACCAGCTGCAAAATAAAGTAGGTCTGTCGATGCTAAACCAATCCGAATTACATTTGTGCCATTACTAGTAACGCCGGCAGAAAAAGCCTCTGCTAGTTCTGGTGATGAAGGGCGCATGTCTTCACCAATGATCACAGTGCTTGGCTCACGTTCAATCTCAAGAAATCTGGCAAATGCTAATCCGACTGCGAAAGCAAAATCTGGTGAAAGTTCGCTATCTACTAAACCGCGAATGTCATACGCTTTAAAAATATCAGGGATATTTTCACTCATGACTGAATCGTTCGATTACTTATTTGGTACGGCTCGAAGATGACCTCGACGACCAATGTGCTCAGAACTCGCAGCAAGTGTTGCGGTTGTTGAAGTATTTTCGGCAACTGGCATCGCAGCTACTTCGCGAACTGCATCAGCGATCGCCATTAAATCATCGTTAGATGGACCGCTCTGATTATCTGAAATTTGTGCTCGAATAACTTCCCAACCATTCGGAACTGTCAACCGTTCTGCATGAATTTCGCAGAGATCGTATGCATGTGGTTCGGAATAAGTCGCCAGTGGTCCAACAACTGCTGTTGATTCAGCATAAATGTAGGTCAAAGTCATAGTTGCCATACGACGGCAACTAGCGCGAGAACACGCGCGGCCTACTTTTAAAGAACTCATATGTCTCAGATTAGTGGGCAGTGCCTGAAAAACTTGGGATTTTTATGGATTTAGAACCCGAATGTTTGACGAAGGGATTGCCACTTTCGTCAGTTCGGCACCTGAAGCAATTGGGAAGAAGGCATAACCACTCTTAGCCGCTACTAGAGCGCCTGCGTAATTATCAACGCCAGCTCGAAGAATAGTGATCGCGATCGCATTATTTGGCACTTGCCAACTAACTAGATCCGCACCGGTAATGGACTGTTCTTTAACTTTTCCATTTGAATACGCAACTCTAAGACCAACGGCAATAACATCACCGGCAAAGACAATTTTTGGTAACAGCCCACCAATCGCAATCTGCATTGGAGTAAGAGCTGGCGAAGGCGTGGTCCATACAAAGTCACTATTTCCATTCGAGGTGGCGCGAGAACGAATAGCCGCAACTACCGGTTGATCTGAGGTCAACTTAATCGCAAAGGCTCCCTTGGATACCTCTGGTGTCATTTTAAATTCCACGACTTTCCCGCTTACCAATTTACGCTCGTTAAAGCCGGTTGGAATAAATCGGCCATTGCTCGAGAGAAGTTCAAGAGTGAAATTAGCATCTGCTATCCCTGGCACAAATATGCGCAGGTAATGTGTTGGCGCTTTCTTCTTAACTAATTGTTGCGGGATACCGGTAATGACGAATTTTTTGGATGGCGCGGAAATGGCATTAACTGAATCACCGCCTAACTTCTGTAGTCCCTTGACCCGCTCATCTACTAAGTAACTATTGACTCGGCCAGATCTAGCAACAACTTTAACTACAATGTTGGAATCCCCCGGTGCCAAAGAATCTAGTTTTATTGCCGTACTTGAATTGGCTTTTAAGGAAACAGTCTTTACTGCCTGCTCGCCATTTTCGCTCCAGGTGAAAATGTCCACAATCGAAGCACTCAACCCACTATTAACTAAATAAACGACACCTTTACTACTCACATCTGAAGTTCCGCCGACAAACCATTGCGAAGCAGCAGGGGCGGTGCAGAGAACTGAGCCAGCCCAAACACCTGTGCGGCTTTGGAAACTTACTGGAGTAAGGCCTTCTGTTTGAAGCAAGATTGGATCGCTAACACTGGAATATCTAAATGTTCTAATACTTACTAATTTTGAACTCTTATTTCCAATTCGATAAAACTGTGTCTTCTTCGATGCAACTGAAGTAGTAGTAGTTACGCCTGCTGGATTTGGTGGGCAAACAACTGCAGGGTAAGACTTAGAAAATTGACGTGCACTCGTGTTGGCATCAAATAAATTGGTAGCCAATAAAACTAGAGCAATTGCCCCAACTAAAATCGCACCTTTCTGAAACTTCACGAGAGCTCCATTTCTGAGATCTCACGCTTGCGTCGTCCGGCAGGTAGCGCCAAAATAATTAAAACTACCCAAGCGATAAACTGCAGACTTAGTGCACCACGGCGCAAAGTTCCGTCATGAATCAAAGTGAACTCACCTGCTTCAAGCACCTTGAATTGTGGCAGTCCCGCTTCGTTCTCGCTTCGCTCGAGCTTTAAACCGTTCTGCAGAATCTGCCAACCTAGATCGTAATTCTCGGTAAGAGTTATGACTCCTGGGCTTGGAACACTGGTAGTAACGCCAATGCCACCGCTGGCAAGCAAAGTGATTTCACCTTTTAAATCTCTAAAAATCAAGCGACCAGTTGGCTCGCTAACTTTCCAAACTATGCCATCAGTTGTTGCTGAGGTGCGCGCAAATCCACCGAGTGCATCAATAGTGCGAACAACATCCTTATCAATCGGATTCTTCGCAAATAGATACTTGATTCCGAAATCTGCAAAAGTTTTACTTGTAGTCAAACCACTTCCATCAGCAAGTTCAATTACGGCTTTTGCGATCGCCGGATCTTGAATGGGAGCAACATCTGGTTCGCCAAGAGTGATGTCTGAGCCACGCGAGATATAGAACGCAAGTGAAGTGATTTCGCGATTAGTGATTTCTCGTAGGACCAGAGTTTTTGCATCCGCCTCAACACCAAGATATTCCGGCAAAATGTTTACGCTTTTTGTGTAGACCGGCGAAGAAGATGCTTGCGAAATATTCCAAGAAATCGCAGTTGCTGAATAGCCCACAGTGATAAGTAATAAACCCGCAGATAGAATATGACGGTAGTTAATATTTGTGGCGATCAAATAATCACGCAAGTCATTGAGAATTATGGTGCCAACTGTTACTGCTGCCAAAGTCGCAATTGCTAAGAAAATTCCTACCCAAAGTTGAGTAGGTGCGATCGTGCCATTTCCGGTAATTGAGAGGGAACTTAAAGCTACTGAAAGAAGCAAGAATGTAATTCCCATTTTTGCGACTTGCCGCATTTGAGTGCTTGCAAAATAAGCGACGATCAAAACTAAAGTGAGTGGACTAATAGCCCACCAAGGAAGCGCCCCTGGGCCACCTGGATTGCCGAGGAAAGCAAGATTCGGACCGCCACCGTTTAATAAAATTCCTGGTTCATAAAGAAAGCGACTTGGATCAATAATTGCCACCAGAGACCACGGCGCAGTAACGATTAATGGAGTGACCAATAGGGCTATTCGACGTCTTAGCTTTTGATCAAAAAGCTCTTGATTTAGATCTCTATTAAATACTCGAATATCGAGTCCAATTCCAACTGCAGTGACTACCAATAGCGCCAACCAAACCATCAAGGTAAACGAGGTCGCAATTGAAATTAAGAGAGCAACTCCAAAAATTCGGCGCCAGGAAATTCGTTCGAAATTATCAAGGGAGGAAATATTCGCGACAATCCAGGGCAGGATGATCATCAGGACTAAGGTTCCCAATCGCCCAGTATTGACACTTGCGATCGCAACTGGACTGATCGCATAAAGCATGCTCGCCGAAACTCGCAACCAAGCATTGGCGGTAACAAGCTTTAAGAACATATATGCCGAGATCGCCATGAAAGCTGGTGCCAAAAAGATTAGTGATGTAACCAGTACTGCTGGCTTACCAAAAAAGAAAATCGACAGAATCGAGAGAAGTGCGACCCAAGGGGGTGTCGGGGCTGAGCTTCCCATTCCGACTTGATGCCATGATTCAATATAGCTGCGCCATAGTGAACTGGTGCCGTGCGGAGTTGTTGCTAATGCGCCACCAATGAGTGAGCCGAAGCGCGATCTCGAGGAAAGCAAAATGAATATGAAGAGAGAAATTCCAAGAACTACATGAGGGCGTTTAAAGATGCTACCCCAATTAACTACCTTGGCCGGAGTTAATAGATCGGCATCATCATTGAACTCTTCATCAATGTCGTTATCAGTCGGTAGCTTGGCAAAAATTCGATCTCTGATTGACTCAAAAAAATTATTTATCGCATTTCGATATTGAGTAAAACGTGGTGGGATGAAATCGGCAATAATTCTAGGTGGTAACAATCGATGGATTCGGCGCTCTTTGCGGGCCGCCCGAAGAATTGCCGGTCGAAAAATTAGTGACGCGATTGCCAAGATTTCATCACTTGCATAGCCTGGTAACTTCGCAATTAGATAGCCAACAGATCTAATCGCTGCGCCAGTGACTAGTTGCAATATCAACCAAGGCAATAGCCAAGCCGATGAATTGGCCAATAAAACATAGGCTGAATTGCGACGGTCTAACAGCAATGGGCGATGCAGGAATGCACCTTCTACATCTACTGATCTACGTTCTGATGCCGCTGCCTGGGCGTGAAATGCCACAGAATCCGTGACCACAATAATTGAATGACCAGCCATGCGAATTCGCCAGCCAAAATCAACATCATCGCGAAAAAGGGCAAGCTGTGGGTCGTAGCCACCAAGTTCTTCGAAAACATCTCTGCGAATAAGAGCACCTGCGGTACTAACAGAGAGAACATCACGAACACCGTCATGCTGACCTTGGTCATACTCATGTGCTTCCATACCAGTCCAACGAGTGCCGTTGTTTGTGATGCTGACGCCAACTTCGAGCAAATGTGAGCGATCATGCCAACCTAATAATTTTGGTCCAGCCATAGCTACGTTAGGACGATCGACGAGTTCAGTTAACAATTTCTCGAGTGCATCAGACTTCGGTGCGCAATCATCATGAATCACCCAAATCCATTCATTGCGTTCATTATTTGATTTAGGAAATTTTTCAACGGCGCGATAAACCGCATCACCAAATCCGGCATCACGAGGCATTGAAAGAACTGGAATTTTTGCGGCTTTTAAAAGCGAAGCAGATTTATCTTTTGAATCGGTATCAACAGCAACAATTTGATCTAACCTTCGCGTTTGCGAGGAAAGCGCAGCAACTACTTCTGGCAACCAAATTGCTCCATCATGAGAGACAATTACAGCTGTCACATGAAACGGATCAGTAATTTTCATGGTCGCCATAGTCTGTTGTGGCGCTTCTAATTGGTTTCCTAATTAATCGAAATTAATCGATTAAGCAGGTCGACGCTTAAGTCGGCGTCGCTCTCGCTCGGAGAGTCCGCCCCAAATTCCGAAACGCTCATCGTGTGCGAGAGCGTATTCAAGACATTCAGAACGAACATCACAGGAGAGACATACTCGTTTTGCTTCGCGAGTAGAGCCACCCTTTTCTGGAAAAAATGCTTCGGGATCAGTTTGTGCACAAAGTGCACGTTCTTGCCAGGAAAGCTCAACGCTCTCGCCACTGGCTAGTTGAATTACGGGCCCTGAGGAGGAAGGGTTTTGTGCTGGACGAATCGGCATTAATAACTCTCCACATAAATAGTGGCCCCGCCCTTGCGGCGTGAGGCCTTCTCTTAGGTGAATTACACGCGTGTAAGTCAGTTAAGTCAAGCCCAACCAGGCCCAAAAACGGCAAATAGGACATGAATTAAGCGTAAAAACTAAAGTTGTGGTTGAGGGTTTTTAAAGCTTTAAATCAATTATTTCGCCACCGGCTAAATACGCCCCCTTGGCATGGGTCTGTCTCGCCACTGTTGCATTTGATTCTACAAAAACACTTTCTAATTTGCTGCCTTCAGAAATTATTGCACCATCTCTAACAATCGAAGAAATGATTTCAACGTTTGCGCCAATAGTTACATTATTTCCGATCGCACTAGCACCACTAATTTTTGCGCTTTCCGAAATATTTGAATTTTCACCAACAATAAAGTCACGACTGCCAACATAATCTTGCGAACCTTTGAGCAGAGCTTTTGGAGTTCCCATATCTAACCAATAAGAATTATCTACGAATGCTTGAACAACTTTTCTGGCTTTTAGTAATTCTGGAAATACTTCGCGCTCAACGCTTACAACTTTGCCTAGCTCTATTTCTTGGACCACTTGTGGGCTAAAAACATAGCAGCCTGCATTAATTGTGTTTGTAATTGGGTTATCCATTTTTTCTAGGAAGTCTGTCACGCGTCCAGTTTCATCAAATGGAACACACCCGTACGGGCGAGCATCTTCGACGCTAACTAAATGCAAAGTAACGCAAGCTGATGAAGATTGATGCAATTTAATTTGGGCAGCCAAATTATGCCGACTAAGTACATCTCCATTAAAAACCACAATTGGCTCATTTTCCGCGATTTCATCGAAGATTAATTCGGCAGCGTTTCGAATAGCGCCACCAGTTCCGAGCGGTTCAGTTTCTAAGGCGTATTTAAGTTCCATCCCCCACTTAGAGCCATCACCAAAATATGGGGTAAACGTTTCGGCCAAATAAGCAGTGGCGAGCACTACTTTGGTGATGCCAGCAGCTTTGGCAACAAGTAACTGATGTTCAGTTACCGGCAAATTAGCAACTGGTAACATCGGTTTAGGAGTTTTACTAGTAAGTGGTGATAGTCGGGTGCCAAATCCACCAACTAGAAGAATTCCGACCGTCATCGTTAAACCTTTGTAGCGGCAGCAATACGCGCTGCGGCTTCAGCGATTTGGAGATCCGTTGCCGTCATGGCTATTCGGATATGAGACTTCCCTAGTTCGCCATAGAAATTTCCAGGGGTAGCGAGAATTCCCAAATTTGCCAGCCAAGAAACCGAATCCCAATCACTTTCGTTTCGAGTACACCAAATGTAAAGGCCAGCATTTGAATATTCGATTTCAAACCCGGCCGCTTTAAGGGCTGGTACTAATGTTGCTCGACGGGCGTTGTAACGAGCCCGTTGTTCAACTACATGAGTTTCATCGCTTAGCGCAATTGTCATAGCCTTTTGAATTGGCAACGGCACCATCATGCCTGCGTGCTTACGTACTTCGCGAATGCGAGCAATCAAATCTTTATCACCAATTAAGAAAGCACCTCGGTAACCAGCCATCGAAGATCTCTTTGATAATGAATGAACCGCCAGAATATTGTGATTGTTGCCGTTGGTGTACTGCAAAATCGAGGTTGGAACTGCGGTGTCACCAAATTCTAGATAGCACTCATCGGAGACCAATATCGAATTATTCGCACGGGCCCATTCAATAGCTTTTAAATATTCTTCGTCACTGTGTACGCGACCCGTTGGGTTAGCAGGTGAATTAACCCAGGTTAAATCAGCGTGTGGCCATTGTTCTGGACTGATTGCAACAGCAGCCTCTCTCGCACCCGCCAAAATCGCACCCACCCGATATGTTGGGTAAGCAATCTCTGGAAAGTTAACTGATTTAGATTGCAAAAGTGAAGGAAGCCAAGCAACTAATTCTTTCGAACCAATTAACGGCAAGACATCAAATTCGCCGGTTGCCTTTAATTTAGTTTTCGCCCAATTAGTAATCGCCGCACGAAGTTCTGGCGTGCCTGCTGTCACCGGATAACTTGGCGAATTTGAACTTTCTCTAAGAACAGCTTGAATAAATTCAGGTGTTGGGTCAACCGGAGTGCCTTGGGATAAATCAATTGCGCCACCAGGATGTGCACGTGCGATTTCTCCATAGGGAGCAAGAGCATCCCATGGGAAATCTGGCAGCTTCAGTTGAGAGCTTTTCTATTCGGGCTTCACTGGCAGGGCTACAACTACTGAGTGATCAGTATTGGTCTGGCCAACTTTGCTGGCACCGCCCGGGGAACCAATCTCAACGAAGAACTCAGTGTTGATCTTGCCAAACTCTTGCCACTGCGCAGGAACATCATCTTCATAGTAGATGGCTTCAACCGGGCAGACTGGTTCACATGCGCCACAGTCAACGCACTCATCAGGTTGGATATAGAGCATTCGAGAACCTTCGTAGATGCAATCAACCGGGCACTCCTCGATGCAAGACTTATCTTTAACATCAACACAAGGTTCGGCAATAATGTACGTCACGAAGAATCCTCCATCTGGGTAGCTACTGCGGTGAATTGTAATACCTACCGAGGTTTGAGTCGCCTTTAAACAACCGCGGTTCTGACCACTGCTTTTGGAGAGGCATCTTCTGAATAGACGATTATCGTTAGGCCATGGAAACCCAGCCGCTGCCACTTGAGCGCATTGGCCAACGGTTTTCAATTAGATTGCACGACCCTGAAGGTGGCTATCGAGATGTTGTAGGTCACTTAAAAACTGCAACTAGTTTAGTTAATCGCAAAGGTCAGGAAATTACCTTTGATCCAGAACAGATATTTGTTTGGCGCGAAATAGTCGATCGCCCAAGCCTGGCGGGTAAAGGCGCTCCGCTGACCCTTCGAGTACTTGAGCTAGATCAGATTTGTGATCTCACTTGGCCGGCAACTGAGAATCTGGAAAATTCTGGTTGGCTCATGCGCGCAGCTGGCGGTGTTACCAACCGCGCGAATTCCGTTTTACCACTTGTCGCAGATCTTGAAGCAGGGCCGCTGACTGATTTTGCTGAAAAACTTGTGGCTGCCAAAGAATTTTATCAAAAACGAAACTTGCCCACTATTTTTCAATTGGCGCTACCTACATGGCAAGTTCTTTATGACAAATTGTGTTCGATTGGCGCTGTTGAAAAAATTCGCGCCAACACCATGGTTGCTGACTTAACCTCTTCTAAGCAAATCATTCCGGCTGGCTTTGAAATTGTGCAATCGAATCAATTTAGTAATGAGTGGTTAAGCGTTCAGCCGACACCTGGAATCGAAAAAATATTAGCAGGATGTGCTGCAACATATTTAACAGTAGTTAAAGATGGTCAAACTATTGCGGCCTGCCGTATCGCATTGGCAAAAGGCTGGTCTTCGATAACTCGAGTTTACGTTCACCAGGATTTCCGTGGCCTGGGTTTAGGAAAAGCTATAGTGGCTGCCGCCCTTGAAGCTAGTTTTGAACAAGGTGCAACCAAAGCGGTGCTGCAAGTTGAAGCGGGTAATGCAATCGCTATTGGCGTTTATGAATCTTTAGGATTTAATTTTCATAATGAGTACTCGTATCTGGGATTGAAGTAGCTATGCTGAAAATATATGACACACAAAGTCGCGCCATAAAAGAAGTCGTTACCCAGAGCGATGAAGTCACAATTTATTGCTGTGGCCCCACTGTCTACCGTGATGCCCACGTAGGCAACTTACGGACATTTCTATTATCTGATTTGATTCGCAGAACTCTAGAAATACAAGGCAAAACCGTTAATTTGGTGCAGAACATAACTGATGTTGGACACATGGCTGAAGATGTAAACCCACAGGACAAGATGCTCGCTCAAGCAAAGTTAGAGGCAATTGATCCATTTGAAATTGCTCGCAAATATGAGGCAAATTTTCACAGCGATCTAGCGCTCTTAAATATCAAGCCTGCGCGTAGCTATCCTCGCGCCAGTGAATCCATCGAATTAATGCATAAATTGATTACTAAGTTGATCCAACTTAATCACGCATACGTTGGTTCTGATAGTTCGGTTTATTTCGCAGCTGAAAGTTTTGCTAATTACGGGGCGATTAGCGGTAATCGGTTAAAAGATTTAAAACCTGGTCATCGCTATGAATACACCGATGAGGGCGGCAAACGCTTCCATGCCGACTGGGCACTTTGGAAAGCAGCCGGTGAACGGACCGAGATGGTTTGGGATTCTCCTTGGGGCCTTGGTTTCCCTGGTTGGCACATCGAATGCTCGGCCATGTCCCTTGATTTGCTTGGCGATGAAATTGATATTCACGTAGGCGGTATCGATCTACGTTTTCCGCATCATGAAAACGAGCGCGCACAAACTAATTCTGTGACTGGATTAGAGTCAGTAAAACTCTGGGTACATGGCGAGCATTTACTTTTCGAGGGGCGCAAGATGGCCAAGAGCAGCGGCAATGTTGTGTTATTAAAGGATCTCTCCGAAAGAGGTTTCGACCCACTCGCACTTAGATTTTGTTTGCTAGAAAATCGATACCGCTCTCAGATGGATTTAACTTGGGATTCGATTACGGCTGCAAATGCGACGTTGAAACGTTGGCGTAGAAGTGGCTTCGGGAAAGCTACTAATTCCAAACCAGATCTAGCCATTATTGAAGCCTTAAACAATGATCTTGATACTCCGAGAGTTATGCAGCGATTACGTAGCGTTGAAAAAGATCCAAACTTATCGGATGCTGAAAAGGCCGAGATATTTACATTTGCTGATCAAGTTTTAGCTCTTGATCTAGGGCGAGATTTCATCGTGCCTGAACTGCCTACGGAATTAGCGCGCTTACTGGCAGAGCGTGAACTCGCACGAAGTGCGAAGAATTGGAGTGAAAGCGATCGCTTGCGAATTGAATTAGAAAGTGCTGGCCTAATAATTAATGACACTGCCGATGGACAGGAATGGGAGTTACGTTAAATCGGTAAGAAGATTGCTAGAACCAAAGCAAAAGTACCCAGCAATATAAGTAAAGATCCCGCTAAATCGCCTTGAATCAATAGCTCGCCACCAACTCCAAGGGTTGCGCCTTGAACAACTATGACTAACCAAGCAACGGCTGCTAAAACTTTGTATTTTCTTAATCGCCAAGCACGCCCTATTGCCCAAATGCCAACAACAACAGCAACTAGCCCAAGTACCAAGCCCAATGGAAATAACAATAAATGCAGCAAGGTGGCGCTGGCTCCAAGAAGGGCGCCAGCTAAAACGGCATAGAAAAACTTCATCGGCTATAAAACTATTCCGGCGAATAAATCTGTTTCACGACCGTCGCTATTAAATGGTTCGTGAGCTTGGCCTCTGACTAGCGAGTAGTACTCGTGTCCCCAAACCTGCAGTCCCAATTGGTTTGAGAGAGCGAAGAACGGGCCATCTAATTCAATTTGAGTTGCGTGCGCTGCCATAGCAGCCATTTTCGCATCAACATATTCATTCGCATCAACGGCTGCAGTTACTAACTCATCTGCTTTCGCAAATGGCAGATCATCAACGCTTTCAGCATCAAAGAACGAAGAGCCAACCTCTTTCATCGCTGCGATTCCGTTAGCTAAGACCGACTTAGGTGTGGCATTCCAATAAATTTTAGAAATTTGCCATTCGGTTGCTAGGTCAGCGGCACGCATTGCAACTTTGTGAGCTTGGATGTGATCAGGGTGCCCATATCCGCCTATTTCGTCGTAGGTAATCAAGATATGTGGTTTTACCTCGTGAATAATTTCTACCAATAAGTTTGCCGCAGAGTCAAGATCGGCCTGCCAAAAACATTCTGGGCGATTGTTTGGATCAGTACCCACCATGCCGCTATCACGAAACTTAATTTTTTCGTCCCCTAGAAAACGGTGATCAGTAATGCCAAGCGCTTTCATGGCAGCAGCTAATTCAAGTACTCGGTGATCACCCAATTGATCGGTATCGTGTGCTGCGAAATGTGCTAATTCTGGAACTAAAACTTCACCCTCTTCACCGCGAGTGCAGGTAACTAAAGTTACTTGAGCACCAAGAGCTGCATACATGGCCATAGTTGCGCCATTATTAATAGTTTCATCATCTGGGTGTGCGTGAACGAGAAGTGCGCGATAACCCTGATACGGCTTAGACATTAATAAACCGGAAGTGAGGTATCGATTTGTTTAGCCCACGCAATCACGCCGCCGCTCACATGTGTGGCATCAGCAAAACCAGCGCCTTTCAGGATAGCTAGGCACTCAGCAGATCTCACGCCGGACTTGCAGTGCAGAATGATTGGCTTGTCCTGTGGCAGATTCGTTAGCGCTGTGCCATCAAGGAAACCTTGCTTTGGAATCAAAGTAGATCCTGGAATTCGCACAATTTCAAATTCACTTGGCTCGCGCACGTCAATTAGAAAGAAGTTTTCGCTTTTATTTATTTTATTCTTTAGCTCTGAGACCGTGATTGTCGCATCTTTAACCGCAACTTCAGCAGCATCAGATAGAACACCACAAAATGCTTCGTAATCTGGCAAAAGTGCAGTCTGGGTTGGTTGGTCTGAACAGATTGAGCAGTTTGGATCTTTACGTACTTTGATTTTGCGATAACTCATTTCGAGTCCGCCATAAATCATCAGTGAACCAATTAGTGGTTCGCCGATTCCGGTAATGACTTTAATTGCCTCAGTTGTTTGGATTGAACCAATTGATGCACAAAGCACTCCAAGTACGCCGCCTTCGGCACAACTTGGAACCATTCCCGGTGGTGGTGGTTCTGGATACAAGCAGCGGTAGCAAGGACCATATTCAGCCCAGAAGACACTGGCTTGTCCATCAAAACGATAAATAGAACCCCACACATAAGGTTTCTTTAAAAGAACACAAGTATCATTTACCAAGTAGCGGGTGGCAAAATTATCGGTGCCATCAACAATGATGTCGTACCGCGCAAAGATCTCCATAACATTTGAAGTATCAAGTCGAGTCTCATGCAGAATTACATTTACATAAGGGTTGATCTCGGCAATTTTTTCTTGGGCACTTTTTGCTTTGCTCTTTCCGATATCTGATTGGCCATGAATAATCTGGCGCTGTAAATTTGATTCATCTACAGTGTCAAACTCAGCAATTCCAATTGTGCCGACACCGGCAGCAGCTAAGTACATCAATGCCGGTGAACCTAAGCCACCAGCTCCAACACAGAGAACTCTTGCATTCATTAATCGCGCTTGGCCAGCCATAGCAAGATCCGGAATGATTAAGTGGCGGCTATAGCGACGAACTTCATCGACAGTTAGCGCGCGACCAGGTTCTACTAATGGTGGAATCTTCATCTCTATCGCCTTTTTAGTGCTCAATTGGTAAACCGATTACGGGGTTATTCTGCCGTAGAACGACTCTCGGTTGCTAATTGCAATACGTTCGCGAAAAACATGAGAGGTGTAATTTCCTAGATTTGCCTCTAGCATTGGCTAAATGAGCACATCAGATGCACGTGATAACAAGCCGCGTTTACCTCGCGACGAGCGGAGAGCGCTTTTGCTATCCGCAGCCCTTGAAGTCTTTACTGCCGCGGGTTACCACAGCGCTGCGATGGATGAAATTGCCGATCGAGCTGGCGTAAGCAAGCCTGTTCTCTATCAGCATTTTCCATCAAAGCTGGAACTCTATTTAGCGGTACTAGATTTACATATTGATTCGCTGGTTTTCCAAATCCAACGAGCCATCGCTTCGAATACCGAAAATGCTGACCGCGTTCGCGCGACAGTTGATGCCTACTTTGATTTTATTGAAAGCGAAGGCGAAGCATTTCGTTTGCTCTTTGAAAGTGATATGAATGTTGAACCTGCTGTACATGAACGTTTGAATCGCATGACTTATGACTGCGCAGCAGCGATTAGCGCCGTGATCTCTATCGAGACTGGCTTGCCACAAGAGGCATCGATGCTGCTTGGAGTTTCACTTATTGGATCTATTCAAGTAGGTGCACGACACTGGCTTGATCGAGATAGCAAGTTATCGCGGGAACAAGCGGCTCGTTTAATCGAGAGTTTGATGTGGCGCGGGGTCTCAGGTTTCCCGTTAGGCAACAACTGAAGTAATCCCATAGGATTGCCCCATGGCTACAAAGAAAACTGAAACTGTCCAAAAATCAGAGGTCCGCATAGCGGTCGCAAATGTAAGCAGCGACCTCGCTTTCGAAAGCCCTGCTACCCCAGCTGAAATCTCAGCTGCCGTTAGTGCAGCTATCAGCGCCGGAACTCCCCTGGTATTAAAAGATGTCCGCGGCCGTACCATCATGGTGCCTGCCGATCGAATTGGTTTTGTAGAAATTGGCGAACAAACCGAGCGACGCGTCGGTTTCGGCTCCCTCTAACGTGACAATAACTTTCGCTGATCTACCGTTACGTAAATCCACAATTGATGCGCTTAATGCGCATGGTTTTACTTCACCGTTTCCAATTCAAGAAGCTGTTCTACCAATTGCGCTCTCTGACGGCGATGTTATAGGTCAAGCTAAAACTGGCACTGGTAAGACTTTAGGTTTCGGTATTCCAATTATTGAGCGCATCATTGCCCCCCTTGATGCTGAATGGGATGGCCTTGAATTTAAGGGTCAACCACAAGCACTAGTTGTTGTTCCTACACGTGAACTTTGCGTACAGGTAACCAAAGATATTGCTGAATTGGTTGGCAATCGCGGAATTCGCGTTCTTGCCGTTTATGGTGGCCGCGCATTTGAGCCACAGATAGAAGCTCTCGAACAAGGCGTTGAAATTGTGGTTGGTACTCCTGGACGACTGCTAGATCTTTATCGCCAAGGACAACTAAAACTTAAGAACGTTTCTCGCTTGGTACTCGATGAAGCCGATGAAATGCTTGATCTGGGTTTCTTGCCAGATGTCGAAAAAATCTTCACTAGCACCCCTAATCGTCAACAAACTATGTTGTTCTCAGCCACTATGCCGGGTGACATCATCGCACTTGCTCGACGCTTCATGAATCAACCAGTACATATTCGTACCCAAGATAATGAAGATGAGGGCGCAGTAGTTTCCAAGATCGAACAACATGTTGTGCGCGCGCATGCTCTAGATAAAATTGAAATGTTAGCTCGCATCCTGCAATCTGAAGGTCGTGGACCAACAATCGTCTTCTGTCGCACAAAGCGCACTTGCCAGAAAACAGCCGATGATTTGTTAGAGCGTGGATTTAGGTCAGACACTATTCACGGCGATCTCGGTCAAGGTGCTCGCGAAAAAGCACTTAATGACTTCAAAGCTGGTAAATCTGATGTACTAGTTGCTACCGATGTGGCTGCTCGCGGAATTGATATTGATGGCATTACCCACGTAGTTAATTACCAATGCCCCGAAGATGAGAAAACTTATGTGCACCGTATTGGGCGTACGGCTCGCGCTGGCGCACATGGCATTTCGGTCACCTTTGTTGACTGGGATGAGCTAGCTCGTTGGAAAATGATTGATACCGCACTTAATCTGAATCTAGGCGAACCTGAAGAAACTTACTCTTCCTCTGATTCACTATTTACTAAATTTAAGATTCCAGCTGGCTCTAACGGCAGAATGAATGTGGCTAAGAAAATAGCCCCAGTTAAGAGTGACAGGCCGAAAACTAAGAGCGCCCCACCGGCCGAGAAGCCAAAGACTGAGCGAGTAAAGCGTGATCGAGTTCGTACTAAGCGAATCTCTGACTAAAAAATCTTTAGCTCTTCAAGTATCGAATAAGTAGCATCACGATATTGCTGAGCTACGCTACAACTCTTATTATCTGTTAAGGCGCTAATTGTTTTGGCTTCAGAGGCAAGCACTTCGGATGAGATTGAAATTTCACCATCAATTAAATTTAACTCAGCGGCAATTAACTGCCCAAGCTCAGAACCATTTGCTGCAAAGAGCGGCAAAGCTTTACATGGAGCTGAAGTAATCTTCATTACTGCCAAAGCACCTCTAAGCGAATGAATACTCTCTCTAACTGGTGAAATAACTAACTGCGCAGCTTTCAAAACCTGTTCTAACTCAGCTGTAAAAAGCGGTGGCGTATCAACCAAAACTAAATCGTATTTTTCCGGAATCTCTGATATCAAAGTCGCTAACGAATCAGTTGCAGTATGTGGTCGTAAATCAAAGCGTTCGCTGCAGTTGATTATATTTTCGCGGGTGCGTTCATGGCCAAGTTTGAACGTTAGTGCACCAGATGAATCTAAATCAATTAACAAAGCTTTCTTGCCAAATTCCGCGCAAGCTACAGCCACTGCATGTGCCAAAGTTGTTTTACCGACGCCACCTGCAAAACTGGCCAATACAACGATTGGAGTGCTCATGCTGCGCTAACTCCCCAACGAATTTTGGCTTCAATTAAAACGGGTGGTAACAAACCATCAAAAGGTAGAACGAGCAAGCTCTTGCGAAGTGCAACCATTGCGATGTCAGTTGCTATCCCTTGCCCTGGCAGCGTTGGCCAGCCGTAAAGCGAGCGAGCCCAATTAGGTAAAGCAGCACCAGCTAAAGCAGCAACTGAGGCCCAGGCAGGAGCGGCAGGTGTTGCAAAGCGCACCGCAGTTGGTAACGGCGGGATCGTTAAAAATAGAGCTGCACGTTTGGCATCATCACTGGCGCTTAATTCAGGTGCGATATCAATGAAATATTTCTTCATTTCAGCCACAGTTTTAGGAACCATGGATTCATCAATGCCTACTGCTTGCGCAAATAGCACCATCTCGGCAACATACTGATCTTGTTCTACTTCAGATAATTTGAGCCCAGATCTGACCGCTACATCTAAAAACGAATCAACCATTGCCATGTGAACCCAAAGTAAAAGTTTTGGATCATCTAGGCCAAGGCGTGCGTGTATTTTGCGCACTCGAGCAGTCAACTCATTTGCCTCTGCCGGAGTTCCAAAAGTTACTACCGTTACATAATCGCCAGTGCGCTGCAATCGGCCCCAAGCATCTTCACGGAAATTAGAATGCTCAGCAACGCCAGCCATAGCTTCCGGATGAAGGGCTTGTTGAAATAGTGCGCGAATTCCACCAATTAACATTGCTGGATCAGAATGAATCTTCCAGGTAATTGATGAAGGTGCGAATAAACCTAACTCGGTGCTACTCATTGCGCTATGAAGGCTCTAATCGCATCAACCAACATCTGAACTGAAATCGCGGCTAGCAATAGGCCAGCTATTCGAGCTACTAGATTTACGCCAGATTCTTTAATTACTTTCAAAATAGTAGTTGAAGAAATAAGTACAAGTGCAATAACGATGTGAACGGCAAGGACTGCTGCAACTAAACCAATAGCTTGGCCAGTATTTTGAACTTGCTGCACGAAAATCATGGTGGCAACAATTGCACCTGGGCCAGCTAATAGCGGGGTGCCCAGTGGTACAAGGGCCACATTCTTATCGCGTGCTTCAGTTGAACCTGATTCCTTGCCAGTTAACAGTTCAAGTGAAACTAATAGCAACAAAAGACCGCCGGCGGCCTGCAGTGAGGCAATCGAGATATGTAAGTAATCCAGAATGAATTGCCCAAAGATGGCAAATATCGAAATTACCAACAAGGAAACACCGGCTGCTTGAACAGCCAAGTTGCGCCGTTCCTTAGGTGTTCGATCGGCAACTAAACCAAGAAAAATAGGCGCGGCCCCTGGTGGATCGAAGATCACGAAAAGGGTAACAAAACTTTGGATCGCAAATGTAACTGCACTTACTTGTACAACATTCACGCGGTTACCACCCTTCGAGCATTAGCCATCGCTTCTAAGCGCTCCCATTCTGCTGGATCAGTCACGTTTTCGCCTAACGAGTTTAATTTGCCAGTACCGTGATAATCGCTCGACCCAGTCATAATTAGATCTAAATCACTGGCAATACGCAGCAAACTTAAGCGCTCCTCATTGCTCTGGTCGCGGTGATTGACCTCAATGCCATTTAATCCCGCAGCTTTTAGATCAATAAAATCTGAACTCTGCAATATTTGCCCACGCATTGAAGCAAATGGATGGGCAATTACCGCAACTCCCCCAGCAGCTCGAATTAATTTAACTGCGTCCTCTGGAGTTGGCGCTATATGCGCCACATAATATTTAGAATCATTATTGAGTAACTCCAGGAAAGCTTCATCACGAGTCTTGATAACTTTCTTAGCAACTAGCGCATCTGCCAAATGGGGTCGGCCCATGGTGGCACCAGATGGCATTGCCGCTTCAACATCACTAATTGAAATATCGATACCGTCGGCTTGCATTAATTCAATCATTTTACGCATTCGGGGCAATCGCTCATCGCGAGTGTTTTCTAGCGCTTCTAGCAACGCTAAATTATTGCCATCAAAAAGTAGACCAAGCATGTGAACACTGACGCCCGCTTTGGTTAAGCAAGAAATTTCAGCACCTAATACTAATTTCAGATCGCCCCGTAGAGTTTGAATCGCACTCGCCCAGCCCGCAATTGCATCATGATCGGTAATTGCCAAAGTATCTACACCTTGCGCCAGCGCCTTGTTAACAAGTTGGGCTGGCGTATCAGTGCCATCGCTGACAGTGGTGTGAGTATGTAAATCAATCATGACTTTGACGGCTCCTCATCACTACCAGAGCGCAACCAATCAAAATCAAAAGTATCCCCGGAATAATTCCAATCGGTGGTTTCTGCCCCATCCACCAGACGGCGAGCAGCGAACTGACTGGAACTTCAAAAAAGACGATGAGAGAAACTATTGCCGGTGATACTCGCTTTAAAGCAGAGTTAAACATAGTGTGTCCCAAAATTTGGGCACCAGCGATTAACCCAATTAATATCCACCATTCGCGCGCAGAAAAGTTAAAGATTTGGTTTCCACTTAGAAGTGCTATTGGCAGCGCTGTAGTTGCGCAAACAAAATAGCAAACTGTTGTGTAGGTGGTGGTTTCAAGAGTTCGTTGTGCTCGCGAACCAGCCATCATGTAGCCAGCAGCGAGTGCAGCTGAAACCAGCGCTGCTAGATCTCCCATGAATGCGCGAAATGAAATTTGTAAATCAATGCCAGCAATAAGGAGAACGCCCAGAAATGCTACGCCCATTCCCAACCAAACTTTTGAAGGGATGTGCTGGCCAGTAAGTTTTACAAAGATAGCTGCAAATATTGGCTGAAGCGCAACTATTGCGGTGCCTGAAGCAACACTGGTGTAACGCATTGCTAGAAAGAAGCCACCGAAGTGCAGGGCAAGTATGAAACCAGCAAAAGCGGCCCACTTAATGCCATTGCGATCGCGATGATGTCTTATAGCAAAGGGGGCGGTGAGAATTGAGCCACCAAGATTTCGCCAGAAAATCAACACCCAAATTGGCATTGCACTCATTGCGATTAATGGTCCTGATGTGCCGATGCCAATAATGCCGATGCCCATGCGAATTTGATCGCCGCGGGCGGGCATTGTTGTGACGCTATCTCGACTCATTGGCTAAAGGTAGCGCGCATGGCTGGCTATAAAGCAGTTACCCTTAGCCCATGAGCGGGAACACATTAAATCGAATCTTCCTCGCCCGATTAGCCGGAACTGCAGTATTTGACCCTAACGGAGATCCAGTCGGCAAGGTGCGAGATGCTGTCGCGACCCTTCGCACAAATAACGCTCAACCCCGAATTCTTGGTTTAGTAGTTGAAGTACCAATGCGTCGCCGAGTTTTCGTACCAATTACTCGAGTGACTTCGATTGAAAGTGGCACAGTGATCATCACTGGCTTAGTAAATATGCGTCGCTTTGAAGTTCGCACCGGCGAAGTTTTAGTTTTAGGTGACATGCTCGATCGATCAATTACCTTAGTTGAATCTGATGAGAATGTAGTCGTTGAAGATATGGCGATGGAACAAAATCGCAATGGTGATTGGTTAATTAATAGAGTTCACATCATGCGCAAGCCAGGTGGATTGCGTCGCAAGGGTCCAACCTCAACCGTGGCCTGGGAAGAAGTAACTGGTTTTGCTAGTGTCGAACCAAATCAAGGTGTTACCAATTTGCTTTACACATTAAGCACTCTGCGTCCGGCCGACTTAGCAACAGTGCTACAAGATTTAGCACCAAAACGTCGCGTTGAAGTAGCTCGCGGATTAGATGATGAGCGACTTGCAGATGTTCTTGAAGAAATGGATGAAGTTCACCGTGTTGCGCTGCTAACCGAACTAGAAGGTGAGCGCGCAGCTGATGTGCTTGGCGAGATGGACCCTGATGATGCAGCTGACTTGTTGCGCGAACTGGGCCAAGAACGTGCCGATGCACTCATTGAATTAATGGAACCAGAAGATGCTGAAGATGTTCTGCGGTTAATGAACTATGAAGATTATTCAGCCGGCGGCATGATGACAACCGAGCCCTTGGTCATGTCAGCCGATGCCACAGTTGCTGAAGCGCTGGCCGCAGTTCGTAAGAGCGAAATTTCCCCAGCCCTAGCCTCGCAAATTTTCGTCTGTCGCCAACCACTAGAAACTCCGACCGGTCGCTTAATGGGAATCGTTCATTACCAACGTTTACTGCGCGAACCACCAGCGACCCTGCTGGGCTCGATCGTAGATACCAATACGCAAGGGCTTAATCCCGATGCGAGCTTGAATGAAGTTTCGTCATACTTAGCTAGCTACAACTTGCTTTCACTGCCAGTTATCGATGCCAACGACCGACTATTAGGCGCTGTCACAGTTGATGACGTGCTCGACCACTTATTGCCCGAGAACTGGCGTCATGATCATCGTGATCTTTCGCGAAGTTCTATCAAAGTAAATACTGAATTGGAGGGCTAACCATGGCGCGAAACAATGGTTTAGACACCCCACGTAGCAAGGGTCGCACTCTTCGCCCTAATTATGATCCAGAAACTTTTGGACGCTTATCTGAAAGCTTCGCTCGTTTCTTAGGTACTGCGCGCTTCTTGGTCTACATGACTGTTTTTGTTGCCTTCTGGGTAATTTGGAATACCACAGCTCCTGATAATCTGCGTTGGGATGATTTCCCTTTTATTTTCTTAACTTTAATACTCTCTCTGCAAGCATCTTATGCAGCGCCTCTTATTTTGTTGGCGCAAAATCGTCAAGCAGATCGTGATCGAATTCAAAGTAATGAAGATCGTGCCCAGAACGAGCGCAGCATTGCAGATACTGAATACCTAACTCGAGAACTTGCTAGTTTGCGCAGCGCGCTTGGCGATGTTGCTACCCGCGACTTTATGCGTAGTGAATTATCTGATTTAGTTGAAGAACTTGAAAAGAAATTAAGTACTCAGCCCAAGCCGAACGCCAACTAAAGACTTCGGGCGCACGATAATTCGCGCAATAATTTCATCAAATACTTTTGCAGCAGAGCTTTCGGGGTTAGAGACCACAACTGGAATTCCGGTATCGCCACCTTCGCGTAGCGCTGGACTAAATGGAATCTGACCTAAAATTGGCACATCACTACCAACTAATAGCGATAACCGTTTAGCAGTTTCAGCACCGCCACCTTCGCCAAAGAGTGAAATTGTTTCAGCACATGTCGGGCACGGAAAAGCAGACATATTTTCGATAACACCAATAACTTGTTGCTTCATCTGGTGAGCGATCCGACCTGCACGTTCTGCTACTTCAGCAGCAGCGATTTGTGGGGTTGTAACAACCAAAATTTCTGATGACGGAATTAACTGACCAAGCGAGATTGCTAAGTCGCCAGTTCCGGGTGGTAAATCCAGAAGTAGTAGATCAAGATCGCCCCAATAGGCATCAGATAAGAGTTGTTCGAGAACTTTGTGTAGCAACGGGCCGCGATAAGCAACCGCATCGGAGCGTTCGGGCTTGAACATCTCCATTGATACCGTCTTAACGCCGTATGACTCAAGCGGAATAAACATTTGATCAATGGCAGTTGGCCGTTGTCCGATTAGGCCCATCAGCCGGGGAATCGAATGGCCATAGACATCGGCATCTAGAATTCCGACTTTCAAACCTTGGTTAGCAGCTGCGATTGCTAAATTGGCAGTAACTGAAGATTTACCAACCCCACCTTTGCCTGATGCGACACCGATTACTCGGGTCAGTGAATCAGGTTGAGCAAATGGAATGAACTTCTCGCGACCATTTCGTAAAATTGATTTCACATTATCGCGCTGCTTATCTGACATGACTCCAAAAGTTAATTCTATTTCAGAGATACCTTCAATTGAGCTCACTGCAGAAGTCACATCAGTGCGCAGACGATCTTTCATAGGACAACCTGAAATTGTTAGCAACACATGAAGTTCGAGACGGCCCTCTTTAAAATCAACTCGGTCAACCATGCCCAGTTCAGTAATAGAACGATGTAGCTCTGGATCCTGAACTTTTGCTAAAGCTTCGGTAACTTGATCTATTACGCTCATATTAAGTCCGGATCTATTTTGCTTTCAAAGGTTGGCTTACTCTTTTGTGGAGCATCTTCTTGGGCAAGCACATCGTTAATCTGCTTTTTGATAAATGTCTTTGGGTTTAAATCTGACGGTTGCAAATCTTCGAAACCTGGCCCGAGGTTCTCGCGCAATTCAGCAGTTGCCGAATTTGAAATACTTCGCAACTTCTTAACTAATTTTGCCGCATCGCTGGCTAACCGTGGCAAACGTTCAGGCCCAACTAAAATCATGCCCAAAACGGCTAAGCCAAGTAATTCACCAGCGCCGAGATCGAAGAACATTTGGCTAGCCTATCGGTTGCATTATTTGCCGGCGATCAGAATTAACTTCGCAGTACGACTCTCTTTACCGCGGATATAGGTAATCGTTACCTCATCACCGACGTCATGTGTGCGAATTTCAACGATTAATTCTTCGGGGGTAGTTACTTTCATGCCATCTATGGCAGTTATTAGATCTCCTGGCAGCAAACCGGCTTTTGCCGCTGGCCCACCAGGCAAGATTGCCGAAGCCTTTTTCGCAATTAACGCTCCACCGCTGTTGTAACTCATATCTATAGCAACGCCAATAACTGGATATGTAGCTTTACCATTCTTTATTAGTTGATCAGCTGTTTTGCGAGCTTGATTAATCGGAATAGCAAAACCGAGACCAATTGAACCCGTTTGCGAACCTAAGCTGCTGCCAAGGGATGCAATCGCCGAATTAACACCAATTACTGCACCAGTTGCATCGACTAATGGTCCGCCTGAATTGCCAGGATTAATTGCAGCATCTGTTTGTAGCGCACTAATAAATGAGGTTGAACTATCGCGATCTCCTACAGTGACGGGGCGATTTTTTGCACTAATAATTCCTTGCGTTACTGTGCCAGATAAACCAAGTGGTGAGCCAATCGCAATTACTGGATCTCCCACTTGGACTTTATCGCTATCACCAAATTGAAGTGCCTTTAATCCAGTTGCTGATATTTTTAAAACAGCTAAATCGTATGATTCATCGCGGCCAAGAATTTTAGCCGTGAATTCACGACCATCGTTTAACATTACTTTTATTGTCACTGCATCAGCTACTACGTGATTATTTGTTAACAAATATCCATTTGGATCAATTACAAACCCAGAACCAGTGGAGCCACCATCGGATGACAAAGTCTCGATTGATACCACTGATGGCAGAACACGAGCAGCAAGGCCGGCAACCGAATCTGGTGAACGTTCAATGGTCGAATTGGACGAAACTAAATTAACGCCACTTGAAATTAAACCTCTAGTTGCATCTTGGCCAAGTACGCCACCTAATAATCCGGCAACCACTGCGAGCACAACGATAGATGCAGTTGGCAAGGTGCGCTTCTTGCTGGCAGTTGCTTCAAGATCTTCCAGAAAGATTAATTGATTTGGCTTGCGGCGAAAGATCCGCGCTGGCTTGGACATGAGGCTATCTTGCTATAACTTTGTTGCGATCAACAAACCATCTCCGACTGGCAATAGCGAACTCTGCCAATGGTCACGGTTGGTTTTGATTCTTTTCCCAGCCTCGCGAAGGGCAATTGTCTTTGGATCGCGCTGTGCTGGATCTGGCACTTTGCCGCCGCCAAAGAACGAGTCAATTACTAAGACTCCCCCGCTTCGCAATATTCGATGAGCTTCATCAATTGTGTAAGTTAAATCAATCGGGTCATGGCGCAAGATCACCAGGTCATAAGCACGATCAGTTAACTTGCTTAGAACATCCATGACTGGATTGGTAATCAGGCGAAACCGGGCTGCTTCAATCTCGGCCTCATAAAAAGCCATCTTCGCAATTCGAGCATGCTCTATTTCGTCATCGATTGAAGTTAAAGTGCCACTATCGATCATGCCGCGCAGTAAATATAGGCTTCCAACACCAGAACCGGTACCTACTTCAACTACTGATTGCGCTGATAGCAAATGTGCCAATTGCTGTAAAAAGACTCCAGTGCCGACACTGATGTCATTGGCACCAACTTCTACCCCACGCGCTCGAGCATGCTCTAGTACAACATCTTCGGGATTAAAGTTTTCGGAATAGTCAAACAAGTTTGAAATCATAAGGATGAAATCCAAGTAGTTAGTAAGCGGACTCCGAAACCAGTGCCACCTTTAGGGTTCTCACCGGCATCAACTTCACTGCGGCCAGTACCGGCAATATCAAAGTGCACCCATTTACGTTCGCCCACAAACTTTTCTAGGAACAACGCAGCGGTTACGGAACCAGCGTTGTAGTCACCTTTATCGGCCGTGTTATTAATATCTGCGATATCACTCTCGAGTGCATCAATGTAATCATTGACAAGTGGCATCCGCCAAACTCGATCGCCAGATTCATTTCCGAGTTCATATAATTTTGCGGCTAACTTGTCATCACGCGAATACATTGCCGCGTATTGTCGACCGAGACCTAATGTTGCTGAGCCAGTTAGTGTTGCTACATCGATTAGATAATCTGGTTTTAACTTTAAATTTGCATAAGCTAGTCCATCGGCTAGTACTAGACGACCTTCAGCATCAGTGTTTAAAACTTCAGTAGTAGTGCCTCCGAAATGTGTTACGACATCGCTAGGGCGTTGGGCGGTGCCAGATACTGCATTTTCAGCACACATCAATAGCGCTGTAACACGAACACGCGGCGCTAACTCAGGAAGTGCGCTTACAACGCAGAGAACTGCAGCAGCACCAGCCATGTCGGTTTTCATCGCCATCATCGTGTCGTAAGGGCGCTTCATAGAATATCCGCCGGTGTCAAAAGTAATTCCTTTGCCAACTAAAACAACGTGCGGCCAATTGCTAGAACCTTTTGGCGCATATGTAATCTCGATAAAGCGAGGCGGTGACTTGCGTGAAGAATTTCCAACCGCAACTAAGCCACCAAATGGCGCTAGTTCTTTTCCGGCTAATACTTTTATTGAAATATTTCGTTCTTTAGCCACGGTCTTGGCATTTGCGGCCATCCAGGCTGGTGTTTTTATGTTTGCGGGCGTGTGCACTAGATCGCGAGCACGCCAAACCGCAGCTGCAATAGCGAGGGCACGTTTTAACGCCAAAGTTGAGACCGAAAGAGAAATAGTTGGCTTCAGTGGCTTAGGTCCACTCTTTAAATTCCAGATATAGGCACCCATAGTTGCCGAGATGGCATGTGCCGTTGCGGCTGCATCAGTTGTTGCGCATAAAGTTGTAATGCTTTGTGCTTTGCCTTTTACCTTGCGTCCAACTGTGGCACCTGCTGACCGTAAAGCTGCCAGAGATTGATCTCCTAAACCAACTAGCAATAACCGTTCAGTCTTAGCATCTGGTGCGCTAACTGGAAGTTCAAAAGATTCGCCCGCTTTTCCAGTTGGCGTAAAAAAATTAAGTTCATCTAGAAGATTGATTTCAAATGTATCGGCGATGTTCTTCAATAAAAGCGTTGAGCCAACTAACTTGAACTCTTTTTCTGCTTTCGGATCTAAATTTTCGACCAGGACAAAACCAAGGGCAATAATTTCGCTGGTAACGGCAGACTTAAGTTCTGCCGAGATCGCCTTTAGCTCTGGAAAATGTGCAGGTAGAGACATAAGCGTGAGGCTATCTGATTACTACTTCTTAATCAGCCCAACCGCTGCGTGTAACGCGGCACTTAAATTTGTGGCTTCTTCGGCATTCATTTCAACGACTAAACGGCCGCCGCCTTCTAGTGGAATTCGCATAACTAGGGAGCGGGCTTCCTTGGTAACTTCCATTGGGCCATCACCAGTACGAGGTTTCATGGCAGCCATTGGAACTCCTTTAAAGATCTTACGCGGGTGTGAGGGAGAAGTATCTCGCATTTAGGGGGTGAAACAGAAATCAAGAAGGGCAATTAAAGGCCAAGCAAGGCGCTCAATCTGGACTTTCCGCTTGAAATAAGCGAGAGAACTGCCCGTTCCGGCACCCCAATTAAGTTGGCAATTTCTGGGGCAGCTAGCCCGCGCAAGAGATGCATCGTCAAAATGATGCGTTCTTCTTCGGGTAACTCATTGAGCACTTCGGCCAAGGTTTTGGCTGGTTTTGGAGGGCTCATAGGAGTACAGGCTACTAGCGATTGGTTAGAGATCTCCGAAAGCGTAAAAGTGAGATTCGCACGCCTAAATAGGTGGGCAAATAGATCAATAGAAATACCGCCTTTGGCGCTTTGATGGTTTCTGACCAATCAAAGTTAGTTGCAACCTCTTGGTTGTTAGAAACATCGGTTAGTTCGAACTTGCCGGTGCCTTTAATAATCTTGCCGACATGGTCAACTTCGCATAATCGCGGTGGCAGCCAATTTGTGACCACCATTTTATCTAGCAAGCCAAACTTAAATCCTGACTTAACTAGTGGACCAGTTAGCGCACTAATTGAGGTACCAACACCACTTCTAATATCGGAAGTAACCCAAACGCGAGTTTGCAGCATCCAGTCGCCTTGACTCTCCCAATCAGCAATTGCCGCCCAAACTTTATCGATTGGAGCATTTATTTTGATTCGAATATTTATCTGATTAGCTGACACTTCATTTACCAGAATTTATTAGCGCTTCGATTGTCTGATCAACACTTGTGCACCAAGTTACTAATTCGCGCTGACCAGGTTTTACAAAGCCTTCGGCTTCTAGATGATCAAGCAGAGTTACTAGTGGCGCAAAAGCGCCATGCGGATCAAGAATCAAAACTGGCTTATCGTGAAACTTAAGAAAACGGCCAACCCAGATTTCGAAAAATTCTTCTAAGGTGCCGGGGCCGCCAGGTAAGGTGATGAAAGCATCGGCTAAATCTTCGATTTTTGCTTTACGTTCTCGCATTGAATCAACCACATGTAGTTCGTCACTATCGTGGTCGGCAAATTCAATATCAACTAAGGATTGTGGGATAACGCCAATAGTGTGTCCACCGACTTCGCGTACCGCACGACCAATCGCGCCCATCGTAGAAATATGGCCTCCACCAGATACCAGACCCCAGCCTTGTTTACCGATGGCATTTCCAAGTTCGGTTGCAACCGCTTGGTACTTCGCATCGATAGTCGGTGATGATGAACAAAAGACGGCAATACGCATGTCGGTAAGGATAGGGGCTAGGCTTGTCTTATGTCGCAACGAGCAGCTGGATATGGAATTGCCACTTTAATCAATGGTGGCGAAAAAGATGGCACCGTTCTTGATACTTGGTTCCCAGCACCTGCTTTAGGCGCTTTGCCCGCAAACGCACCTGCTGAATTAGCTTTACTTGCTGCATCTGACAATGCACGCGGAGTTCGTAGCGAATTAGTTGCCATTGAAATTGATTTAGCTACACCACCAGCATCAGTAAGTGATGCTTACTTGCGTTTACATTTACTTTCGCATCGCCTAGTTAAACCTCACGGACAATCACTCGATGGAATTTTTGGGATTCTAAATAATGTGGTTTGGACTTCAGTTGGTCCATGCCCTGTTGATAATTTTGAAATGACTCGTGCCAAAATACGTGCAGCAACTGGACAACACGTTGCGGTCTACGGCGTAGATAAGTTTCCACGCATGGTTGATTATGTAGTTCCAAGCGGAGTTCGTATCGCTGATGCCGACCGAGTAAGACTTGGCGCTCACTTAGCTAGCGGTACAACAGTTATGCACGAAGGTTTTGTAAATTTCAATGCCGGCACACTCGGAACTTCGATGGTAGAGGGACGCATTTCAGCTGGCGTTGTTGTTGGTAATGGCAGCGATATTGGCGGCAGCGCTTCGATCATGGGCACTTTAAGCGGTGGGGGCAAAGAAGTAATTTCGATTGGCGAGAATTGCTTGCTAGGTGCCAATTCTGGTTGTGGAATTTCACTAGGCGATAACTGTGTAATTGAATCTGGCACTTATGTAACTGCTGCTGCCAAAGTATTGCTGCCAGATGGTGAAGTAGTCAAAGCAGCAACGCTTTCTGGTGCTAACAATTTGCTATTCCGTCGCAACTCACAGAGTGGCGCTCTTGAAGCTGTTATGCGCACCGGCACATGGGGCGGACTTAACTCAGTTTTGCACGCTAACTAACACTTCACTGCTCGGGGAAAACCAAGTTGATGGCAGTTTGCTGCGACTGCGAAAAGTTTCTCCGCTTAATTTAACTTTCTTGCCGGCACTTGATCTACCCTCAATAAGTTTGACTGAACCAGTTTCATTAAGAGATAAGACTTTGACCGAGGCAACATCTGGCAACCCAAAAGTAGTAGCCAGTACTGATTGCGAGATATCTCGTTTCCACTTGTAGAAATTCGGATTCAACTTCGGATCAAGTGACCAGGGATCTGGAACTGAGAAGGTGTAGCCCACATCAGTCCCCCAAGCATTTTTTGAAGTTTCAGTTACACCGCCTGTTGAAGAGCCAAAATAAGTTCTAATCGGTAGTGAGCTACGAGTAACAGTTAAGCCAGTTGTCTCAGTAACTGATGTCCGAGATACAGCAGCTTTCCAGATTTGACCCCACTTAGGTTCAGCTTCTTTGGCATATCCGGCAAAATTCTGGTCGTTAATTGATGAATAGAGTTCACAATCGCAACTCTTTAGAACTTTGCCAACTTTACTCATGGCAAAACTACGAGATGCAATGGCTTGTGCTTCAAGCGCTGCAGCTGGCCAAGAGGACGGAACCTCACTGATCCCCCATAGATACTCATCATGCAATCTGACTTGATTAATAATTGCCAACCGGTTGCCAAGTTTGGCATCTTTGATTACTTTGACTTGGATCTGGCCGTAGCGATACTTCTTAGTTTTCTTGGTATGCGTTAAAGATAAAACTGAATCTGTTCCAGCTAAATATCTCGTGCCACTCCAGCGAATCGTTAACTGGTCAACTGGAGTTAATATTGTTGTTTTACCAACTTGAGTTGTAGTTATCGCAATTTGCTTATCGGCCACTGTTAACCTGACGGAATCTTTTGCTACTAATGTGGAGATAATTTGTGGTTCTGTGCCATCGCCAGAAATTAATTGCAACGACATGCCTGGAGAATCACTTTTTAGTGAAGCTGCTGTTAATTGGTGGCCAATGCTTACTCGTAGAATTTGATCATCAGTCAATGGCATGACATCGCTGCCGGGATAGTAATAATTTATAATTGCCGTCGCGGAATCTCCTGCTAAGGCTAGGCCACGGGCGCCAATCTGACTCATTCCAACGCCATGACCATAACCTTTACCTGAGAATGAAATTGCGACAGGTACTTCGGCAAAAGCTGAAGGCAGATTAGCCAGAACTAGCGTTGAAAGAAGAACGGGCACCAGAGCACCAAAGTTAGGTCGTTTCAAGGTTAATCCTGGGGCACTAATGATTTAGGCGAGGTTATGAATCCTGCGCCCCAAGCCATCTGCATCGTAACTAGGACAGCAGGCATCATGATCTTTTCTAGCAAACCTTTGCCGAGCACTATTCCAGCTACCAGCGTGAAACCAGCATAAACTCCGGCTGGAATATATAGCAATGGCGAGAGAATTGAACCTGCAATGATCGAAATTGAGGTTCCAGCCAGTGCAAGAGGTGGAGCTAAATATCGATAATTAATTGTGCCGGCATGTTTTCGCGATACAACTCTTCGCCAACGGCCATATTCAAAATATTGTTTTGCCAGGGCTGCCAAATTTGGTCTTGGTCGATAAGTGACTTCTAGTCGCGGATCAAAATAAATTTTCCCGCCACGTTCGCGTAATCGAAAGTTTAGTTCCCAGTCTTGGGCACGAATAAATCTTTCGTCAAAACCACCAATTTCATTAAGTGCCTCTCGCAAAAAGCAACCAAGATAAACGGTATCTACTTCACCAGAGCTACCTCCAGTGTGAAACTTTGCAGCACCGACACCAAGTGGGCTGCGCATAGCACGGGCTACACTCTTTTCAAATTTAGTTTTGCCAACTGCGCCCATTAGTCCACCAACATTTACTGCGCCAGTCTTGCGAAGTAATTCAACTGCGATGGAAAGATAATTGCTAGGGATTTCAGCATGTCCATCGACTCTTACAATAATTGGTGAATTTGACTTCGCTAGCGCAAGATTTAAACCAGCTGCAGTTCGCCCAGTTGGATTTAATACGACAACGACTCGTGAATCAGATTTAGCTAACTCATTAGCAATTTCAAGAGTTTCATCTTTCGATGGTCCAATTGCCAGAATAACTTCGAACTTGCCTTGATAATCCTGTGAAAGGATCGCTTTTACTGCATCAGCTAAATGGTTTGCCTCATTTAGAACTGGCAAAATGACTGAGAGATCCGGTGAGGAAGATAACTCAACTTTTCTCGGGGTAGGTGCGGTAGTCATAGCCCCTAAACCGTATCGTCCAAGTACGCTTTCACCATGTCTTCGCCTCGCAAACACAGCCGCGCTATTCGGGTGATTACCTCAGTTTCAGTAGGAATTGTGGCTCTTTCAGCGATTGGTTGGCTGGGGCTAGGCCGTGTTAGCGGATCTCTGAATCGAACTGATGCTTTTGCCAATATTAAAAACCGCCCTGAAAAGCCGACGAGTGCGATGAATCTTTTGCTGGTTGGTTCAGATAACCGTGAAGGTTTAACTAAAGACCAAATCCGTGACCTTTGGGTTGGTGGAACTGAAGTTGCCGCCGGTGCCCGATCAGACACGATGATACTTGTGCACATCAGCAAAGATCGCGATAGCGCGGTAATTATCTCACTCCCCCGAGATTCATTAGTGACAATTCCAGAACACGTGAGCAGTTTGGACAAAACCACGATAGTTCCGGCACGCAAAAATAAATTAAATGCCGCCTTTAGTTTCGGAGGAGCTCCACTCTTAATCGAGACCCTGGAAGGTGAAACCGGGCTTCGAATTGATCATTACATTGAGATTAATTTCTTAGGTTTTAAAAACGTCATTGATGCACTCGGTGGGATTGATGTTTGCGTGAAAAAAGATATTAAAGATTCTAAATCTAACTTGAAACTTTCGGCTGGTCTTCAGACTCTCGATGGAATTAAAGCTCTCAAGTATGTACGCACGCGATATTTTGATGGACAAGGCGATATTGGCCGGATGAAACGTCAGCAAGAATTTATGTCGGCGGTCTTGCAGAAGGCAACCAGCACCGGCACATTATTGAATCCAATAAAGTTAATTAATTTCTTCAACGCAGCGATTAAGACTGTAACGACCGATAATGAGTTTAATAAGAATGATCTTTTAACTCTGGGTAAGCAGTTAAAGAATTTATCAGCTGATCGAGTCCGCACACTGACCGTTCCGCTCTCAAATGCGAATGGTCGAGCAGCTGGCGTTGGCTCGGTCGTAATCTGGGATAGCGTCTTAGCGCCTGATCTTTTTAATCGCTTGTTGAACGATCAACCAATTATCGATGAGGTTAAGGCGACTCCATCGGCGAGTGCCTCGCCTACAACTACGATCGTAGATAAATTTAAGACTCAAACAGCCTCAGAAAACGCTTGTTCAACCGCGAAATAAGGGAATAACTATGAAGATGAAGCTTTCGGTTATCGGAACTGGTTACTTAGGCGCAACCCATGCTGCCTGCATGTCTTCTCTAGGCTTTGAAGTAATCGGCGTTGATACCGATTCCGCCAAAATTGCCCAGTTAAGTAAGGGCGAACTACCTTTTTACGAACCTGGCTTAGATACTTTATTGGCTGAAGAAATTAAGTCGGGCCGCCTAACATTTACAACAGATTTTTCACTGGTATCTGATGCCGATATGCACTTCGTTTGCGTTGGAACCCCGCAAAGTAAAGATGGCTTAGCGGCTGATTTAACTTATGTGCGTTCTTCAGTGGCGGCAATTACCCCATACTTAAAACCGGGTTCTCTAGTAGTAGGAAAATCAACAGTGCCGGTTGGAACTGCACAATCTTTGCGCGAAGAGTTACTTAAATCTGTACCACATGCGGAATTGGCTTGGAACCCAGAATTTCTGCGTGAAGGTTTTGCGGTCGAAGATACTTTGCGTCCTAATCGTTTAGTTGTTGGAGTAAGTAGCGATAAAGCAGAAGAAATGTTAAAGGAAGTTTATGAACCAGTTCTGGCCCTTGGCACCCCTTGGATTCGCGCTGATTTGCCAACAGCCGAACTAGTTAAAGTAGCGGCTAACTCATTCTTGGCAACCAAAATCTCATTTATTAATGCGATGGCCGAAGTTTGTGAGGCAGCAGGTGGCGATGTGACTGTATTAGCGAAAGCTATTGGTTATGACCCACGAATTGGAAGTCGATTCTTACAAGCTGGTATCGGATTTGGTGGCGGCTGTTTACCCAAAGATATTCGCGCGTTCATGGCACGGGCTGAAGAACTTGGCGCTAAGCAAGCTCTGGAGTTTTTAACCGAGATTGACGCTATTAACTTACGCGCTCGACAACGCGTTATTGATGTAGTGCGAGCTGACCTTTCGGAAGATTTAACTCAGTACAAAATTGCAGTCTTAGGGGCTGCCTTTAAACCAGATAGTGATGATGTGCGAGATTCCCCTGCTTTAGATATCGCCGCACAGCTACATGCTGCTGGCGCCAAAGTAGTTGTACACGATCCAAAAGCAATCAAGAATGCCCGCAAGAGATTTCCAAACTTGGGTTTTACTGAGTCAATCGAAGAATGCGTAACTGGGGCTGATTTAATCTTGCATCTGACTGAATGGAAGCAATACCGCGAGCTTGACCCAATTGCGATTAAAGCGTTGACTAAAGGAGCCATGATTATTGATGGTCGCAACGCCCTAGATCGTGAACTTTGGCGTGCAGCTGGTTGGAAATTCCATGCATTGGGTCGTACGGATTAATCAATGAATACCACTGAAACAATTTCTCAGGTACTTGAGTTTAAGAATTGGGCAGTGGTCGGACTAGGAAATAATCCAGATCGTCCAGCCTTTGGTGTGGCCAAGTTACTACAAGATAAAGGTCATCAAATTTTCCCAGTACATCCAAAAGCTGAAGCGGTTCATGGCGCAACTGGCTATCAATCGTTACTTGATATCCCGATTCAAATCGATGTGGTTGATTGCTTTGTAAATTCAAATTTAGTTGGCGATGTAGTTGATCAAGCAATCGCAATCGGGGCTAAGGCAGTTTGGTTACAACTTGGAGTGATTGATCAAGCTGCAGCAGAGCGAGCTCAAGCAGCCGGACTCTTAACTGTAATGGACCGTTGCCCGGCGATTGAATACCAGCGTTTTATTTAAAACCTTTTAGAAGCCAGTTTTTTGACTTCGGCGCGCAGTTAAATTATCGCCTTTAGCTTTAGCTTCACTTTCTAGTTCTTTCAAGTGATCGGCAACTTGCTGCGAAATTTTCTCATCGCTAATTCCTAATATACGTGCTGCCAAAATTCCGGCATTCTTAGCGCTACCGATTCCTACAGTTGCAACTGGAATTCCGGCTGGCATCTGCACAATTGAAAGTAGTGAATCCATTCCATCTAAATTCTTTAGCGGTACCGGTACGCCTATTACTGGCAATGTGGTTAAGGAAGCGACCATTCCAGGTAAATGAGCAGCGCCACCTGCGCCGGCAATAATTACTTTAGTCCCGGCACTTTTCGCACCTTGTGCGAAAGCGACCATCTCAAGTGGCATGCGATGGGCCGAAACAACTGAAGTTGAATAGGAAATACCGAACTTGTCGAGCACTTGAGCGGCTTCTTCCATTACTGGCCAATCTGAATCTGACCCCATGATGATTGCTACATCACTCATCAATAACTCCGCCCATATAGTCGATCGCATGTTGTACTTCAGTGGTTAATTCTACGAGGTTTTCGCCAAGTAAAGTCACATGACCAATCTTGCGGCCAGGTTTAACTTCCTTGCGATATTGGTGAACCTTTAGTTTTGGCGTGCGAGCCAAGAGATGCAGATAAGGGCGATACATGTCTTGCTTGTCTCCACCTAATACATTTCCCATCACCGCATACTTAGCCGTCATAGTGGTGTCGCCTAGCGGCAAATCTAGAATTGCTCTCAAGTGTTGCTCGAACTGACTAGTAACTGACCCATCAATCGTCCAGTGGCCTGAGTTATGCGGACGCATTGCTAGCTCGTTAATGAATAACTGATCACCTTTAACAAACATTTCAACAGCCATGACACCAACTAATTTAATTTCGGACGCAACATTTAGCGCCATTTGCTGAGCCTGTTGACCAAGTGCTTCGGCTAAATCAGGAGCCGGCGCAATTGTCATCGTGCAGATGCCATCACTCTGCACAGTTTGAGTTGGCGCCCAGGTTGCCGCTTGTCCATGTGGTGAACGTGCCACCATAATTGAAATTTCAAAATCAAAATCAATTAACTCTTCAACTAGTAACTTGGGATTTTCTAGCAAGATCGTGGCAAGTTCGCTTTCGGAATTAACTTTCCATACGCCACGGCCATCGTAGCCGCCGGAAATTGACTTAGCGATTACTGGATAATCCAAAATTTCATTTGCTTTGGTTATAACTTGCCATTTAGGGGCTAGGTAATTCACTAACCTCTCACGCATCGCAGCTTTATCCTGTGAATAAATGAAGCTTTCCGAAGTTGGATAGAACTTGATGCCTTCGCTTTCAAGCGCTCTAACTATCGAAATCGGAATGAGTTCATGTTCAAAGGTAAGTAAGTCACATTTCTTAGCAAATTCACGAACCTGAACTAAATCGCGGTAATCTCCAACTTCGAATGCAGCAACTTGCGCACCAGAATCAGTTGACGACTGCGCAAGTAAAACTAGATCAACCCCTAGCGCTGCTGCAGGCGCGGCACTCATTCGGCCAAGTTGGCCGGCACCGATTATGCCGACACGAGGAAAGGGCGATTTCACTTGCCTATCGTAGGTGAATCACATCGCCTACGTTAATTCGAGCGCCGCTGGCCAACTGCAGTTCGCCCACATCAGTGATTCCAACCGCTCGTGAATTGAGGATTTCACCTGAAGGCAAGTGAACTTCAACCTCTTTGCCCAGAGTCGAACTAACTTCGCGATACTGCTCGAGCACCGTATTCGAACCATTTTCCCAGAGCTCGATGGTAAGTGCGAGGTTCTTTAAAATCTCGGGCAAAATAATGTTGCGATTTAATTCGGCGAAATTTTCTAGCGCTAATGAAGTTGCTGTTGGCACAGGTAGCTCAGATTTACTCATAGCTACATTTAAGCCAATGCCAACTATTACACCATCAGATTTAGCTTCGGCCAGAATTCCGGCAACTTTTTTTTCGTTAATCAACAGATCATTAGGCCACTTTAAGTTTGTAACAATTTTCACATCCAAATAATTTAGCGCATTTACTAAACTCAATCCGGTCAATAATGGAATTGCGCTCCACTCCAACTTATTTCTTTTTGGTTCTAGATAAAGCGAGAAAAGTAGCGCGCTTGATTCTGTTGCTTCAAATGTGCGGTTTAATCTGCCGCGACCAGCACTTTGATATTCTGTTACGAAGACATCACCATGTCGCAGATTTTCTTTTCCGATTAGTTCGGACTGGGTGGACACGACAGATTGAAAAACACTTACCCGCCAGTAACTGCCGCGCAATGTTGCGTTCATCGCACTCTCATTTAGCGCTTCTCGAACCATTTCCACCTCCAAAACTAGTACCGTAGGGGCATGAAGCCAGATCTGCATACTACTGCCGGAAAAATTGAAGATCTTCGCAATCGCCTAATTGAAGCAGTCCATGCTGGCTCTGAAAGTGCGATTGATAAACAACATGCCAAAGGAAAGATGACTGCGCGCGAGCGCGTTGAAAAACTAGTAGACGCTGGCTCATTTATTGAGTTTGATGAATTTGCTCGCCACCGTTCAGTCCATTTTGGAATGGAGAAGAATCGTCCATACGGTGATGGTGTAATTATTGGTATTGCCACAATTGATGGTCGCAATATCGCTCTCTTCTCGCAAGATTTCACGGTAATGGGTGGCAGCCTTGGCGAAGTTATGGCTGAGAAGATCGTAAAGATCTTGGAATACGCCTTAAAAAATGGCATGCCAATAATTGGAATTAGTGATTCTGGTGGAGCTCGTATTCAAGAAGGTGTATCAGCGCTCAGCGGATATGGCCGAATCTTTAGATTAAATACCCGTTCATCTGGAGTCATCCCACAGATTTCATTAATTCTTGGTCCATGTGCAGGCGGCGCAGCCTATTCACCAGCACTTACAGATTTCACCGTGATGGTAAACGAAACTTCACACATGTTTATTACTGGGCCTGACGTTATCAAAACGGTAACTGGTGAAGAAGTTGGCATGGAAGAACTTGGTGGAGCTCATACGCACAATACCAAGACTGGTAACTCACATTACTTAGCCCAGAACGAAGACGATGCGATCGATTATGTCAAAGCACTTCTTTCCTATTTGCCAAGTAACAATATGGATGGCGCTCCTCACTTGCCAGCAACAGAGAGTTTAGAGAAGAAACTTACTGATAATGCACTAGATACTTTGATTCCAGATAGTACTAATCAGCCTTACGACATGAAAGTATTAATTCAGGCACTACTTGATGAAGGCGAATTTTTAGAAGTTCACTCTCTATATGCGCCTAACATTGTTGTTGGTTTCGGTCGTATCGAAGGTGAGTCAGTTGGCATCATTGCTAACCAGCCGCAGCATTTAGCTGGCACCCTAGATATTAACTCTAGTGAAAAAGCAGCGCGTTTCTTACGTTTCTGCGATGCCTTCAATATTCCGATATTAACTTTGGTTGATGTGCCCGGCTTCTTGCCCGGAACTGAACAAGAGTGGGATGGCATTCTCCGACGTGGCGCTAAATTGCTTTATGCATATGCTGAAGCATCAGTTCCGCTAGTTACTTTAATTACTCGTAAAGCTTACGGTGGTGCTTTCATTGTGATGGGCTCAAAATATATTGGCGCTGATATCAATTTGGCTTGGCCCAGTGCTGAAATTGCAGTAATGGGCGCACAAGGTGCCGTAAATATTCTCTATCGAAACGAACTTAAAGATGCCGCAGATCCGGATAAGAAGCGTGCGGAATTAATTACTGAGTACAACGAAACGCTAGCTAATCCTTACTTGGCAGCTGAACGTGGATATGTTGATGCGGTTATCGAGCCAAGCCAAACTCGCGAATACATTGCTAAGGCATTTAGATCACTTAAAACCAAGCGCGATGCGCTGCCGCCTCGCAAGCATGGAAATATTCCACTCTAATGACTTCGTCTAAACCAAAATTTAGCGTTACTGCGGGCAACCCAACTGCAGATGAGCTTGCCGCGATCGAATTGGCATTAACAAATCACAAGCGCGAAGAGCTAAAACCGGTTGTCAAGCGAAGTGTTTGGGCAATGCCATTGATGCGATCTCAACTTCCGCAACAAATTAAGTTCGGTTCTGGTCGTAATTTCTAAGATGACTAGATTGATTTTAGCTTCGGCATCTACTTCACGCAGACGATTACTCGAGTCAGCTGGTTTGAAACCAGAGATAATCGTTAGCCATGTCGATGAAGAAACTGATTTTTTTAATGCGATGTCACCTGCCGATATGGTGATAGCGCTGGCAATTACTAAAGCGCATACCGTTCGCGAACAGATTTCCGGCGATGCGGTAATTATTGCTTGTGACTCTACTTTTGAATTCGATGGAGTTTCACTCGGAAAACCAGGCACCCCAGAAGTAGCAACCGAACGGGCAAGCCGTGTGCGTGGCAATTCTGGCTTACTGCATACCGGACACTGCATTATTGATACCAGCAAAGACCGCGAAATTTCAGATCGTGTGACTACTAAGGTAACTTTTTCGGATATGAGCGATTTAGAAATTGCTGATTACGTTTCAACTGGTGAGCCATTACATGTTGCAGGTGGCTTTACTCTCGATGGCTTTAGCTCACCATTTATCCCAAGTATTGAGGGCGATTACACAAACGTGGTTGGTATCTCGATGCCATTCCTGCGGGCTGCAATGACTGAACTTGGATACACCTGGCCGCAAGTTAAGGAGCTCGGATGAAACGTGTTCTGATTGCTAACCGCGGCGAAATTGCAGTTCGAGTAATACGTGCTTGCGCCGACCATGGCATCGAGAGTGTCGCGGTTTACTCCGAAACTGATCGTGATTCCATGCATGCGCAAATGGCAGATTCGGCCTATTCATTAAGTGGCACGAATGCGACGCAAACCTATTTAAATGTGCCGAAACTAATTGCCATCGCCAAACAATCTGGTGCTGATGCAGTTCACCCTGGTTATGGTTTTCTTTCCGAGAATGCTGACTTTGCGCAGGCCGTCATTGATGCTGGCTTAATTTGGATCGGTCCCCCACCGTCGGCAATTAGGGCCCTGGGAGATAAAGTTTCAGCTCGTAAAATTGCCGCGAAAGCTGGCGCACCGCTGGTAGCTGGAACTGCTGACCCAGTTGATAGTCACGATGAAATTATTGCTTTTGCTAAAGAACATGGTCTACCTGTTGCGATTAAAGCAGCTCATGGTGGTGGTGGTCGCGGGCTAAAGATTGCGTTCACTCTGGCAGAAATTCCAGAAGCTTTCGCATCGGCAGTACGTGAAGCTATTGCTGGCTTTGGCCGCGGTGAGTGCTTTGTCGAGCGTTACTTAGATAAACCCCGTCACGTTGAGACCCAAGTATTAGTAGATAAATTTGGCAATGCGGCAGTAATTAGTACCCGTGACTGTTCATTACAACGTCGTCACCAAAAACTAGTTGAAGAAGCACCGGCGCCTTTCTTAACCGATGCCCAAAATGAAGAGCTTTATCGCGCATCTAAAGCCATTATGAAAGAGGCGGGCTATATCGGCGCTGGAACTTGTGAATTTTTAGTTGGAGTTGATGGCACCATTTCATTCCTGGAAGTAAACACCCGTTTACAAGTAGAGCATCCAGTAAGTGAAGAAGTTACCGGAATCGATTTAGTTCGTGAACAATTCCGCATCGCCATGGGCGAAGAACTTGGATATAGCGATCCAGAAATTCGTGGCCATTCCATTGAATTTCGCATTAATGGTGAAGATCCTGGTCGTTCTTTCTTACCTGCCCCTGGTCGTATTACCAAGATGTTGTTGCCCACTGGACCTGGCGTTCGAGTTGATACTGGTTTTCGAACTGGCGATGCCATCACCGGAAACTTTGATTCATTGCTAGCTAAATTAATTGTCACAGGCGCTACCCGAGAACAAGCAATTACTCGTGCTCGTCGTGCGATCGCCGAATTCACGATTGAAGGAATGGCAACTGCTCTTCCATTCCACCAAGCGATTCTGCAAGATCCAGCCTTCACCGATGAATTCAAGGTATATACCAGCTACATCGAAAAAGAATTTAAGAACGAGATTCCAGAATTTAAGGTTTTGCCACTGGAAGCGCAAACCAAAGCAGCAGCAGATCATTTAGTTGCTGAAATTAATGGCAAGCGCTTTGAAATCTTGGTCCATGCGCCAGAACCAGTAGTAAAGCGACACCGTGCAAAAGACGCACTCGCTGGCGGGTCTAGCGGTGTTGGTTTAACTAGCCCAATGCAGGGCACGGTTGTAAAAGTCGCAGTAACCCAAGGTCAAAACGTTGAAAAAGGCGATCTGATAATCGTGCTTGAAGCCATGAAGATGGAACAGCCGTTAATGGCTCATCGCTCTGGTGTGATCTCTAACTTAAATGCGGTAATTGGCGAGAGCGTTACTAGTGGCACCGTGCTCTGTGACATTATTGAGGCATGAGCCAACCGCTAATTAACGCTGAATCTGCCGCTGCTGAAATCGCAAAACGGTCAGGTATTCCCGCCCACGATGTTGCTTTAGTAATGGGTTCAGGTTGGGTAAGCGCAACCGATGCTCTGGGCGCGCCAAAGTTTGAATGTGATGCGCACGAGCTGCCTGGCTTCTTAGCTCCCGCAGTTGAAGGTCATTCTGGAAAAGTTCGCTCATACGAAATTACTGAAAACGGTAAAACAGTTAGAGTGCTAGTTTTCCTTGGCCGTACTCACCTTTACGAAGGTAAAGGAATGGAACCGGTAGTTCATGGCGTTCGCACTGCAGTCAAAGCCGGTTGTAAAGTTGTGGTGCTAACCAATGCATGTGGTGGCATAAACACAAATTATAAAGTTGGCCAACCAGTTTTGATTCGTGACCACATTTCGTTAACTGCAGCTTCCCCACTTGAAGGTGCCAACTTTGTAGATTTAACAGATCTATATAGCAACCGAATTCGTGCCATCGTGAAGGCCGAAGATGACTCTTTAGCTGAAGGTGTCTATGTGCACTGGCGTGGCCCAACTTATGAAACTCCAGCCGAAATTTTAATGATGCGCGGAATGGGCGCTGATTTAGTTGGCATGTCCACAGTTCCTGAGGCAATTGCCGCACATGCTCTCGGAGCTGAAGTTCTGGGCATTTCATTGGTTACTAACGCAGCAGCAGGTGTGACAGGTGAGAAGTTAAATCATGAGGAAGTTATTGCCGCCGGCAAAGCAGCAGCAGATCGCATGGGCAAGTTGTTGAAAAACGTAATTCCAAAGTTAATCTAAGTAAATGGATCAACAACTAGCTGCCGAGGTTTCAACCTGGATTGCTGATGATCCAGATCCTAAAACTGCAGCGCAATTACAATCCTTACTTGATGCCGGTAACGAAGTAGAGCTTCGTAAATACTTCAGCGGCTTTTTACAATTCGGAACTGCTGGATTACGTGGCCCGATTGGCCCAGGGCCATCGTGTATGAACAACGCTGTTGTTGGTCGTACCGCAGCTGGTCTTGTTGCCTATATGAAAGAGCGCGGTCTTACTAGCGTTGTTATTGGCCGCGATGCGCGCCATGGTTCAGAGGATTTCACCCAAACTAGTGCCGAGATTTTCAGTGGTGCGGGCATGAAAGTTTATGTATTGCCTCGTCCCCTACCAACACCGGTTTTAGCGTTTGCAGTAAATGAATTAGGCGTTGATGTCGGCGTAATGGTCACTGCTAGCCATAACCCGCCGCAAGATAATGGCTACAAGGTCTACCTTGGCGGCACGGTTGATGGCATTGAATATCGTGGCAGCCAAATTATCACGCCAACTGATAAATCAATTTCAAATCATATTGATCAAGTTACTTCACTTAAGTCTCAAACACGTGGCACTAACTGGGAAGTTCTAGATGAAGAAATTGTTCACAAATACACAACGCGCACAGCGCTGTTAGGACCAAGACCGGCAGATATAAAAATTGTTTATACCGCGATGCACGGGGTAGGCACGAAGACGCTACAGCGCGTATTTCATAAAGCTGGCTTTGCCTCGTTAATTTTGGTTGATGCCCAAGCTGAGCCAGATCCAGATTTTCCAACTGTGGCATTTCCGAATCCCGAAGAACCTGGCGCCATTGATTTAGCGTTAGAAACTGCCAAAGCTTTTGGCGCTGATTTAGTAATTGCCAATGATCCTGATGCTGACCGCTGCGCTGCTGCTGTTAAGGATCCGAAAACTGGTTGGCGTATGTTGCGTGGCGATGAGCTGGGTGTGGTTTTAGGTGAATCAATTGCCCGCAATACCAAATCAGGAATTCTGGCAAATTCAATTGTCTCATCATCAATTTTGAGCAAGATTGCTAAACATTACAAGTTAGATTTCACTGAAACGCTAACCGGATTTAAATATCTAGCCAAGATTCCAAATCTAACTTTTGGCTATGAAGAAGCACTTGGTTATTGCGTAGATGCCCAAACAGTTAACGATAAAGATGGCTTGTCGGCAGCGCTAATGTTGGCTCAAATTGCCGTTGATCTTAAGAGTGAGAATAAAACGATCATTGATCTGCTTAATGAAGTATGGGCTCGTCATGGGTTTCATGGAACAGAGCAAATTTCGATCCGAGTCAATGAACTAAGCGATGTAACTAAGTTGATGAGTGGACTGCGGGCTAATCCACCTCAAATAATCGCCGGCCGAGTAGTTGAAAGTATTGATGATTTAGAAAAGCCAAGTAATGATTTGCCACCAACTGATGGCTTGCGAATTTGGCTAGCTGGTGGAGTTAGGATAATTATTCGCCCTAGTGGCACCGAGGCAAAGATGAAGTGCTATGTCGAAGTTATTGCCCTAGATTCGGTAAGTGCCCAAATCGTCCTCGATGAACTAAGATCACCTTTGCAGGCGTTACTCACACTTAATTAGCATCGAAAGGCGGGGTCCCATGAGCTTCTATGGCCTCGTCGATGGCAGTGATGCTTCGCTTCGCAACTACTTAAAGCAGCTTTCCGGTGTTGATCAAGTTGGCGCTGAAGCTCGCGCTGCCATGTTGGCTACTCGCAGTATTAAGACCACGAGCAAAGCTTGGGCAATTGATACCGCAATCTCAATGGTTGATTTAACAACTCTTGAAGGCGCTGATACCCCGGGCAAAGTGCAGGCGCTATGTTCTAAAGCATTTCTTCCCGACCCAACTGATTTAACCGTGCCCCGCGTTGGCGCAGTCTGTGTTTATAACGACATGGTTGGCATCGCCCGCCAACATTTAGATTCAATTGGCGCACATGAACTACCGGTTGCTGCAGTTTCAACTGCCTTTCCATCCGGGCGTGCTTCGATGGCAGTTAAGTTACAAGATACCGAAGATGCCATTGTTGCCGGTGCTGCTGAAATTGATATGGTGATTGATCGTGGTGCTTTCTTAAGTGGTCACTTGATTGAAGTTTTCGAAGAGATCGTGGCAATTCGAGAAGTTTGCGGAGATCGCGCCCATCTAAAAGTTATTCTAGAAACTGGCGAGCTAGTCACTTTGGATAACGTTCGCAAAGCTTCTTACCTAGCAATGTTGGCAGGTGCGGATTTTATTAAGACTTCAACCGGCAAAGTTGCGCCAGCTGCGACAGCGCCAGTAGTACTAGTAATGCTCGAAGCAGTTCGTGATTTTTATGACTTAACTAAGGTGCGCATCGGCGTAAAGCCAGCTGGCGGAATTCGCACAACTAAAGATGCCATCAAGCAATTAGTTCTAGTAAATGAAACAGCCGGGCCGGAATGGCTAAATCCTTCATTATTTCGCATTGGCGCCAGCGCTTTGCTAAATGATCTGCTTATGCAACGCATGAAAATGTCCGATGGCTACTACGCTAGCCCTAACTACGTAACGATCGACTAACGAGGCTAATCAAATGAACTTCGAATATGCAGCAGCTCCGGAATCCCGTTCCGTAGTTAAAATCGATCCCGTATATGGCCATTTCATCAACGGCAAATGGGTTAACGGTTCAGCGCATTTCAACTCTATTAATCCCGCTACCGAAGAGGT